>PMDX01000117.1:241-2859 GCA_003154635.1 Actinomycetota bacterium | reverse complement strand
CTTCGGGCAGGCCCAGCTCTTCGCCGACCGCGCGTACCTCGTCTTTGAAAAGAAGCCTGAGCGGTTCGATAAGCTCGAAATCCATATCTTCGGGAAGCCCACCGACGTTGTGATGCGATTTTATGCGGGCGGCGTCCTTGGTACCGCTCTCGATAATATCGGGATAGAGGGTGCCCTGAACGAGGAACTTGGTATCCTTGAGGTCTCTCGCGACCTCCTCGAAGACCCTTATGAACTCTTCGCCGATGGCCTTGCGCTTGGCCTCGGGGTCGATCACGCCCTCGAGCTTGCGCATGAACCTCTCGCGTGCGTCGACGTGAATAAGGTTCGTCTCGAAATGTCTGCCGAACGTCTCGACTACCTCCTGAGCCTCGTTGGCGCGCAGCAGGCCGTGGTCGACGAACACGCACGTCAACTGGTCGCCCAGCGCCTTGTGGACGAGCACGGCCGCGACCGCGGAATCGACGCCGCCGGAGAGGCCGCAAATTATCTTTTCGCCTCCGACCCGCTCGCGGATGTCCGCGACCGAATCTTCGATGATGGAGGACATCGTCCACACGGGAAGGCAGTCGCAAGCGTGGTAGAGGAAGTTCTTGAGAATATCCATACCCGCCGGGGTGTGTACCACCTCGGGGTGGAACTGGACGCCGTACAGACCGGCCGGTGCGTTTTCGGCCGTGGCCACCGGCGAGCTTGCGGTATGCGCGGTGACAGCAAAGCCAGCCGGTGCGGATGTGACCTTGTCTCCGTGGCTCATCCATACGGTCTGCTCGAGCGGCAGGCCCTCGAACAGAATGCCTTCGTCGGTAACCGACAGCTCGGTCTTGCCGTACTCACGGCCGCCGGTGCGCTCGACGGTGCCCCCCAGCGTGCGGGCCATCAACTGCATTCCGTAGCAGATGCCGAGTATGGGTATGCCAAGCTCGAACAGCTCCGGGTCGCACGAAGGAGCCCCCTCCTCGTAGACGCTCATGGGCCCTCCGGAGAGGATGAGGCCGCTGGGTCTTATCTCACGAATCTTTTCGACAGACGTCGAGTGAGGAATTATCTCGCTGTACACCTTGCACTCTCGAACCTTGCGGGCGATGAGCTGAGCGTACTGGGCTCCGTAATCAACGACGAGGATGCTTTGGTCGTGGGTTATCGTCACTTGCCCATCCCCACTTCCTGGCTGCGCTGCATGACCTTGCCCTCGGTCTGAAGCGCGGGCGCGACCATCACCTCGGCGCGTTGGAACTCTTTGAGAGTGCGGTAGCCGCACGTCGCCATGGACATGCGCAGGCCACCGAACAGGTTCATTGTGCCGTCGTTCTCATGGGCCGGCCCCCTTATTATCTCCTCGAGTGGGGCGGCCTGCCCGACCTCGACCCTCGTTCCCCTGGGCAGTTCGGGGTGGAACGTCGCCATGCCCCAGTGGAAGCCCCGCCCGGGGGCTTCAAAGGCCCGGGCGATCGGAGCGCCTATCATCACCGCGTCCGCCCCGCACGCGACGCACTTGGCGATATCGCCGCCCGTGCGTATGCCGCCGTCCGCAATCACATTGACATAGCGTCCCGTCTCTTCCATGAGCCTGGCCCTTGCGGCTGCGGCATCGGCGAGGGCCGTCGCCTGCGGAACGCCGATTCCAAGCACCGCGCGCGTCGTGCATGCGTGGCCGGGGCCCACACCGATCAGCACACCGACCGCTCCGGTCCTCATCAGGTGTAGAGCCGTATGGTACGAGGCGCAGCCACCGACTATGACCGGTAGCTCGAGGTTCGCGATGAACTTGTACAGGTCGAGTGGCTCGCTCTTGCTGGAGAGATGCTCGGCGCTTATGACCGTACCCTGGATGACTAGAATGTCGAGGCCCGCGCCCATGGCTATCTTGTAGTAGTGCTCGACCCTGTTGGGAGTGAGCGACGCGGCGGTAAGGACGCCCGATTCTTTTATCTGGGCGATACGTTTTTCGATCAGCTCGGGCTTTATCGGCTCCTGGTAGACCTCCTGGATGCCCCTAGTGGCCTTATTCTTGGGAAGCGATGCTATCTTTTCGAGGATCGGATCGGGGTCATCGTACCGTGTCTGGATGCCCTCAAGGTTGAGGACGCCTATTCCGCCGAGTTTTCCGACGGCGATTGCCGACTCGGGGTTGACCACCCCGTCCATCGCCGAGGCCAGAAAAGGCAGCTCGGGCTTGTACGGTCCCAACTGCCATGACAGGTCGATATCTTCGGGGTCGCGGGTCCGGCGGGAGGGCACAATCGCGATGTCATCGAGGCCGTAGGCCCGCCTTCCCGACTTTCCCATACCGATTTCTACTTCCAAAGGAACCTCCACTCGCGGGTCTCTGGGGGCCAAAGAATATTGGTACATATTTAATCATTTAGCACCGACAAACGTAAAGTTCATTTGTGATGTTCCTCTCCAGCCCGGATCGTAGAGGAAACGCTCACTTCTTCTTTGACTTAATTCCAAATCATCAAAGGGGCGTTAGCGCCACCCCCACTCTGACCCTCCCCCCTCGAGGGGGACGGGATTATAAGTGGGAGGGAATGATAGGGGGCATGGAATAGGGGTTATTTGATGGTTTTATTGAGTTCCATGTCGCGGAGTTCGCGGCGCAGGATCTTGCCCAC
>PMDX01000117.1:0-219 GCA_003154635.1 Actinomycetota bacterium | reverse complement strand
GTCTCACCCTCCTTGAGGACCACGAACGCCTTGAGGCTCTCACCACGGTACGAGTCGGGCACGCCGACGGTGCAGGCTTCCAGGATCTTGGGGTGGCTGAAGAGCACGTCGTCCACCTCGACAGGGTAGACGTTGAAACCGCTCGAGATGACCAGGTCCTTCTTGCGGTCGACCACGCTGATGTAGCCGTCCTCGTCAATGAAGCCGAGGTCCCCGGTG
>PMDX01000115.1 GCA_003154635.1 Actinomycetota bacterium | reverse complement strand
GTGCTCGACCCCGAGCAGAACAACTCGTTCAGCGACCATTATCTGGACGTCCCGTTCGACCTCTCCAAGGTCATGTTCATAACGACGGCCAACGTACTGTTCACCATCCCGCCCGCCCTGCTGGACCGCATGGAGGTCCTGGAGCTGCCGGGCTATACGGAGCCCGAAAAGATAAAGATCGCGAAGCAGTTCCTCGTGCCGAGGCAGATCGAGGAGCACGGCCTCACGGACTCCGACCTGACGATCGAAGACAGTGCGCTGCACGGCATAATCCGCAACTACACCCGCGAGGCCGGGGTCCGCAACCTCGAGCGCGAGGTTGCCGGACTATGCCGCAAGATCGCGCGCAAGGTCGCCGAGGGCGGGAAAGGCCCGTTCAAGGTCACTGGAGACGACCTCCACGATATGCTCGGGCCGATCAAGTTCAGACAGGAGGTCATCGGGCAGGCGGACGAGATCGGTGTTTCGACGGGGCTGGCCTGGACCGAGGCGGGCGGCGATGTGCTGTTCGTCGAGGCGGAGTCATACCCGGGCAAGGGCAACCTGAGCCTCACGGGCAAGCTGGGCGAGGTCATGCAGGAGTCCGCTCGCGCCGCGGTTACTTACGCTCGCGCCAACGCCGACGAGCTCGGCATTGACAAGGACTTCTTCGAGAAGAACGACGTTCACATACACGTCCCCGCCGGCGCCATCCCCAAAGACGGTCCATCGGCAGGCGTGACAATGGCGGTGGCGCTCATCTCGACGGCGACAGACCGGCCGGTCATCAAGGATATCGCGATGACGGGCGAGATAACGCTGCGCGGCAAGGTGCTGCCCGTCGGCGGCATCAAGGAGAAGGTCATAGCCGCGCACCGCGCCGGCGTAAAGAAAGTGATACTGCCCGAAGAGAACGAAAAAGACCTCGAGGAGGTCCCCGACTTCGTCAAAGAAGACATGCAGTTCTCTTTCGTCAAAGAAGTCAGCGAGATCATCAGGCAGGTCCTTCGCGATAAGAGCGAAGATGTCAAGCAACCCGCCGAAGCCGACGCAAAAGCCTGATGCCATCTCTTCCCTCCTCGAGGGGGAGAAGATTTGGTTAACGGGGAATCCAGGTGTTTTGCTCGAGGTTGGAGAGGCGTTCGGTAAGGAGTTGTTGTCCGCGGTCTGCGAGATCGTCCATGGTGGAACGTACTCCGGCGATCTGCCTTTCTCTTGTGGCATCCTTCGAATCCCACTTCAGGTCGGCGTGGCGTCGTCTTACGAACGACTCCGGCGTGTCGTTCCACCTGTACGGCATCACGAAGAAGTGCTCGAGGCCGAACTCGTTATCGGGGAAAGAACGTTTGGATCTACCGTTGACCACTCCGTCGAGTCGACGGATAACCTCGGCGAGCGCATCCGGCCGGCCCGTGACGCTTGCGGCTATGGAGTCGTCCAGCAGGTAGTCGTGTTTTCTCGGGCCCACGACCTTTCGCATCATCAAACCCTCGAAGAAAAGCACGAGGGCGATCCCGAGCAGGACGAGCACCCCGATCCATACCGCGCGTCCGGCTCCAGCCATGGCCGCACCCCCCATCCCCACCAGCGATAAAGCTCCAAGCAGCACGTAAGCGATAACGTCAAAGGCCCGCGCGCCGGGGCGGTGCAGGTAATCGTCCGTGATGATGCTGGCGAGTTGATGGGCGAGTACGCACTCCGCCTCCGTGTAGGAGAGACCTGCTCCGAGCAATCCCCTTGTGATGCCGATCACCGGCCGCCTGTCGCGTTCGAACGTCAGGGCGTTGGGCTGCTTTGAAGCGAGGATCGCGAGGCCCGGCTCTTCGACTTCCAACCCGGCGCTAGCGCTCTCGAGAGCGTTCATGAAAAGCCCGAGTGACCCGGGGTCGAACTTCTTGGCGCGAGCGACCAGCGTCGCGTAGAACGCGCGCTCGCGCATCACTCCAGGTATGTAGAGAAGTGCGAAACCTATGTCTGCCAAAACCGCCACGATCAGGAGCACAAGGACGCTTTCGGCTCCCCTGGTCTTCCTGATGAGCGGGCTGAACGTCGTGTTCCCCGCCAGGTAGGGAACGACGATATAGACAAGGACGAGCGCGAGCAGAATTGCTGTCGACACAAGCACGAAAGATTTCAGCGCGATCTTGCTCCGCCGTCCGCTCTTGATCTCATCTATAAGTCTCGGTTCGAGATTCATGCCGACAGTGTACCAGAAGGTTGCCCGGCTCCCGCATGCCCGCTTCTCTGGATTTGCGATATTGAGGCCGTTACAAATATAATGCTCTGGACTGCGCAGGAGACGCCTGGGAGGGACCACCCCCGGGTGACCCGGACCACCCGATGGAAGGGGGCAGTATGAGAGGAAAGACATACGTAAAGGCTGCGATCGGGTTGCTGCTGGTGGCCGCACTGGCCGTGCCGTTCGTGGCGGGTTGCGGCTCGAGTGGAGTGACCATCAAACCAGGTCAACTCCAGATGGGCAGCGATACAGAGTTCCCACCGTTCGAGAGCATGGAAGGCACCAAGGCCGTAGGTTTCGATGTCGATCTCGCTACCGCGATCGCCAAGAAGCTGGGCGTGCAGCTCAACGTTATCACCACCGCGTGGGACGGCATCATCCCCGGTCTCAAGACCAACAAGTACGACATCATCATGTCCGCGATGACCATAACTCCCGACCGTAAGAAAGAGATCAACTTCTCGTCGCCATATATCGACAGTGATCAGTCGATCGCCGTGGTCAAGGGTTCTCCGATCAAGACCCAGGCTGACCTCAAGGGCAAGGTAGTCGGTGTGCAGATCGACACCACCGGCCAGTTCAAGGCCGAGGAGATCCAGAAGGCCGGCGGCCTCAAGGAGATCCAGAAGTTCGACACCACCATGGTGGCGTTCGAGGCGCTCGAGCAGGGAAAGATAGACGCTATCATAAACGACTACCCCGTCAGCCAGTACGTGAGCCGGACCAGGGGAAAGACGAAGGTAATAACCAAGATCAAGACAAACGAGCAGTACGGTATCGGTGTCAACAAGGACAACACCGAGCTGCTGAAAAAGATCAACAGTGCCCTTAGCGAGCTCAAAAGTGACGGCACTTACACCACCATTTACAAGAAGTGGTTCGGCGTGGCACCGCCGACGGAATAACCCGGTTGTATTAGTTGAAGTTCATGGGCCTGCGTTCTCAGCGGATGCAGGCCCATGTTTCTCTATAGCGGAAATGAAGTAAGCAAAGAGAGCGACTCGATATGGGTGAAGGGCTGGATGTCCGCCAGTACGGTGAACCGGTTTCGGAGTTCGAGAATCCAGACATAAGCGGGTGGGCGAAAGCCTCCCTGATAATGGGCATCCTCGGGATGACGGTAATACCGGTCGTTGGGGCGGTCCTCGCCATAGTATTCGCGAGGATCGCGAAAAAGCGGATCCTCCAGACCGACCTCGGGGGAGCCGGGCTCGCCACAGCGGGGCAGACGCTTGGCATCATCGGGCTCGTGTTGGTGGTGTTCGCGGTCTACGTGATCATAAACACGGAGGGCCTCAGGAAGTTCATCCACGAGTTCTTTGACATGAAGACCCTGGGAGAATCGATTCCCAAGCTTGCCAGGGGCTTTCTTGTAACCCTCGAACTGGCGGTGATCTCAGAGTTCTTCATACTCATATTCGGTCTCCTGGTGGCGCTACTACGAATCTCCAAAGTCAAGTTCATCCGCTTTATCGCCGCGGTATATATCGACGTCATCAGAGGCCTGCCCCTCATCCTTCAAATATTCATAATCTATTTCGGCCTGACCTACCTGGGATTGAATTTCAGCAGGTTTGTAGCGGGTGTTGTGTCTCTGACGGTTTGCTATGCGGCATACGAAGCCGAGATCTTCCGCGCCGGGATAGAGTCCATTCACAAGGGGCAGATGGAAGCCTCGAGGTCGCTCGGAATGACCTACCTCAAGTCCATGCGCTACGTGGTGCTGCCGCAGGCTGTGCGGCGAGTTATCCCGCCGCTCTCCAACGAGTTCATAATGCTGACCAAGGACACGGCGCTCGTCGCGTTCATCGGGTTGTCCGAGGTATTCCTGGTCGGCAAAGAGATAATGGGCAAGGAGTTTGTTATCGCTCCACTGGTCGGCGTAGCGCTGTTTTTCCTTCTGGTCACTATACCTATGATGCGCGGCGTGCAGTATCTCGAGAAAAGGCTCGCGAGGGGTGACTGAGACGAACGACCTGGGATCGAACGAGCGGAAACCGACACCGGGTGAGCCCATGATCCGGATAGTGGGACTGCACAAGAAGTTCGGCGATTTCGACGCCCTGAAGGGGATAGACCTCGACGTGATGCCGCAGCAGGTAGTCGTGGTCGTGGGCCCGAGCGGCTCCGGCAANNGCTGCGTTGCATCAACGGGCTGGAGCAGGCCACGCGAGGACAGATACTCGTTGAAGGCATAGACATCACGCACCGCGCGACCGATATAAACCAGGTCCGTCAGAAAGTCGGGATGGTCTTTCAGAGCTTCAATCTATTTCCTCACCTGACGGCCATCAAGAACGTAACCCTGGCCCCGCTGAAGGTCAAAGGCATCGACCATGACGAGGCAGACGAAAAGGCGCGCGAGCTTCTGAAGAAGGTGGGCCTCGAGGACAAGGCCGATGCATTCCCGGCGCACCTCTCGGGTGGTCAGCAGCAGAGGGTTGCGATTGCGCGCGCGCTTGCCATGGAGCCCGACGTGATGCTCTTTGACGAGGTGACCTCCGCTCTCGACCCCGAACTGGTCAAGGAGGTCCTCGACACCATGCAGAGCCTCGCAAGGGAAGGCATGACGATGGTGGTCGTGACCCACGAGATGGGCTTCGCGAAGGAGGTCGGCTCCCGTCTCATATTCATGGACGAAGGCCTGGTGGTAGAGGACGGCCTGCCCGCGGACGTCTTCAACAACCCGCAGCACCCGCGCACCAAAGAGTTCTTCTCCAAGATCCTCTCCCACATCTAACTCACCCCCACAGAGATAAATGTATGAACGATAGCTTAAGAAAACCTCTGCTCAGCGACAAGCACCGGGCGGAGTTAATGTTGATTGCCATAACCGTGGTCTGGGGGCTCACATTCGCGCTCGTGAAGAAGAGCCTCGAGCAGATTCAGCCGTTCATTTTCATGGCGTGGCGGTTCTGGCTTGCCGCGCTCGTGATGGGCGCCCTGAGCGCACGCAAGCTCCGCCAGATCGACTGGCCTATCCTGAGGGATGGGTTGCTGCTCGGGGTCCTCCTCTACGCCTCGTACTCATTCCAGACGTTCGGACTCCAGCATACGACGGCGGGCAACGCCGGCTTTATCACGGGCCTGTTCATTGTCTTCACGCCGCTCCTTGCGGCGATATTCCTGCGCCACAGGCCCGGCGTCAAGTCGATCGTCGCGGTCCTCGTCTCGGTCATCGGCCTTGCAATCCTCTCGCTGCAACCAGGCCTGGGCATGAGGGTGGGAGACGCGCTCGTGCTTGCGTGCGCGTTCCTGTACTCGGTGCATATCATCCTGCTCGACGGCTACGTCAAGAAGTACGACCTGATCCTGCTCACTTTCGTCCAGATGCTTATCCTTGCCGTGACGTTCACAGCCTCGGGGTTCATGTTCGAGACGTTCACCGTTCCAAAGACCGGCTTTGTCTGGATGACGATAGTGATATGCGGCGTCCTGGCGTCGGCCGCGGCGTTCTACGTGCAGGGTTACGCCCAACGGATACTGACACCGGTTCGTACTTCGATGGTCCTTATCATGGAGCCGGTTTTCTCGGTTATCTTCGGGATAATCATCCTGGGAGAGCACCTGTCATGGAGGAGCTGGTTCGGGTGCGCGCTGATATTTGCCGGGATGATACTCACGGAAATACCGATTGAAAAGCTATGGGGCAGCGAAACATCACAGGAGTAGAAGGGCAGCCCGATCCGGGGGCTTAGAGCCCCGGCTCAAGAAGGGGACGGAGAGCCGAGGGGGCTGAGAGCTGGTTCAAGAAAGGGGAAAGAGCCAGGTCTGAGAGACCCGGCTCAAGAAATAAGCCAGGCTCGATTTGATTCTCAAGAAAGAAGATGTGGGTGGGGGGCTGTAGAATTGGGCTTGTTGGGTTTGTTGCTCGATCTTTGAAAGGACCGTCTTCTTGGCAGAAGCCCCGAACAGGCTGGTCGAAGGCCTGCGTGCGCTATGCGCATCACGCATTCCGGATGAGACGTGGCTGATCGCCCCTTCACGGCGCGTCGGCATCCAGTGGCTCGACGCGGTGGCCATGAGCGGGCAGCCTGTGGTCAACTTCCGGGTAAAGACATTGAGAGGCCTCGCCCTCCAGATGGCGGCGCCAGGCATGGCGGCGCGTGGTGTTGGCTTCATGAGCAAGTCGCGCTCCGAGATAGTCGCGAGCCGTGCGCTTGAGCGCTTGAGCAAACAGGATGGGGGATACCTGGCGGGGCTGATGGTGAGCCCCGGACTGACCCGTACGCTCAGCGGCGCCTTTAGCGATCTGCGAATGGCCGGCCTGGTCTCAGGCGATCTCGACCCCGGCAACTTCGAGGTCGCAGCCAAAGGCCAAGACGTTAAAGCGCTGCTCGAGGAATACGAGCAAGAACTCGAGGCTTCATACGTGACAGATTACGCCGGCGCTTTCTTACTTGCGATAGATAGATTAAACGGCGAGAGTTCCGCGATAGACGCTTCGACTCTGGTCGTTCTCCCTGACGACCAGGCCTCGCGGCTTCGAAGCCTGGAGCGTGATTTCTGGGATGCGATCCCTGAAGCCAACCGCCTGGTGCTTGATACGGATAGACCCGCCCGAAAGGATCAGAGGCCCGATAACGTCGCGCTCCTGTCCTGGGTCGATGACCCCGCGGAAGCCCCGGCCCCTGACGGCCTTGACGGCACCGTCGAGTTCTTCCGCGCCATCGGAGAGGTCAATGAGGTGCGCGAAGTCCTGCGCAGGTGCGTCGAACGAGGAATACCGTTCGACGACGTAGAGATAATCTACAGTGATGGCGCTACATACATCCCTCTGATCCACGAGCTGTGCTGCCGGTTGTCTCCGGGGGGGGCCGAGTCTATTCCCGTGACGTTCTATGAGGGCATCCCATCGGTGTACGCGCGACCGGCTCGCGCTCTTCTTGGATGGCTCACCTGGATAGCCGAAGATTACTCTCAGTCAGTGTTGGTCGACATGGTCTCGGATGGCCTGCTTTCAGTCGGGGGGGACGAGTCGCGCGGGTTGAGTTTCTCCCGTCTGGGAGCAATGCTGCGCACCGTGCCGATAGGGGGCGACCGCGAGCGCTATCTCGATGCGCTCGACCGCGAGCTAGACGCATTGCGCGCGCGCCGCCGGCAAGTGTCAATGCCAACGGACGACGACGAGGTCGAGACTCCCGAAGCCCGTTCGGAGCGCCTCGAGCGCATGGACAGGCGCATAGATGGAATCGAAGAGCTGAGACGATTGGTGGTGGGCGTCCTGGACATTACTCCAGTATCCCCGCGTCCCACGGTAGAGCATCTCGGCGCAGCAACAGCATTTCTCGACGGCTTCGCGCGCACGTCCGGCCTTTTTGATCAGTACTGCCTTACCAAGCTGAGAGAGGACATCGCCGAGATGTCAGAGTGTCTCGCGGGTGAGGCCGCTGAATGGTTCCACCCCCTCGAATGGCTCGCCGCCCTTCCGGGTGGTGTCTCGATAGAGGGCAAAGGTCCACGCCCTGGCTGTCTGTACGTGTCCAGCCTCAAGGCCGGTGGCTACTCCGGACGAGGTCACACTTTTCTGATTGGGCTCGATGACGGCCGCTTTCCCGGCTCCGGGGCACAGGACCCGCTGCTTCTCGATGGCGAGCGTGCGCGTCTCTCCGCCGGGTTGCCCACGGGCGCCGGTCGGCTCGGTGAGTCGATCGAAGATTTTGCGAGGCTGATGGCGAGACTCCGCGGCTCGGTCACGCTCGGATACTGCTGCCGGGGTCTGGCCGACGACCGAGAGATGTTCCCGAGCCCTGTCGTTCTGTCGGCGTATCGCATCCTTGTCAAACGCGACGGCGACCACGCCGACCTCGCCGCGTGGGTCGGCAACCCCGTCTCTTTCGCCCCGGTCTCAGAGGGGCGGTGTGTCGACCACACCGAGTGGTGGCTGTCGCGGACCTGCGGCGACGTTCACATCGACGGGATCGATCAAGCCATCGCCATCTCTTTTCCAAACGTGGCCCGCGGCGCGGTGGCTCGAGCTGCCCGGGCGAGCGACCTGTTTACGGAGTACGACGGTTACGTGCCTGAAGCAGGAGCGGAATGCGATCCTGCAATGCCCGACGGGCCGGTGCTCTCTGCCTCGAGGCTCGAGACGCTCGCGCGTTGCCCGCTCGAGTACTTCTTCAAGTATGTGCTAAAGGTAGAACCTCCCGAGGAATACGAGCTCGACCCCCTTTCCTGGCTGGATAACCGGCAGCGGGGTGAGCTGTTGCACTCCGCATTCAGACGGTTCATGTCGGGTCTCGCGGCCCGGGGTCTCAAGCCCGAGTTCCCGAGAGACGCCGAATTCATGCGCCTTACTGTCGACGAAGAGATAACAGGCTGGCAGACAAAATACCCACCGCCGGGAGCGCTCGTACTCGAACGCGAAAGGCAGGAAATGCAGGCTACGGCACGCATCTTCCTCCAGGAGGAACACCACCACTGTAAAGAGTGCACACCCTCCTTCTTTGAGGTGTCCATAGGCGTGGAGCCCGAGGGCGAAGGCTGCGCGCTCGATACCCCGGAGCCCGCGACGGTCATGCTTGGGGGCGAGTTGGCCGTGCGCGTGCGCGGGCGCATCGACCGCATCGACCTGCTTGGTTCGGCCGAGGGCACGTGTTACGCCCTGTGGGATTACAAGACAGGCAACTCATACGGTTACAAGCCGAGCGACCCTTTCTTGCAAGGCAGGCACATCCAGAACGCACTTTACCTCGAGCTCGCCACCGCTCGACTGGCAGACGTCGACCCGGGGGCGACAGTAGTGAGCTTCGGTTACTTCTTCCCCGGAGTCAAAGCCCACGGGGATCGCGTCGCCTGGAGAGCCGAGGAGCTTGCCGCGGGTCCCTCGTTGCTGACATGGCTATGCCGCATGATCGCCCTCGGGTGCTTCCCGTTCACCGATATCAAGGACGACGTCAAATTCAGCGATTACAAAACGGCTTTCGGCGATGTTGAGGAGGCCGCGAGTGATACAAAGCGGAAGCTTGCCAATCAATCAAATGAGATGTTGCGGCCGTTCCGGGAGTTAAGGGATCTCGAGAGCCGGGAGGAGGGGTCATGACGGCAAAGGAGTGCCCTCCCGACCAGGACCAGCGTGACCTCATAAGGAAAGAGCTCGACAGGAACATGCTCGTCGAGGCCGCCGCCGGCACCGGCAAGACCGAGAGCATGGTCGGTCGGATGGTCGAGCTCCTCAAGACGGGCAACTGTACCGACATCCGCATCCTGGTGGCTGTCACGTTCACCAGAAAGGCCGCGGCAGAGTTGCGCGCCCGCTTTCAGATCGCACTGGAACAGGCGACAGGGAAAGCCACCGGCGCCGACCGCGAGAGGCTCGACGCGGCTCTCGCGGCGATAGAGCAGTGCTTTATCGGCACGATCCACTCGTTTTGCGCGCGGCTTCTTCGAGAGCGCCCGGTCGAGGCGGGTGTCGATGTCGCGTTCAGAGAGATCGACGACGACGAAGATATGGTCATCCGCCAGGAAGCCTGGCTCGACTACTGCTCGCGTGTTATCGCAAGCGATCCCGAGGGAGTCTTGACCGAGCTCGACCGCGTCGGGCTGGAGCTTTCCGACCTGTGGGAGGCGTTCAAAAAATATGTGCTTTATCCAGACGTGGACGTCTGGCCCGAGCCTCCCAATAGTGGAGCGCTGCCGGATCTCGAGCCGGTTATTGCCGCGCTCGGACAATACATCGAACACATGGAAGAGCTTGCCCCCGACCTGCCGCGCGACACCGGTAACGACGGCCTTATCCCCAGGATCCGAAAGATACCGCGCGCGGTCTCTCATTTCGATAACCTGCGAGACCCTCGCCAGCTCATGCAGGTGCTCGAGTTCTTCGATTTCAAATCGGGCGAGATCCAGAAAGTGTGGGAGAGCGAAGGGAAATTCACGAAAGCCGATGGAAAGGCCGAGGGTCTGCGATGGAATGACTTCCGCGAAAACTACGTAAAGCCGATGCTGACGGCCTGGCGCGAATCCAGGTATGGCCCCTCCATGCGCGTGCTGGCCGGCGCGCGGGACCTTTACGACAGGCGCAGGGCGGAGCGTAGCGTGCTCAACTTCCAGGACCTCCTGATGCGCTCGGCGAGCCTTCTCCGCGATAACCCGCATGTGCGCCGCTACTTCAGCGCGCGCTTCACGCACCTGCTCGTCGACGAGTTCCAGGATACCGACCCGATCCAGGCAGAGGTGATGTTGCTCATCACATCGACCGACCCCTCGCAGGCTGACTGGCGCAAGTGCTCGCCGAGGCCCGGTTCCCTTTTCGTGGTGGGTGACCCCAAGCAGTCGATCTACAGGTTCCGGCGCGCTGACATAGTCACCTACAACGAGGTCAAACACATAATCCTCAACCCTGCGGCGGGGATGCCCCCCGGCGTCCTCGTCAGGCTTTCGACGAACTTCCGTACCGTCGAACCGCTGATCGAATGGGTCAACGGCGCTTTCGAATCAAACGGCGAGGATGGTGCCGACGAGAGCTCCGGGGTGATGTTACGGTTTCCCGCCGAGGAAAGAGAGCAGTCTCCCGCATACGTAAGTCTTCAGGTGGGCCGTCGGGACGGCGCCGGAGAAGGCTTCAGTGGCGTCCGTACGCTTGTCGTCGGCGAAGGTGCCGGTGGCAAAGAAGAGGCGACCCCTTACGAGGCCGACACGATAGCACGCTTTATCCGCGCGGCCATCGACGGTGGCATGAAGATCCCCCGCACGATCAAGGAGCTCGAGCGCGGACGGACACCCGAGGCCGACCCGTCGGATTTCATGATAATCACGTGGTACACGGCCAGCTTGAGCGTCTATGCGGCCAAGCTGCAAGAGTATGGGATACCGCAGCGCGTGACAGGCGGCACGGGGCTCAACGAGGTGGATGAGCTGAAGCTTCTCAGCACCTGCATCAACGCGCTGTTCCGCGCCGATGACCCTGTCGCTCTCGTGGGTGCCCTGCGTAGTGAGGCATTCGGTATCAGTGACGCGGCTCTCTACAGGTTCAAGCGGGCGGGTGGCGGATTCGACTTCAACAAACCCGTTCCAGTTTCGCTCCCCGAGGGTGACCGCCGGGTATTCGAGGATAGCTTCGAGCGGCTTCGCAAATATCACAAATGGTTATCCGCGATGCCGGTTATCTCCGCGATGGAAAAGATGATCGCCGACCTGGGCCTCATGGTCACGGCGGGCGCGCGACCCGGCGGCGACGTCCAGGCCGGAAGCCTCGGCAAAGCGATCGAGCTTGTCCGCTCGGTCCACCACGGTGACTGGGCAAATAGGCATATCTCCGACTACCTCCAGCAGGTCATCGACAAGGAGCAGAAGCACGACGGCGTCTCGGCCCGAAGCGAAGAGCTACCCGCGGTCCGCGTGATGAACCTCCACAAGGTGAAAGGCCTCGAAGCCCCCATCGTGTTTCTGGCAAACGCCTACGGCGAGGGCCGTCACGACGTCGAGCTCTTCATCGACCGCTCGGCCGGAACGGTCACCGGATACATGGCGGTGCGAGGCAAGAAACCTGAATTCGGCTCCGGTCCTCTTCTCGCTCACCCCGAACGCTGGGAGGAGCTCGCCGAAATGGAGGGCTCGTTCGTGAAAGCGGAGGAACTCCGGCTCCGCTACGTGGCCGCCACTCGCGCGGGTTCCGCGATGGTCGTGACGCAAAGAACACTTCCAAAACTCAACTCCAGGAACGCATGGCGACATTTCAATCCGCTGCTTCCCGACGACAGCGCGCTCGAAGACCCGGGTCCACAGAAGTGCCCCGCTCGCGAAAGTTCGACCATCGACCCGGCCGAAGCAACGACTTCTCTTGCGAGGGTCGACGAAAGGCTCGCCTCGGCTGTTACCTCCACCTATGACGCAAGGCCGGCAAAGCAGTACGCTCTGGGGGAAGCCCACACCGAAGAGGCGGACCGCCACGCTGAGGAGGCCGATTCCACGTCACCTGGGCTGGAACAGGCGACAAGCGTTCGACCCACCGGTGAATCGGGCATGGAGTGGGGCCAGGCGATCCACGAGTTGCTCGAACTTGCCATGTGTCAACCGGAGGCCGATATCGTCGGGTGGGCCAGGACGATCCTCGTCGAGAACGAACTCGACCCCGATCACGCCGAAGCCGCGGCCGAGGACGTGAGCTCGGTCATGAGCTCGGAGATCTGGCGCCGCTCGCTCGCTTCGCCAAGGACACTTACCGAGGTGCCATTCGAGATCATGCTCGACGACGTCGAGCCGCCGACCCTGGTAAGGGGAGCCATCGACCTCATCTTCGCCGAGGAGGATGGGTGGGTGCTCGTTGATTACAAGACCGACCGCATCACGTCCTCCACAACCGCCGAGGACCTGGCCCTGGCCTACGCGCCGCAGGTGAGGCTATACAGCAAAGCGTGGGAACGCGCGACCGGGGATAAAGTAAACGAGGCAGGTCTTTACTTTGTCAGGGAGGGAGTCTTTGTACCTGTCCGGCCCGACGTCTGATTGCGGGCCCATTAACTAATTCTAACCCTGGGTCTTCCCGGTACCTGAAACGTTCAGGCTGAGGATGTCACCTATCGTAAACTCGAAACAAGCGCCGTTGTCGTTCCGAGCCTTGATCTCACCACCATAGACCTGTATCAGTTTCTCGACGATTGCAAGGCCGATCCCCGTGCCGGAGCCGTGCCCTTTGAAGAAGGGTTCGAACAACCTCTCCATCACTTCCTCTGGGATGCCACTACCGTTCTCCGAGACCCGAAACGAGTGCATACCGGGGCGTCCAGACTTGAGTCGAGATACCTTGATCCGAGGCTCTGGGGCGTCGTTGTGCAGGACGGCGTTGCCTATGAGGTTCACAAATATCTGGTAGATCTGGGTATCGTTAGCGACGATCGTGCCGAGGTCACTGTCTACCTCTACCGATACGTTTTTCGCCTTGATCTCCGGGCCGAGTACGTCGAGAACTCTTGCGACTATCTCTCCCACGTCGATCATCTCCGTCTCTTCGGGCATCAGGCCGGAGACGGCCAGCGTCAGCAGATCTTCGACGAGCTCACAAGATTTCCTGAGGTTCTTCATCAACGCGTCCGAGAGTTCGACGACAAGGTCGACGTCTATCTTTCCGTCGGGTGTCTTGACGAGATTCACGAGGGTACTCAGCCCGGTGAGCGCGGTTCCCAGAGGCCCCTTGATATCATGCGAAACGGTGTGAGCGTAGCCCCGAAGTTCCGCGTTGGCTCGGCGCAAGGCCTCTTCGGACTGCTTGGCTTCGGTCACGTCTATCAGTGTGGCGATCGCAGCAGGGGAACCTTCGTATTCGATCTCGACGGCCGAAATATCCGCGAGACGGAGTTCGCCGGCCTTGTTTATGCAGGGCATGACGTAACGAGTCGGCACGACCTGGCCCTGCTGTCTTGCCAGGCCGCGGTCGCGCACCAGGTCCTGGAACTCGGGGGTTACGAGATCCCAGAAGTTCATCCCGAGGATCTCTTCTCTTGTATATCCGGTGATTGTCTCGATCACCTTGTTCGCATATTTGAACTTCGTACCCTGGTAGATGACGATGCCGGCGGAGGTGTATTCGGCGAGCTTGCGGAACATATCCTCGCTGGCAATGAGGGCCTTCTCTGCTTCTTTCCGCTCTGATATCTCGCGGCCGTTGACTATCAGCTCCAGGGCGCCGTCACGCGCGGGTAGAGCGGTACATGTGGCTTCCGCGTAATGCCAGATGTCCGACTTATC
Organism: Actinomycetota bacterium; assembly: GCA_003154635.1. Taxonomy (GTDB): domain Bacteria; phylum Actinomycetota; class Geothermincolia; order Fen-727; family Anoxymicrobiaceae; genus FEN-727. The sequence continues at coordinate 4,956 of PMDX01000115.1, read as the reverse complement.
CAGTACCTGAAACTCGAACCGGTGCAGAGTGCCAGGGTTGCTGAACGCGGATTCGGCCACGGCGAGGGCGGCCTCCCGGTCCTCTTCGTGAATGATCTCGACACCCGTCGAGGAGGCATCCGCCATCGTATACCCAAGTATTTTTTCAACGGACGGCGTCATATATGTGACAACCAGGTCTTCGTTGAAGACGAGAATCGCGTCGAGTGAGTTCTCTACGAGCAATCGCCAGCGCTCGTCGCTTTTTCTCAGAGCTTCTTCGGCTTTCTTGAGGGCGGAACCGGCAAGTGCCGTTTTGACCTCTTCTACGAGCAGGAAGGAGAATCGCTGGTCCTTGACCACGTAGCCGTGCGCTCCATGCTTGAACGCCTGGACCGCCGCGTTCTCGTCTCCCTGACCTGTCAACATGATCGTTGGCGGGGGGCTATCGATCCGGCTGATTTCTTCGAGGAGTTCCAGTCCGTTGCCGTCCGGCAGACGGAAATCGAGCGTTACGAGGTCATAGTCAGTCACGGCGAGCATCTGCCGCGCACGCGCACAGCTTCCGGCGATCTCCACCTCGGCCCCGATGGCTTTTTCGAGCACATGACTGATTGCTGCCGCCTGTCTGGAATCGTCTTCGACAACAAGTACTTTTACTTGCCCCTCGATTTCCATTTCCTCCCACCTCGACTACTTACAGAGTGAGGTCGCCCTTGGTCCCCAAGATCATGTGCTCACGCGTAACATTTTATGCGTATTTCGAGAATGGATAAAGACCCGATTGGGCTATTCAATTGGCTGGTCCATGAACGGCTCTGCGCCATATCGACGCAAACAGTCAGAGGTGGAAGCTCGGTGTTGTTGACATTGCGCCATCGGACAGCGGCTCAAGAAATGGCCCAGCAACTGCGCAGAGCAAGGTTCGACCCGACCGGGCTTGATTGAGCAGCCTCGTCCAGATATTGTTTGCGTTGAGAAGGAATTCAGTCAAAGGAAACCTTGGCTTACTCTGAATCGCGTCTACAGGGGATGGGACGATGTCGGAGATCAAGCGTTGCAAGAAATGTGGCACTCCGCTCATGGTTTCAAAGGAGAACACCTGGAATGGCAACGGTGTTATTGCGCAAACACGCGATTTCGAACACAGGATGATCTTCTACGAGTCTGACAACATCGGTGCGCTTTTCACCGGCATCGAACATATCCTCGGATTGCCCATCGAGAAGATAGTCGTCGAAAGCAAGCGGCGAGAGGTGAAGGAATACGTCGAGAAGATGATGTCGGCCATCACACGCAAGGCCGTCAAGCATATCGGGATCGGCATGATGATCGACACCCTCTCGAGGAACGGACGGGCTTTCGGCTACGGAGACATCAGCATGGTGGAGCGGAGGCGCAAAAACGATTCCGACGATTTCATCACCATGTCTGTGAGGAACCCGCACTCGATACTTTTCTTCTGTGGAGAGGTCCTCGGTGCATGGGAAGCGATAGACGGCCGCGACCATTTCGTGTCTTACGAAGAGGTCGAGCCGGGGTTTTACAGGGTCACGTGCCGGGTGGGGGAACACCCGTTAGAGCTGCAGGGGAGGTTGAATTTCAAGACTTACCCTTACAAACCGGGAGATATCGAGTGCGAACGCTGTGGGACCTGTGAAGTACCCTTGAGCGTCGCCAAGTACACGTGGGACCTCGAAGCGGGCACCATAGTTCACCCGGACACACGGCGTCGCATGGCGATATTCGGCCCGCGTGGCATGGAGGCGATACTCGACGATCTCGAGGCGGAGCTCGGCGAGACTATCCCCGAGACGGTGATCGAAGCGCAGCGCCTTACCGTCCGAATGGCCATGAAAGACATGAAATGGATCGGGGACGACCAGCGCTACCGCAGGATGATGGCTTTCCGGGGGCTCGGGAACATCGTCATGATGAAGCTTGGGGACAAGAGCCTCTCGGTTCGCATGGAGAACGCCTGTATCGATCTGATGTCTGTCGGAATGGTTCAGGCTCTGTTTGAGCTGATGTCAGGCACCGACACCTCAGAGTACGATTACAAGATCTCTCCTGATGGCGTACTGGATATCACCATCTCTTGAAAGAACCAGAAGCCGAAGTCAGGGCTTTTCTGAGTTTCCTGGCAAACCAGATTACTCGGTGGGTGCGGCTACGCCGAGGGAGCAACCGCCTTCGATTCCTACGCCCCAGTAGATGGATTTTTCTGTAATGATGGGCTCTGTAACCTCCACGATAGTCGAGACTTGCCACTCGTTGGGCACCAAATCTGAAGCACCAGGTCTTTGAAGGTTTCGGCTCGTGGGGACCCGAATCGGATTTTACCCCGCCGTGAAAGCTTTTTTTCGAGAGGGAAAGAGGCCGCGATAGAGGGTTTGCCTGTATGGATTCGTATTATATAAACAAGGGTCCTTGTGGTAGCATGATTATCCCCGGGAGGGGTGGCCATTAGTGCGGACTCAATGCATTGCCCTCCCGCGATGCACGGTTCGCTTGCACTTTGGGCAACCGTCATCGGAACGCTCTTGCAGAGGCGATATTCTGCTGTTATCCCAGTAGCAATACCGGGAAAAGGAGGAATTGATATGGCACTCCAGTACGGTTCTGATGAGTGGGAGCAGGCATACCAGGAGATGATCTCCGAGAGGACAACCTCCCCCCCGCCCTACATCTACTTCACCCCCGAGTGGGTCGCGGTCTACGAAAAGACGATCCAGGAAGACGACGCCTACAAGGAAGCCGCGAAGACGTGGGAAGGCAGTGTAGTGCTCCACGCGACGGCGGAACCGGAACTTGGGTTCGATGGCGACCTCTATATTTACATGGACCTCTGGCACGGTGAATGCCGCTGGGCCAAGATCGTCCCCACGGAAGCGGGAGAGGCCGCTGACTTTGTTATCACGGGTTCCCTCGAGCGCTGGATGCAGGTCGCACGCAAGCAGCTCGACGTCATCAAGGGCATGATGCAGGGCAAGCTCAAGCTCAAGGGCGACCTTCCCACCATTGTTCGAGCCGTCAAGGCGTCAGCCCGGCTCGTCGACTTGAGCGCGGAGGTAGGCGGCACGTTCCCCGATGAGATCTCAACGGAACAGTTAGAGGAGCTGAGGGGTCAGCTTAATCCACTGCGGGAGAAAATCGGGTTCTGATCGACCTCTGCCCCCGGTTTCCACTACGGAATTGGTCCGGACTCGCGGGAGTATCGTCCGAAACGGGAGGTAAAAGATGGCATACGATAGAGACCTTACCTTCGTCTACAGGAACCCAACGAAGATAGCCTTTGGCGAGAACACGGTCAAAGAGACCGGCATCGAGGTCAGCGAGCTCAACTGCAGCAAGGCATTCCTCCTAACGGACAAGGGGGTAATCGAGGCCGGCCTCGCAGAGCAGGTGGAAAAGGCGCTCGGTAGAAAGCACGTCGGCACGTACGACGGATGCATCCAGGACTCGGGCTTCCACATCGTCAACGAAGCCGCGGGCCTGGCCAGGAAGGCGGGCGCGGACTGCCTGGTGAGCGTCGGCGGCGGTAGCGTAATCGATACCGCCAAGGGCACCGCCATACTTCTGAAGTCCGGCGGGCAGCTCCACGACTACCTGGGTTTCCAGATGTTGAGCGAGCCGCAGGCGCCGCATATCGCGATTCCCACTACTGCCGGCANNGGACGACCGGCATGGACGCGATGACTCACGCTGTCGAGGCGATCGCCGATATGCCGGCCAACCCGATCGCGGACGCGATGGGCCTTCAAGCGATAAGGCTCATACTCGAGTACCTGCCCGTCTGCGTAGAGAAAGGTGATGACCTGTTAGCCCGCGGACAGCAGCAGATAGCGGCGACGATCGCCGGCGTGTCGTTCGCCAATTCCCAGGTCGGCATAGTGCACGCCATCGCGCACACTTTGGGTGGGTTGTTCAAGGTGCCGCACGGGCTCGGCAATAGCATCATCCTCCCGCACTCCATCATGTACAACCTGGACGAAGCCGCGGACCGATACGCTCTCATCGCACGTGGTATGGGTCTCGAGGTCGAAGGAAAGAGCGATGAGGAAGCAGCCGAGATGGCCGCCAACGCCATCTGGGATCTCACGAAAAAGTTGGGTATCCCCCAGAAGCTCAGCGAGGTGGGCGTTCCTGAGGACGGCCTCGAGAAAGTCGCGGACGTCGCGCTCTCCGATGGCTCCATCGTCTACAACGCCAAGCCGATCTTCGAGACCTCAGAGATACTTGGAATTCTCCAAAAGGCGTACTAACCGCGAGATGCATCTGAGGCGCGTGAGGGGATTGAGATATTGATTTAATTCGTAGGCGCCCGGCCGGTCGCGGCGGGCCCCGCCATGTCGTAGTTTCGAACGCAAGAGGAGGTTGGAGCATGAATCCTGGCGGCACCGGTGATCTCGAGGTCAACATAGCTCCGGGGGCGGAAGAGAATGGAATGGCAGTGATGCTCGCCGAGATGATCAAGGCCAACCTCGGCAACAAGCCTGAACGCCTGAGAGATTTCCACAAGCTCAACGGCACGATATGGATTTCAGCTACCGACGCCGAGGTCGACATGAGCATGGAGTTCGGGAACGGCGCCCTGACCGTGCGCGACGGCAAGGTCGGCAAACCGATCCTGGTGATCGCCACTGACTCTGCCACACTCCTCGACCTCGCAAATATAAACATCAAGATGGGCCTGCCGAATTACTTCGACGAGACGGGCCGTATGGTCATAAAGAAGCTCCTCAGCAGGGAGCTCAAGATCAAGGGCCTCGTTATGCACACGATGGCGCTGACGCATATGACAAAGATAATGTCGGTGAACTGAAGCCGACCGGGGCCTGACCCCGACGAGCCTTGACCTGAGCCGTTACCTGGAACGCTGTTCTTGAGGGGGGACCACAATGTACGGCAATACCGGAAAGGTGCTTGAAGTCGACCTGGCAACCGGGCATGTCGAGGTGCTCGAGATCGACGACC
>PMDX01000033.1 GCA_003154635.1 Actinomycetota bacterium | reverse complement strand
GGAGCGGGTGAAGCGGCTCGTTCAAACTACACACATTTTCAGTGGCCGGATTTGTGAAGAATGGGCGCGGAGTAGATATGGGGTCGTATGGAGTGGTCAGCCGGTGAGCATTCCTAGGATCCCGACGAACGTGTCTTAAAGGTAAAATGGTGGTAGGGCGTTGGCAATGGAAGCGGTAAATGATGGATATCGGTTAGATGGACCGCTGGTCTGGGTGCACTATTCGGATGAACAAGCGCATCACGCGAGCACAACAAGCGCTGCTTCTTTTCTTCGTTGTGCTGGGTGCAGGCCTAAGGTTGTTCTTCCTCTTCGGGCCAATGTGTCACGACGAGGCCGAGACTTTTGTAGTGTTCGCCTCCAAGTCTCTGTGGGTCGGCCTGTCAAAATACACTTTGCCGAACAACCAGATCTTCCATACGCTCCTGGTCCACGAGAGCGTCTCGCTCTTCGGTAATGCCCCCTGGGCAATCCGCTTGCCAGCTCTGCTGGCAGGCATCCTAGTAATACCCGCTACATTCTTTGCCATGGAGGGTTTCTTCGGGCAGAAGCCGGCCCTTCTGGCGACGGGCCTGGTCGCAGTGAGCTGGCCCCTGGTGAGTTACTCTGGCAACGCACGCGGCTACACAATTCAGACCCTGCTGTTCCTGCTCCTGCTGATAGTCGCCAAGAGGATCAAGAGAAAGAATGACATGGCATCCTGGGTATGCTTCGTCTTCCTGGGCACCCTCGGGTTATTTACCGCGCCAACTATGATTTACTTCTTCGGCGCGGTCGCAATCTGGCTCTTCGTATCGGCGCTCCGCGGCGATACACAGGTACTGCCGACCAAGCTGGCACTTAAGCTTGTATTGTCTTGCGTGGCGGTAGTCGTACTGGTCCTACTGCTGTATACTCCCGCTCTGCTTCGCACAGGCCTCACCAGAGATGTCCTGCGGCCGACTACCTACTCCTTGCGAATGGTGCCTTTCGTCCTCCAGGTTCCAATCAGGATGGTAGGAACAGTTGCTTTCTTTACGTTCTCCGTCATGTTCTCGTTCAGCCGCTCGGCGCCTGTCATGGTCATTATTATCATAGCGACCGCAGCATTGACCGTTTTTCTTGCTTACGGCTGCGTCTTGGCCACTGTCCGGAACAAATGGCTGAGCAAGCACAAGACCAATCTCTTGCTCATCGCACTCTTCTGGTCCACATTGATCGTGCTCGCCCAAGGGTATTTCCCGCCGGAACGGGTGTTCATACCAATCATCCCACTGTATTTCGGGTACGCCTCCGCGGGACTGTGTTTCGCCTGGTCGCGCCTGCGTGCAAGGTACCGGCTGCCCGCTGGTCGGACCGTAGCCTACGGGATGCTTGTAGGGCTCGTCGTGGTTTGCACTGCCGTGCTGATGATTGCGCAGGTACCCTGGCAGCCGCGGGATATGACCACAATGAGGGATGCTGGCGCGATGGCATCGAAGCTCAAGCAAATTCTAAGGCCTAAAGACGTAGTTTACGCGGAGCCAATAACCAGGATGTCCATGGAGTACTACTTTCTGAAGGATGGAATCTCACTATCGTATATCTACTTTGTTCAAGATAACAACAGAGGAAAACGCGAAGTGCCGGGGCGCGCGTTCATCGTGATGGACTACCTTGACGGCGCCCCGCCTGAGAAGACGATCAGGTGGGCTGGTCTCCCGCCCCTGTCGCAGACACGTATGGACCTCGCGGTGTGCTGCGACAATTCAGCAGCCTTTCTCTTGACCTGGCCGAAACGAACGGTTTCCGGCAAAGAGATTTAGAGCGTCAGCAACTGACGCAGGTAACGTGCCGGAGACGTTGTTACGTGTCAAGGTCTTGCCAGGCGATGCGCTACTGAAAGAACTGGAGCCGCCGTAGCGGCTCTTCTTTGACACAGGCTCCGTCGAGCACATTTCATGCTAGCGTGGAGCGGGTGAAGCGTCTCGCTTTTAACACGTACATCCCACGTAACGGTCGATAGCAATCTCCAGATGTCAATGTCGCTTCGAGATTGCGGTGGGATTCTGCTGAAAAGACGGCATAAGCGGCACTATGATCCCTTGTCATCGGCAGCAAATACGGATTCCCGGCTAATGACTAAACGGGATCAGGAGACCATCGGCCGTTTCTGTGGATCACAGGCTGACCGGGTGCGTCTTCACTCATAACAAAGAGGGCCGGGTCTCCCCGGCCCCACCTCAATGAACAGATGTTTCTTATCTTCCCCTAATCCGCAAATCCCCCTATCGTGTCCGTCCCCGCGCCCCTCGAGTTCCAGTACATTGAGCGCTCCACCATAATGTTCTTGCCTGCGGTCTTGCTCTTCACCATGATGGCGGCCCGGACGGCCAGTATCTTACTTATCTCCCATGTTGTAGCTCTTGCGGGAGCTTGCCGGTATCGTCTCGCTGAAGGACACGTTGCCCTTCCCGTCTGGGGTCATGTAGGTGATCTGGACCTTGACGGGAACCGTGTTGGGGTTCTGCACGAGGGTCCAGGTCT
>PMDX01000167.1 GCA_003154635.1 Actinomycetota bacterium | reverse complement strand
TTCACGTAGAGGTCGCTGAACGCCTCCGGATGCTTGGATAGCGCTTCCGAAAGCGAACGTCCAGCCTCGACCTCTTTCTGGCAGTCCGTGATGATACTCGCCATTGCTGATGATTCGGTCTGCTGGGCCAGGATGCCCAGGCATTTTATCAGTGGCAGACCGGCGTTGATCATGGTCGCGAATTGACGGGTAAAGATCGTGATCTCGTGCGTTTTGACCTTGACGCCGAAGAGGTTGATCTCTTTCTTGGCAATAGAGACTCTGACCGCGTCGATGGAAACTACGAAATACCCCATCTGCCGGAGCTTGCCGGACAGGACATCCGCGTTTTCCGCTTCGAGCGAACCGGTGATCTCACGGCCGGTTTTATCCCTAACCGTGTAAGTGAACTCTTGAGGCACCTTGAACCCCTCCTGATGCAACCCGCGCAAAGCAACTATTCTAGGTTTATTATCGTAATAATAGCACCCATTCTTAACACCAACAATACTTAACTATACAATCGATAGTTAACAATAGTACGTTTACGCCAGAAACATATTCCAGGTTCTGCCATGGACTAATGCCCTACCAGCCGCCTGAAATCTTCTTTGTTGTGCGCCCTGGCGAGGCCNNGCGACGCGTCCATCGTCTGCATTCGAAGCTGGCCACCAGCCTGCATTGCGGAATAGATCTGGTGGACCTTGGCGTCGCGAATCATGTTGCGGATAGCCGACGTTGCTATCATTACCTCCACGGCCGGCACCCTCGTCCTGCGGTCTTTCGTAGGGACCAGTTGCTGGGTCACGATCGCCTGGATCGTTGATGCCAGCTGAAGACGGACCTGCTGCTGCTGGAACGTAGGGAAGACATCGATAATCCTGTCGATACTCTGGGGCGCGTCCTGGGTGTGAAGAGTCGCAAAGACCAGGTGGCCGGTTTCGGNNATGATGTCGGGGTCCTGGCGCAGCGCGAACTTGAGTGCGTTTGCGAACGAGTGGGTATCGGAGCCGACTTCTCTCTGATTCACTATGCATTTCTTGTGAAGATGAAGGAACTCTATGGGGTCCTCGACCGTGATGATGTGCTCTTCGCGCGTGGAATTAATGAGGTCAATGATCGCGGCGAGCGTCGTAGACTTGCCCTGTCCGGTGGGCCCTGTTACCAGGATGAAGCCGCGCGGCAGGCGAGCGAACTCTTTTACGACGAGCGGGAGCATCAGCTCTTCTGCGGTCTTGATGCGGTACGGGATGATCCTGAACGCCGCTCCAACGCTGTTGCGCTGGAAATACGCGTTCACCCTGAAGCGGGCGCTGCCCGGCACCGAGTAAGACAGATCGAACTCGAGATTGGTCTCGAGTGTCTCCCGCTGGCGAGCGGTCAATATGCTGTATACCATCTCTCGCGTGTCGTTGCTTGTAAGCTTCGGGAGGTCCATCCTCTGGAGAACCCCGTTAATGCGAAGGACCGGGGGTACTCCGACGGTTATGTGAAGGTCAGAAGCTCCACGCTTGATTACTTCATCAAGCATCTCGTTAATATCAAGCTTCAGTCCTTGCGTCGCCATTTGGACACCTCCATATGTCACTGCTGTCGAACTACATTACCACGCGGAGCACTTCCTCTATCGAAGTTACCCCCATCATTACTTTAGAAAAACCGTCTTGCCTGAGTGTCGTCATCCCCTTTTCCTGGGCCAGCTTCCCTATCACGTGGGCGGTTGCGACGCTTACGATCAACTTTTCGAGATCCTCGTCGAGGGCCAGCACCTCGTAGAGACCTATACGCCCCCTGAAGCCGGTGCCGTTGCAGAAAGCGCAGCCACCCTGCTTGGCCTTGAAGACATTGACCTGCTCTCCTTTCTCGACAGGAAACCCGAGATCCTCAAGATAGCTCATCTCGTAATTCGCCTCTTGCTTGCACCTCGTGCACAACTTCCTGGCTAGCCTCTGGCTGACGATGCTATCGACGGCTGACGCGATCAGGAAAGGCTCTATGCCCATTTCGGTCAAGCGCGTTACGGCCGATGGCGCATCGTTGGTATGGAGCGTGCATAGTACGAGGTGACCGGTAAGCGCGGACTCGATCGCCATCAACGCGCTTTCCGCGTCGCGAACCTCACCGATCATCACGATATCGGGGTCGCATCGCAGGATGGACCTCAAAGTCGCGGCAAACGTCAAGCCCACTTTGACATTCACCATTACCTGGTTGAGTCCCTTCATCTGGTACTCGACCGGGTCTTCCACGGTGATCACATTAACCTCTCGCCTGTTCAGCTCGGCGAGCGTCGCGTAGAGCGTCGTAGTCTTACCGGAACCGGTAGGACCGGTAACGATAACCGTCCCGTACGGTTTCTTAAACGAATCGCTGAATACTTTGAGCGGTTGCTGCTGGAGCCCAAGCTCGCCGAGGCTGATAAGTATCGAGGACCTGTCGAGTATGCGAAGGACGATCTTTTCACCGTGGACGGTGGGAAGCGTCGCCACGCGAAGGTCGACCATCTGGCCACCGGCATCCACGTTGAAGCGTCCGTCCTGCGGGATGCGCNNTATGAATGTCGCTGGCGTGCTCCGAGACCGCCTCGGCGATGATGAGGTTTACGTACTTTACGATGGGGGCCTCTTCACCGGCCTCCGTAAGGTCACGCTCGGTCTCTTCTTCGACCTCCTCGATGACCGGGTACTCGTCGAGGGCCTCTTCCATGTCAGTCGCGGAATGGACGTATCTGTCGATCACGCCCATGATGTCATCGCGGGTGCTGACCACGGGCAGCACTTCCATCCCGGACATTATCCGAAGGTCGTCTAGGGCAAAAACATTGGTCGGGTCGGCCATGGCTACGATTACTTTGCCGTCCTCGAAGTCTATCGGGACTACCGTGTACCTGCGGGCGAGGTTGTCATCGATGATGTTCGCAGCCTCGGGGTCGATTGCATAGGAATTCAGATCGACGTATCGAACTCCGATCTGTTCGGCCAGCACCGAGGTGAGCTGCCCTTCCGTTATCATGCCCTTCTCGATGAAGACGCGACCGATAGACTTGCCCGAGCCTTGTTGCTCGTCCAGAGCCTCGTCGAGCTGCATCTCGCTTATGAGGTTGTTCTCAAGAAGAAGCCGCCCCAGGCGGTCCTGTTTGGGTTTCTCCATTCAGCAGTTCTTCTCCATCCTGGCTGGTAAGAAAATTAGATGTGGGCTTCCTCCATCGCCCTGAGAAGCGCAACGCGCATCACTTCGACAGGCGCCTCCAGACCCGTCCAGATCTCGAATGCCGCTGCCGCCTGATAGAGCAACATGCCCTTTCCGTCCATCACCTGTGCTCCACGCGCTTCCGCTTCCTGCAGTAGCGGGGGCTGGTAGAGCGAGTAATTGAGGTCGCATACCAACTGGTTCTTGTTCAGCAGCGAAACAGGTACGCGGAGCGTACCGTTAAAGCTCGTGAGAGGTGTCGCGTTGATGATCACATCCGACTCAGCGACGATAATATCGTAGTTATCCTCGGGAGATAGCCAGGAGACTTTTACGTCCGGGGCGCTCCTTAGGATGATCCCGGCGAGCTGCTCGCTCCGGCCCGGAGACCTGTTGACGATGATTATGGACTCGCAGCCCGCCAGTGCAAGCGAGACAGTCACGCTTCGTGAAGCTCCGCCCGCGCCCAGGACGAGCACCTTGCGGCCTTTCACATCATAGCTCATTTCGCGAACGAGCGCGGTATAAAACCCCCGGCCATCGGTGTTGTAACCGATCATGCGACCCTTGTCGACGAGAATAGTGTTGACGGCACCTACCGATTCGGCGAACATCGCGACCTCGTCGAGCATCGGCATCACTTCGGTCTTGAACGGCATGGTGACGTTTACGCCCGTGAAGTTCAGAGCTTTGATCCCCTCGATCGCCCGCGCGAGATTTCCTTCGTGGACCGGCAAAGGTATATAGCACCAGTTGAGACCCAGGTAATCGAACGCCGCGTTGTGTATTGTCGGAGATAACGTATGTTCGAGAGGGGTCCCAATGATGCCGACCATTCTCGTATTCCCGTCGATGTGCATTTGCTGCTCCCGTTCCAACCCGCGCCGGCTGGCTCACACCACCCGCGCGGGCGGCGCGCAACTAACCGGCCTCCACTTCCTCGTCTTCGTCAGCGCGTTCCAGTACCCTCTCAAGGAGGGTCAAAAGTACGTCCTTTACGTCCCCGACTTTCCTCGCGTCGCAGGTCACCACATCGACCTCGCTATTCGGTGCCACCCTGGCCCCGATGTCCACCACGCTCAAACAGCTTCGAGAATCAGCCCTCGTAATCGCTATAACGAACGGGGCCTGCGACATATTTTCAAACGCCGCAATCATTCTGGCGCCGTCGTCCAGTGACGATTGGTCGGTGCCGTCGATCAATACAACGTATCCCAACATCCCCTCGCTCAGGATCTCCCACATAAAGTCGAATCTCTCCTGGCCTGGAGTCCCGTAGAGGTGGAGCACATCTCCGTCCCGGAGAGTGATTCGCCCGAAGTCCATAGCTACTGTCGTCTTGCTCTTCTTACTGGAAACCCTTGTCTTCCTGTCGGTGGCGACAACGTCAATCTCGCTTATCGCCTGGATAAAAGTGGTCTTGCCCGAATTGAACGGCCCGGTCACGACTATCTTGAAAGCTCGAGCCAAACGACCCCTCCCTGTTCGCGCTATTTTTGTTTCAGGTCATCAATAATCTTCTTAACTGACCCCTTGTCCACCTCTTTTCCTCTGGACTTGCCACCGCGTCCTTTCTTCTCTTTCTTGCCTGGCTGGGTTATGCGCTGGGAGATGGGTATCCGCTTTTTCTGTTGGACCCCCCCGGCCAGCTCCATTAGCTCCTGCTCGAGCTCGAAAGTCTCGAGGTCTACCAGGCTGGTTCCCGCACCCCGCTTGCCGCTCACCCTGAGAGTACCAAGGATTCCACCGTCGTCCTCACCTTCTCCGTCGTCTTCCTCTTCCGATACGAACTGCGCGGCTTCTGCGGAAATCTCTTTGCTCTCTACAGCTTCGACGGTCTCTACGGCTTCGATGTAAGGTTCAGGCTCGGGTTCGGGTTCCCGAAGCACCCCCATCTCCCGAAGGGTCTCGGCCCCGTCGTGGACTAGATTATCGACCTGTCCAACAACAGGCTCCACAAACGGGCTCTCGACCTGCGCCGAGATGTCGGTCGCGGGCGCGGGATCGTCCCATGCGGATACATTAATGCTCGCCGCCATGCCATCTTCAAAGGCAGCGTCCGCGTCGGGCGGTCCGTTGTACGAGGCGAACTCCGGCTCTTCGGCAACCGCGTTTGAAGTTGCGGTTACACCAGCGGGCATGCCTGCCACGTCGAGCTCCATAGCGCTCTCGAGAAGCTCTTCATCCGCCTCGGCTTCGACCTGTGCTTCTATCATCTCGAGCTCCGCCGCCGTCTGGGATGCGGCTGGCGTTGGCGCCACCTCGTCGAAGATCTCGGTGGTGGTTTCGGCTGTCTCATCGAGTATCGACTCGGCTTCAAGCGTCTCTACGGCTTCTTCGGCCACTACAGGTTCCGGCTCTACGAGTGCCTCCGCCACAGCGGGTTCGGATTCAGCTGGCGCCTCGGCTGTTTCGGCCTCGGCTATGGTCTCCGCAACATCTACCTCTGGCTCGAACTTCGCCTCGGCGACAACGGGCTCCGGTTCGATAAGCTCAGCCACGGTCGGTTCTGGCTCCACCAAGGTCTCCACGATGTCGAGATCGGGCTCGATCAACGCCTCGGCCTCAACCGGCTCCGCGGACATCTCGATCGCCTCGGTCTCAGCTGTCGTCTCCATCTCGAGATCAACGGTCGCGACGTCAGCAAGCATTTCGGCCACCTGTATACCGGTGTCAGCCTCTGCCTCAGATGCCACAACAGCCTGCGGTTCGTTGAACTCGATTTCGGTAGCGTCCCCGGTTTCGACCTCCGCATTGGCATCGAGGTCGGTTGCCATTTCGTCAATAGTGCTCTCGGTCTCGACCGCGGTTTCTATTGCCTCGGAGCTTGATTCATCGGTGGCAGCCGTCTCCTCCGGCTCCTGCCCGACCTCGGGCATGCCTGCCACGTCGAGCTCTTCGGCCACCGATACGGCTCTCGCTGAGTCCAGCGGGATAACATCGGCCGAACGCTCCTCGAGGCCGACGATTTCGAGTGTCGGCTCCTCCTCCACATCCGGCTCCTCGCTAACGATCGCCGCATCCGCCGGGAGCGCTTCCTCGTCAAAGACTAATGGGATCTCCTCGTAGACGATGTCATCTATCGCTTCGTATACCACTTCGGGTTCGTCGAGATCGAGTTCAGTAGCGGCGTTGCCAACCGTCATGTCGAGCACCGGGATCTGCATATCCTCAGCAACGGATACCTGATCGATAGCAAGAGACTTGATTACCGGTTCGGGGTGCTCGAGCACCATCTCGACATCGCTCTCGACGGTGGACTTGCTGAACTGTATTACCCGCCCCATCCGATCGCCGTCTGGGCCGGGCCCGGACTCAAGGGATTCGAACGTGGCAGGCTCTTCGATCGCTAGCTCGCTCGCTCCACCCTCATCCGTCACGAGGCTCTCGGGTGCCGGTATCTCGTCGATAGAGCCATTGCCCGTATCGCCTCCACCGGCCGGNNTCGGCGACATCTTCGGCCACCGTCTCGCTCGGGATGGGATCTCCCTCCCACGGATCGGAAACCACCGGCGCCACCTCGCGTGGCTCTATTATGGCGTATGTAGGCTGGTCGAACGCGAGGAGCTCTTCCCTGCTCAGGTCACCACGCTCCGGAGGTGTGACCTGGAGCAACCTCTCGATCTCGTCCTCGGAGGGCAGAGCATCATCTGCAACAGGCACGTCTTCAACGAGCGGAAAATCGATTGTTTCGTCCACTACCTTGGTTGAGAGCATCTCACCGGGTGATATGTCCTCGAACGGCAGCTCATCGGAGGCGAGCTCCGTTTCAAGAGCTTCCTCAACCGCTATTTCCTCTTCGGCGGCAGACTCCTCGACCGGCTCTTCTTGCTCGAGGGAATACCCCGAACTTGTCTCGACTACCTCTGCGGTCGTCTCCAGCTCCAGCTCAGCAGTTGTCTCGAACTCCGGCTCAGCAACCGGCCCGAGAGCCGCTTCGACTCTTGGAACCCTCTCGCTTGCGAGCTCCGGCTTCTCCGTGGTGGTTTCAGTAAAAACCCCGCCGAAGATGTCCTCTGGGGCCTCCTCGATCTCCCCCGCGATGTCCTCGATCTCCTCAGGGACCTCCTCGACCGAGGGTTCTTCCTCGAAGACGAACTCTTTCGGTTCTTCGACCTCAAGAGTGTCTACGACCGGCTCGTCGGCCACGTCTTCTGTTTCCGGCGCGTCGATTGCAATCGGCTCTTCGGACAGTTTCTCTATCTCTGAAGCGAAACCCGAGGAATCGGCTTTGAATGTGTCTTCATCGGCGGCCTCCGCGGTCTCGATCTCGACTTCGGTGTCGAGTGCCGCTTCTTTGTACATCTCCTTCAGATCAGCGACCGGCTCATCGACCAACTCAAGGGTCGTTTCGTCCTTGTCATCGATGTTCTCGATCGAAGCCGCCTCAAGTGATGTTAGCGTTTGACCCTTCACGGGAGTCTTGCCCCTGCCGCGCATCCTGGTCAGGTGTCCCGCCCACTCGAGAGGGACATCCTCGGGCGGCTCCCGGTCTTCTTCAACCTCTCTCTCGACGGGCCTCGGCCCTGACTCGAGCATGCTGTCGAGTCCCTCCCCAAGCACCTCCTCCTGGTGCTCGATAAAGTGCCGCCTCTCCTCAGTCTCACGAAAGACCTCGCTATCCGCCAGTTCTCTCAGCGCAAGCGACTTATAGTAATCCACAAGGCTTTGGCCGGGTGCGGGGGCATCATCCTTTGAAGGAGCGAGGTTATCCGCCGGCTCGGGAGTCTCGACGGCTTCTTCGACCACCTCGGTATCGACCCCGGCAACCGCATCTGCGGATACCTCCAGGTCCGGCTCATTATTTTCTACGGTTTCCTCCCGCTCGGCTGTCTGCCCGCGGTCTTTGCGCTTTGAGCGTCGCAACCTGGTGCGAGTGGGAGGCTCTTCGGTGCCGCCTCCAGGCAGGGCCTCGACAGTAATAACCTCTTCCGCTCCGTCGTCGAGACTTATGATCTCTTCATCGACCTGTTTTTTCCTGGACCGGAGACCGCGCTTGCGGCCGCGCCTGTTCTCAGACGCTGCATCGACCTCGTCTTCGCCAGACTCGACTACGGTGACTTCTTCTATAGTATCGAGGTCGAGCAACTCGGAATCCTCCGAGGGTGCCTCGATGTCAGCCGGCATCTCCAGGGTGGCTTCATCTATCCGGCCGATCTCGCTCTCCAGGCCCGCGGAACCTGCCTCGGTTTCCACGGGCGTAACGGCAAGCTCTACGAATCCGGCGGTGACCAGGCCGTAGAGCGCTTTGCACGTCATTATCGCGCTCTGACCCGACTTCTCGATAATGTCCCGAACGGTGCTTTCGCCATCGACGTGATAGAGAATCAGGCGCTCTTCGCTGGTAAGGTTCAGCTCGTTAGCGTCTTTCCTGGGAGCTTCGACGGTCTTGAACACGGCATTGAGCGACGGCACTTTCTTTTCTATCTGGAACCACTCGTCCATGCGCCGGCTGCCCTCCATGATGAGATCCTCCGTGCTCATGGAAAGCCCGATATCCTCCTCGGGGAAGATCTCATCCGGGTCGAAGTCGAATTCGCCCTCCGACCAACGAAGGAGATTGAAGACCGCGTCACTGATCTGCTCTTCCACGAAGACTTCAAGGGATTCGCGGCTGAGATAACCAAGTTCAACGAGGATGTTGCCAAGCCTCTGGTCTTTTCTGGTGGTTTTCTGGAGGTCGAGCGCCTCGTCGACCTGGTCCTGGGTGACCATACCAGCCTGAGTAAGCCTCTGTCCTAGAGGAGCGCGTTTCCAGTTGTGGGTCGCGAAGAAGACGTTGCCGTTGCGGAAACAAACGTACCCTTTTGCCTCACCGTTGGTGATCACAAGGGTACCGTTTTTTCTCCCGAAATGGATCAGCTGAAACAGATCGGGAAGACTGAAATCTTTGAGTCCTCCTTTGAGCGGCATGACGTCCCTGCCAGTCTACTCGAACTCCACATGCAGGTGCGACTCTATGATCGTCGCGATATCCTTCGCGGAGCTCCTTATGTCATAGAGGACGAGACCGAGCTTGCTGCCGCGCTTGACTATGGCGTTCAGCACGGCATCTTCACCTGCCGCAAGCAGGAACACATAGCCCTGTGTCCCCTCCACGAAGACCTGCGCGAGCTCACCACGGCCCAGCTCGCTTGCGGTCCTTTCGCCCAGGCTGAGCAGCGCGGCGGACATTGCGCCCAGCCTGTCTTCCTCGTAGTCGTCGGGAAGCGCGGAAGCCATAACGAACCCATCCAAGCTCACGACAGCCGCGGCGTCTATATCCGGCGTCTTCTCAAGCAATTGGCGCAGCGCGTCATTGAGTTCTTTTCCCTGGACGTCATCCAAGCTTCCTACCTCTTTGCCCCCCGCGCTCACGCGCGTACTCGATGGAGAACCCTGAGTGTCAGCGGATCTTCCCCTGTTGGTATCCGGTCGTGGGGAGATATTTCCTTGCTCTGTGACCGATCCTTTGCTGCTCGATTCTATCATAGGCCTCACATTGCCTCGCACCTGTTCCAACGATGATTCTCCACTTCCATCCAGAGACCGCCTCGTCCATTTGTCCTATATTCGCGCCGCCGATTATCAGATGATCTCAGCGAGCCGTGATGCGCAGCGGCTTACCTCCAGGAGGGTCATGCCCATCTTGGAGCTTCGGTCAACAGTGCATGCAAGCAGCGCGTTGTCGTTGACAGTGACAACAATAAGGTCGCCCTTCTCCCCGCGTACGTATATCTGGCCTACGTCTCCGCGGTCCAGATCCCGGGCGACCCTCTCTCCGACCGCCACTAACGAAGAGGCTGTGGCGCTCATGACCTCTTCTTCCAGTGAGTCGGACATATCTGACGCAAGG
>PMDX01000076.1 GCA_003154635.1 Actinomycetota bacterium | reverse complement strand
CATGGGCACGGCCGCCTACGCCGCGTTCCTGATGAGCCTGTGCAACCCGAAGTTCACCGCCACCCAGTTCGCCCTGCTCTCGAGCCTGATGGCCCTGACGCGCACGGTGGCGGGCGCCCCCACCGGTTGGCTGGCCTCGCACCTGGGCTGGCCGGGGTACTTCGTGCTGTGCACGGTGGCGATGATCCCCGGGCTGTTGCTGCTGACCCGCTTCGACCGCTGGAAGGGTCCGGAGTTGGAACCCCAAGCCGCCGTGTAGGTCCACATCGGGAAGAACCCGGCCCGCTCGTCCGTTAGGTACCATCACCTCATGCTGTGGCTGCGCATCCTCTTCGGAATCCTGACGCTCGCGGTGTTCGCCTGGGCCAACTACTTCGTCTACCGGCGCACGGTGGCCGACACGGTGAAACATCCGTGGGTGCGGCGGGTGATGGCGACGTTGCTGGCGGTGATGTTCCTGTCCGTTCCGGTGCTGCGGTTTGCCTACCGCGGGGAGATGCCGCCCCCGATGGTGACCGCGGTCGTGCTCACCGGCTGGGGCTTCTTCATCTACACGCTGCTCGCGCTGATGTTCGTCGAGGTGGCGAAGTGGATCGATCGCCGCCGGAAGAAATCGGCGGTGCCCGCGGCGGCGCCGGTGAGCCCGGAGCGGCGGGTCTTCCTCTCGCGCGTGGCGGCAACGGGCGCGCTGGCGGTGGGCGGCTCGGTGGGCACCTTCGGCGCGTGGCGGGCGTTCTCGCCTCCGTCGATCACCGAGGTGCCCATCAAGTTGCCCGGGCACCTTACCGCCAGGGAGGCAGGCGAAATAGCTGCTGAAGCAGGTGTCGGCAGGTTGCTCCTTACCCACGTCTGGCCTACGCTGGATGGGGCGCGCGCGGTGGAGGATGCGGGGCAGATCTACGAAGGCCCGATCGATCTTGCCGTGGAGGGGCTGACGGTATACGTTGGGCCTTACCCGGTTATGGCCACGTAAAAGACAAGGGGGACATGCTTTGATAAGGACTGACGGCAGGGAGCCTCACGAGCTGAGGCCGGTTACCATTACCAGGGACTTCATACCGCATGCTGAGGGCTCCGTGCTGATGGAGCTCGGACAGACGAAGGTGATTTGCACTGTTACGTACGAGGAGAACGTCCCTAACTTCCTCAAGGGGTCCGGTAGTGGCTGGGTGACCGCCGAGTACTCGATGCTGCCACGCAGCACGGCAGAGAGGAGCAAGCGTGAGGCTGTCGTGGGCCACCAGGGGGGACGGACGATGGAGATACAGCGCCTCATTGGACGCTCCCTTCGCGCCGCGACGGATATGACCGCGTTTCCAGAAAGGACATTCTGGGTGGACTGCGATGTGATACAGGCGGACGGAGGCACCAGGACCGCGTCGATCACGGGCGCTTACGTCGCGTTGCGCGATGCTTTCTCGACGCTGATTGAGGAAGGTGAGCTTTCCAGGAATCCGGCGATCGGTTTTCTCGCGGCCGTGAGCGCCGGCGTGGTCAGCGGGATTCCGTGCCTTGACCTCTGCTTCGAGGAGGACGCGCACGCCGATGTCGACCTCAATCTCGTCGCGACCGAGAATGGTCAAGTGATCGAGATACAGGGCACCTCGGAAAAGAAACCGCTCGCTCGCGCCGACCTCGATACTCTCATCGACCTCGGGTTGGCGGGAATAACCGACCTTATAGGCCACCAGAAGGCGGCACTCGGACTCTAGGTGTGCTGCAAATCCCACGGCGGCTGAGCAACCACGGCGGATAACATGGATATCGTCATAGCGACGAAAAACACGGGCAAGATCCGGGAGATCATGGAGGCGTTTGACCTTGATGGCTTGCGCCTGCTGACGTTCGAGGATTTTGCCGACTGGCCCGACGCCGAGGAGACGGGAGATACGCTCGAGGAAAACGCCCTCATCAAGGCCCGAGCTCTTCGTGAAGCCACGGGGTTGCCCTCGCTCGCTGATGACTCGGGACTGCTCGTTGACGCGCTCGATGGCAGGCCGGGCGTACATTCCTCCAGGTACGCCGGACCAGAGGGCGACGCGGAGCACAACATGGACCGCCTGCTGGATGAACTTCGGGGCGTGCCCGGCGGCAAGCGCACGGCTCGATTCGCCTGTGTCATCGCGCTCGTTCTATCCGACGGCAACGTATACCTTGCCCACGGTGAATGTCCGGGCGTGATACTCGAAGCACGTAAGGGAACCGGCGGGTTCGGATACGACCCCATATTCCTTCCCCAAGGCTACAACCGCTCCATGGCCGAGCTATCTCTCGAGAAAAAAAACTCCATCAGCCATCGCGGCAAAGCGCTCCACTCCATGAAACAAATCCTCACCACACTTGAGAAGTAGGGGGTAGGATCTGTTTTCTAAACAAGGGCGAGTGCGAGGAGGCCGTCGAGGAGGTTGGTGATCTCGGTGTTGAGAAGGCGAGCGCACCGGAGGGTCTCTTCCGGGGGGCCACCGAGAGGGTCGTGGACTCCGCTTGTCTGGTGGAAGCAGGGGGAGAACCTCGTAAGGAGCTCGAAGATGTTGAGCTGGACTCCGGGAAGCTGCCTTACAAACTCGCGCTGCAAACCGGTTATCTCGGCGGCGGCCCGGCCCAGGCCCTCACTGAGCTCCTCGGCGGAAGCATCGCGAGCGAGCGATGCCCAGTCGCGCTCTCCAAGGCTTTGTCTTTGTCCACGCATCTCGAGAAGCGTCTCGATCGCCCCGTTCAGCTCGATCAGCGAGAAGAATTTACGGCTCGGCTCCGGGAAGCGGCTCGTAAGCACGTAGAGCTGCTGCCTCGTCATGGTGACAGCGAGGTCACACCTGGCGAGGCGCTCATCGTCGGTCGGTGAGGCTCCAGTATCGCAGAGAGGGACCCCGAGGTAATCGAGCGCCCTGAGCGCTTCTTCGTGTGGGGGCGCGCCGGGATTGGCTTCGAGCCCGCACGACTCCGCATTGAAGAGGAAAGCCGTCCCGCCGAGTAACTCGCCTGCCCGCGCCCTGAGCACGCATTCCGAGATGACGCTGCGCATGATATTGCCGCTGCAGATGAAGAGGAGGTTGAGCCCTTTAGGTCGCGCCTGCATCGGATGCTAGGACCCGCCGGCCTTGGAACCCGGAGGCACCAGGACGTTGAGCGCCTGAGGCTCGAGGGTGATGTGGAAGCTCGTACCCCTTGGATAGAAGTAGACCTCCCCGTCCTCCTGGGAGTACATGTCTTCGTGAAGCTCGAGGTCGAACTCGTCGCAGTCGAACACGCTCACCTTTTTGAAGCGGTCGTGTATGCCGAGTTGGACCGACATCGCCGCGAGGAAAGTCTTGGGCATGCTCATCGGTTTGACGAACGTGACGTGCAGCTTGCCGTCGTCGGGCTGCGCGCCCGGCGCGACCTTGAAAGTGCGTGCGTACTGCGAGATGTTCGCGACCATTATGCCTATCGTCGGACCCTCGTACTCGAGGCCGATCGCCTTGACCTTGACGTTGTACAGGGGCACGCCTTTAAACATCAGGACGACCGCGTGCTTGAGGCTGGCGTACCAGTAGCCGGCCACGCCGAAGCGCTTGTACTTCTGCGACCTCCGAGCGAGGTCCGCATCGAGCCCAAAGCCGATGATGTTGGTGCAGTACCTGGGCTGCCGCTGCTTCGATCCACCGTTGATCTCTATCTTGATGACGTCGATGGTGCGGACGTTAAACTCGGCCATCGCCTCGAGGCTGGCCTCGACGCTCGTCAGCTTCATAGCGCGGCAGAAATCGTTGGCGGTGCCCGCCGCCACCGGGATGAGGACGACGTTCTTGTTGGAGCGCGACATCATGACGTTATTGACGACCTGGTTGATGGCGCCGTCGCCGCCGACGACCATTATCACGCGCGACCCGCCGAACCTCTTGGACCAGAACTCGATGGTCGAACCGACATCATCGGGGTGGTCTGTGGATGTCTCTTCGAGGTACATGCCCTCGCGGCGGACCAGGCTGCGCACGTCGGAGGCCTTCTCGGTGCCTTTCTTGCTTACAGGGTTGACCACCATCACAAGGCGTTCTTCGATGTGCCTCATCCGGTCGACGAGCCGCCTCTTCTCAGTGCTTGTCATGTTTCCCTCCTCATGGGCATCGAGAGTATAACACAGCGGGCCATGCGTTGGAGAAGAAAATCCTTCGTTTCTGGACCGTTTGGAGGCTACGCCGCCGCCCTGTTCTGGTAATATTCGTGCCAACAGCAGATCGAGCTGGAAAAGGGACCTCGGGAGGGAGCCGTTGAGACTTATAGGCCACAGGGGCGGTCGCGGATTCGGCACGGACAACACGCTGGAAGCTATGACTCGGGCGGCCCGTGAGGGTGTCCGCGAGATCGAGACCGACATACGGATGACCGCGGACGGTGAACTCGTCATCTGCCACGACGCCCTGGTCAGGGGTCACGTCGTCAGCCATATCACGTACAAGGAGTTGATAAAGCACGCGCCGGAAAGGCCGCTGCTGCGGGACATCCTCGAGAATCTGGCGGGTTGGGTCTCCTTCGACCTCGAGGTGAAAGACGCCTCGATGAAGGCGCTTGCCGAGATGCTCGAATCGTACAGCCTCGACTCCGATACGCTGATCACCTCTTTCAGCGCCGTTTTTCTCGAAGGCCTTAAGGCTCTCTATCCACAGGTGCGGACCGGGCACCTCTATCGCGTACCGTACGGGCAGGACCGGAAGCTTGAGAACGCGGTCGAGATAGGGGCCCATGTGGTCCTCCCTTACATAAGCAGTATCAGCGAGGAGATGGTGCGCGACGCCCACGACCTCGGACTCGAGGTCATCGCCTGGACCGTGAACGAGCAGAAAGACCTGAACAAGCTGAGAGGTTGGGGAGTCGACGGCGTAATAACGGACCATTACCTCGACATGAAGAGCAGGCTATAGGCTCGCCCGTCACGGTGGCGCGCCGCCAGCGTTTACATGTAACCCGCCGGATGCCTGCCATGCCAGGTCCACGCGCTCTCGACGATATCACGAAGCTCACCGAACAGCGGATGCCAGCCCAACTCGGCCCGGATCCTGTCGGATGAGGCGACCAGGACGGGCGGGTCTCCCGGGCGGCGAGGCCCCTCGGTGACCTGTAACTTCCTGCCGGAGATTTCCTGGACGACCGCGATTACTTCCTTTACGGAGAAGCCGTTCCCGTTCCCCAGGTTGAACACGCGGCTCGCCCCGCCCTCAGAGAGGTGCTCGAGCGCCAACAGGTGTGCCCTCGCGAGGTCAACGATATGGATATAGTCGCGCAGGCACGTTCCGTCGGGGGTCGGGTAATCGGTGCCGAAGACAGAGACCCCCTGGGTCTTGCCGAGCGCCGCGGAGATGACTTTGGGAATGAGGTGCGTCTCGGGGCTGTGGTCTTCTCCAAGGTCGTGGTCGGTGTCCGCCCCGGCGGCGTTGAAGTAGCGNNTCTTCGACCATGAGCTTGGCTTTTCCGTACGGGTTCACCGGGATTCGAGGTGCGTCTTCATCGATGTGCGAACCGTCCGCGGGGTTGCCGTACGTGGCGGCCGAGGAGCTGAACACGATCC
>PMDX01000330.1 GCA_003154635.1 Actinomycetota bacterium | reverse complement strand
TTGACGTGCTGGAACTCCACGATGCGGAACAGGGCACCGTCCATGTCGAGGACCAGCCCGTTACGAAAATCTGCTGTGCTCGCGATGGTATTTACCTCCGTCGAAATCAGAATGCGATGCGGCCGGCGGCCGGCGCGTAACAATAAACCTGCGTTTCGCGTCTAAATGATACAACAACAGGGAGATCGAAGCGCGCGGGAGGCAGCCCGGCTAAAGAAAAGGTCAGAGCAAACCCGATATCAAATTAATCAACAAACCGGAATGATTGTGAAGGTGGTTAGCTCGGAAGAGGATCGTAATTCGCTGAACAGGAACGAGGGCGGCCGGGCGGCCGCGGTGCAAGTTGCAGGCAATGCTCCTGAAAAGGGTACCTGGATCAGGCGCATCCTCCCGGAAGCACCCATTTTTCTCTTCTACCTGGCGGTCGCAGCCTTCCTGACATGGCCGGTCGCCGCGCATTTCACCAGGTCCGTCTACGGTTTTCCAAGCGATAACCTGGGGCAGTTATGGGTCTGGTGGTGGTATCGGAATGCGCATCTCTTCGGCGCGCACGCTTCTTTTTCAACCATGACCGGGTTTCCTTTCGGCCAGGGACTGCCGACCGTCTCGGCGGAATTCGTGGTCGAGTACAGTGCTCGATTCTTCCTCCTCTTCATGACCCCCGCCGTCGTGTACAACATGTTCATCACATCGAGCTTCCTGCTCTCAGGCGTCACGATGTACTACCTGGTGCGTCACATCACCCATGACAGGTCGGTAGCCTTCTTCGGAGGCTTCGCGTACGTGATATCGGCGTACCACGCGGTTCAGGCGACGTACTCGGTTAACCTGGCTATGACCCAGTGGATGCCGCTCTTCATCCTGATGCTGCTCCTGTTCATGAAAAAAGCCTCGCTTCGCAATGCCGCGCTGCTGTTCGTTGCGGGCCTTCTGGTAATGGGGACGTCTATCCACTACGGGTTCTTCATCGGTATTTTCACTATCGTATTCCTCATAGGGCACTTCGCCTACAAAAGGCTTGTCGCCCGTAAATACGCGAATGACCATCCCGGTTCTGCCGTTGAACCGGTCGTCGTCAATAGAAAAACCGTGGCCCTCGTCCTGCTGGTCATTCTTGGAATACTGCTGGTCATCTTCCCGCTGTTCCTCCTTAGTCAGTACCAGATCGGCAAAGCGGGCAAATGGCCCACCAGGCCCACTACCGGCGGGCTGAGGAATACCGAGAGCGCAATAGGAGGAGCGGCTCGTCCGCTTAATTACGTGCTTCCCGAAGAGGACAACCGGATCGTCGGCTGGATAACGAAGAGATACGCCCCGAACCGGATCAACTTCTATTCGAACTCTCTATACATCGGGTTTACTATGATAGTAATGGCGATGTTCGCGATCGTCCTGATCTTCCGCCGAAGGAAGACCTGCCAGGAGGAGGACGACCCTGACGAGCCGAACGAAAAACTCGCGTGGGAATCGAGACGCAAGGATTCACCGCTGGACCCCCCGACCGATGAAAGAGCCCTGGCATGGGGGTTGATCCTCGCAACGCTGGTCGCGTTCATCCTTTCGATGCCCCCGTACCTCAAGATCGGCGGGACGAGCATCCCGCTGCCGAGCGTGATCCTCCGCTACATCGTACCGTGGTTGCGCTGGTACATGCGCGTCGGTGCGGTCCTGATAATCTGTATCATCCTGCTCGCGAGCCTTGGACTGGCCTGGCTGAAGCGAAGGATGAAGCCGGGCTGGGGAGTGGCGCTGATCGCACTGCTTACGGTGGTCCTGTTCCTGGAGAGCACGCTCGTACCCCCGTTCAAGTACTTCACGCTGAGCGACAAGCCACCGGGTGTGTTCGAGACCGTAGCCACTTCGGAATTCACGGGCGGAATTGTTGTCTATCCGGCCTTTGAGCCGGGGTTCTTCACCGCCCAGCGCTATCTCTATTACCAGACCATGTTCAAGAAGCCGATGCTCAACGGCGGGCTCGACAGCTCGGACGGTGAGGCGCTGAGACGCACGGTCTACAATCCGTTCGATCCCGATACCCCGCGAATCCTCAGGAGGATGGGCATCGACCACGTCGTCTACCTGGACAAGATGTTCCGTGAATACGAGGGAAGGGAGAGTCCCGAACAGGAGATAAAACACCTGCCGCCCGGGCTGAAGCTTGTCAAAAGGGTAACAATCAGCGATCCCTTCGGTAGCGGCTATTTCTTCGAGGTCACCGCGCCACCGGCCGACCTGGTCCCCATCTACCAGGGCGATTTCACCGTCCCACACCTCGACGACAGGGCCACGGTGCGCTTGATGGAGCGGGACGGTATCATAAGGATTGTCAACTACTCGGGAAAGCCCTTGACCACGCGCGTCATCATTCCGATAAGCAATCTCGAGTACAAGCACCCGTTCGCCCTCGTGGAAGGCGACAAGGTTCTGTTGCGCGGCACCCTGAAGAACAACGATTCAACGTCTATCGATATTCCGAGCCTGAGAGTCCCGAAGGGCGGGACCGAACTTCACCTGGTTGCGGGTGGCCGTGAGTTCAAGCTCGACAGCGGAGAGGGCTCGACTTTCGGGACGACGAGTGCGACCCTCAAGATCGGCGACGTTATGTTTCAGCCGGTAGCCCGGTAATCACGATTCGGCCGATTACCACCCAGTAAAGGTGGAATTGATGAATGGTATCTCCATAGTCATCCCGGCCTTCAACGAGGCCGAGAATATCTTCCAGATGGTTAGTGAGACGGACCGCGCGATGCGGGTACTTGGTGTCGACTTCGAGATAATCATCGTGGACGACGGGAGCACTGATAACACACCGCGCGAGACGGCGCGGGCCAGAGCCGAGTTCGATAACGTGAAGGTCGTCAGGCTGCCAGAGAACAGGGGCAAGGGAAACGCCTTCAAGAGGGGGTTTCAGGCTTCCAGCATGGAGGTCGTATGCTCCCTGGACGCCGATCTGGACGTTCACCCGTACCAGGTCGGCAGGCTCAAGGAAGAGATGGAGCGGACCGGCGCGGACGTAGTCGTCGGGAGTAAAAGGCATCCCCGCTCGGAGCTCGATTATCCCAACATCCGCAAGTTCTACAGCACCATCTACTACGTGTTGATCTTCCTTCTCTTTCGCCTGCCGGTGAAAGATACGCAGACGGGCATCAAGCTCTTCAGGCGCGAGGTCCTCGCGCGGGCGCTGCCACGTCTGGTAAGCATGCAGTACGTGCTCGACCTCGAGTTGCTCCTTGTCGCAAATCACATGGAGTATAAGATCGCGGAAGCGCCGGTGAAGATATCTTTCCAGAGAGAGTTCGGCCGGATAACCTGGACGGATATCCGGGGCATCATAGTGGACACGATGTCCATCTTCTACAGGTTCTACATACTCGGCTATTACGACTCGCCTCTAAAGCCGGTCGTTCCCTACGAGCCCAGGGTATCGATAGTCATCCCGACACGCGAGATAGACCCGATGGTGGTTGAGTGCGTTAGAAAATGCCACGAGCTCAACTACTCCAACTTTGATATCCAGCTCGTCCCGGACGAAGACGCGGATATTGAATTGCTGCCTCCTGGAAGCGCTCTCATACCGAGCGGCCCGGTAGGCCCCGCAATCAAGCGCAACCTCGCGGTCGAGAACTCGAGCGCCGACATAATCGCCTTCATCGATGGCGACGCATACCCCGATTACGACTGGCTCAAGTACGCCGCCCCATACTTCGAGGACGAGAACGTAGCGGCGGTCGGGGGACCCGCCGCAACACCGTCGAGCGACAACAGGAGGCAGTTGGCGAGCGGCGCCATCTTTTCGGCATCTTTGATCTCGGGGTCCACAAAATATCGCTACCGGCCCCACGCCTTCAGAAAAGTAGAGGACTATCCGACCGTCAACCTGCTTGTGCGCAGGGAGGACTTCAACGCCGTCGGAGGGTTTCATGAAGAGTACTGGCCTGGTGAGGACACCGTTCTGTGCCTGAAGCTGACGAAAGACCGCGAAAAGGAGATACTCTACGTTCCCAACGTCCTCGTCTATCATCACCGCCGCGCCGTCTACAGGCCGCACCTCCGTCAGGTCTA
>PMDX01000047.1 GCA_003154635.1 Actinomycetota bacterium | reverse complement strand
CACGGCGGCTACGGCTACACCAAGGACTACCCATACGAGCGCTCGCTCCGCGACGCGCAGCTTGGCGTGCTCGGTGGAGGAACCTCCGAGATCCAGCGCTATATCATCGCGCGAGAGCTCCTGGCCTGATAAAACGGTTCGAAACCCGTGGCGCTTCTCCAGTGCCGCGCGGGCCGTCTGCGCATTGACGTAAGGGGTGGACTCACAAGTCCGCCCCTTATATCATTGGGCTGCTGCTTCTTTCAGCGGCGGCATCGGGATGGGACGCACAATGGATAAAATCGAAAGACTGATAAACCTTACCGCTTTTTTGCTGGATACCCGGAAAGCTGTTACTTTTGAAGAGCTTACCGACACCGTTTACCAGGAGTATCCTTCGACGACGGTCCGCGAGAAGAACGCCGTCCGCAAGATGTTTGAGAGAGACAAGGACGAGCTTCGCGAGATGGGCATCGACCTCGAGGCGACTTCGAACGAGGATGGTGACGACGCTTATAACATTCCACGCTCCAGGTACTACCTCCCGCGCCTCGACCTGGATACCCAGGAGAGGGTAGCGTTGACCATGGTGTCCCGGTTGTTCCTGGGCTCGGGAACGCCGTTCAGCGCGCCCGCGCACAGCGCCCTGCTCAAGCTCGCGTTCGACGATGACGAGAGCAGGGGTGTTCCCAACGTACACTGGGTCGAATCGCCTGCCGACGGCGAATCCCTGAGCGCCATGGTCGACGGGCTGACGCGGCGCAAGCTTCTGACATTTTCGTATAGAGCGCTTGACGCAACCGAGCCTGCCGAGCGGGAGGTCGAACCGTACGGACTCTTTAACAGGCGGGGGTACTGGTACCTGGTCGGGCGCTGTCACTTCAGGGGTGAGACCCGTTGCTTCAAGCTCGACCGCGTCGTCTCTGACGTCGTGGTCAACCAGAAAAAGCCCCATACCGCCGACTTCGAGTTGCCCGAAGGGTTCAATTTCGAAGAGGAGTGCCGCTGGGAGTGGCCCCTCCCTCACGGTGCTGAGGATATCGAGGCGTCCGTCACATTCGAGCCGAGGCTCGCATTCATACGTGAGAGTGGGCCGGGCAAGGTCATCGGTGAAAGACGCCTCGGTGATGGAGGAATAGAGGTCGATTACGAGGTCACCGACCCGGAGCAACTTGTAGACTGGGTCCTGAGCCTGGGTGCGGATGCTCAAATCACGTCGCCACCCGAGCTTCGCGAGATGGCGGTCGAGAGACTGACTGGAATGCTGAGGGGGCTCGAGTCCTGATGGCAGGCAAAGTCCCGGAGCGCCTCAACCGTATCCTGCTCATGGTTCCGTTCATCGTCGCGAACGGCAGCGCGACCGTAGACGAGCTCTGCCGGAAGTTCAATATCGACCGGGATGAACTGGTCTGCGACCTCGACACCCTTCGCATGTGCGGGGTGCCCGACTACACACCTGCCGACCTCATCGATTACAGGATAGAAGGCGGCCGCGTATTCATGACGATGGCCGACTACTTCAAGCGGCCTCTGACCATGACGCGTGAAGAAGGCCTCACTCTTCTCGTTGCCGGACACGCCCTGATAAGGTCTGGTGTTTTCGAGTCGGACGGCCCGCTGGGTACCGCCCTCGACAAGATCGAACGGCTGTTGTCAGTTGAAGAGCAGGTTGAGCTCGAATCGGTCGCCGAGCGCATAGACTTGGAGATGAACGCGTCTACCGGCAGCTGGATGGACATCATCGAGGAGGGGCTCGAGAAACAACAGCGCCTCGTCATCGACTACTACAGCTATTCGCGCGGAGAGATAGCCGAAAGGCGGGTCGACCCGCTTTCGCTGTTGTGGTCCAGGGGGTGCTGGTATCTGCTGGCGTTTTGCCACGAGGCCTGCGACACCCGCCTGTTCAGACTCGACAGGATAAGGAGTCTCAAACTCACCGGCGAGCCGGTCGAGGATGACGTCACCAAGTTCGAAGTCCCCGAGCTCATCGGAGAGTACAAGCCCGGAAGGAAGGCGCACAAGGTCAAGCTTCGGTTCTCCGGCAGGGAGGGCAGGCGCCTGGTTGAGGAATGGCCGACCGCAAAGGTGGCCGACGCGCCTGACGGGACGATCGCGGTGGTGCTCCGCACGAAGAACCTCGTGTGGTTGTCCAACTATCTACTGCGCTTCGGGGACCGGGTGAGAATTGAGTCACCAGCAGAGCTCAGGAAGATGGTAAAGGAAAAAGCCAGGGCCCTCTTGAAAGAATACGGCAGCGGCTAGGCGCGGGTTGCCGGCCGTCCGGTTGGTTCGATTTAGCTATGGAGAAAGCTATGACTATAAAAATAATTTCCGATATTCACGGAGCGTACACGGCGCTTGGCGAACAGCTCGAACCGGACGACACCGCTATCCTTCTTGGAGACTACGTCAACCTCATCGACTTCCAGACTCTCGAAGGGATCATGGCTGATGTTTACTCGAGGGAGGAGGTCGTCAGGGCGCTCTCGGTCTTCGGAAAGGGAAACGGCGTAAACCGTGATGAAGCGAAGAAACTGATCCGTGACGTTGTTACAAGCGACCCGGCGAAAGCCGCTCGTGTGGGCGAGCTCGTCCTGGCGAGCTACACCGAGCTCTTTGCCAGCATTCCGTGCCGCGCTTACATGATCTATGGAAACACCGATAACCCGCAGATGGTAAGGAACCTCGCCGACGGGAATGTCGAGATCATCGAGACGGGCGTCGTCGAGATAGATGGGGAGAGGTTCGGGTTCATCTCGGGCTCTCCTCGCGGTCCTTGGACCGTAGGCCTTCCCGGCGAGATGGACATCGAAGAGTATGACAGGCGCGTGCGGCTTCTGGGCCCTGTCGACGTGCTCTGTACCCATTATCCTCCAGCCGTGCCCGATCTGACCTTTGATACTTACGCGGACCGTGACGAAGCCGGAAGCGTCGCGTTGCTCGAGTATATTGAGGAGCATGAGCCGACCTACCATTACTTCGGGCACGTCCACCACCCGCGCGAGACCTCGGAGCGCCTCGGTTCGACCTGCCTCGTGAACGCCGGGTTCTTCCGTGAGCACAGAACCGCCCTCATCCATCCCGCGAACTGCGGCCCCACTTAAAGAGAACAAGAAGATTATTGTCTGGTTCTCCGACGTTTAGAACCTTTCGTTGCTTCACCGCCCAGGCTCGTCAACGATGCTTGCGCCTTCTGAAGCCGAGCCCTGCCATCGACAGCAGGCTCATCATACCGGCAAGGACCACGATGCTCGCCCCGGCTCCCTGGCCGCATGCGTCGGTTATCGAGAAGCCTCCAGCGAGCGTCGCCTCTTGTCCATTCGGGTTCTTCACTATGAGGTTATATTTCCCCAGGGGCTGCCCGTTAAGGTTCAACTTGCAGGTGATCTGCGAAGGTGAGACAACGACATCGGTCGCGTTGATGACCGTCGAGGAGCGCTCGAGCCTGACAGTCGCGCCGGTAGCGAAGCCGCTGCCCGCGATCTGAGCGTCCACGACGAACAGGTTCGCGGCGCTGGCAGGCGCAACCGTGTTTATGTTGAGGATCACGGAGCCGCCCCCGCCGTCGGTCGTGTGGAGAATAGTCCCTCCTTCACCCACAGCCCAGGCGGTGTTGGCATCGACAGTCGAAACCGAGTACAACTCCGAGGAGCCCGTGGGGCGCTGGACCATCCACGTGACGCCCCCGTCGAAAGTCTTGAGAATGTACCCGCCCGCTCCAACGGCCCACGCGACGTTGGCGTCCAAAGCGGAAACGCTTATGAGACCGGTAGCGTATGCGCCCAGGCCAAGGTCGAGTTTCTTGCTCCAGGTGACGCCACCATCAACCGTCTTGAAGACCGTGCCGTTGGCCCCGCACGTCCAGGCGACGTTTTCGCTTGCCGCGGAGACACCGATCTGCCCGGGGTTGCCCGGGGTAGCCTGGGAAGCCCAGCTATTTCCTCCGTCGCCGGTCTTTAGAATTATGTTTGTTCCCGTGGGATTACTGGCATTGCTCGGCCCGACCACCCAGGCGACGTTCGCCGTCGGCGCGGCGACCTCGTAGAACCAGACCCTGTTGGCCGTATAGGAGGCCGCCCAGGAAGCGCCGCCGTCTGTAGTCCTTATCACCACCGAGTTCCAATCGGGAATGCCGACCGAGTTCCAGGTGTAGAAGCCGACCGCCCACGCGGTATCGGCATCGAAGGCGGTAAGTCCATTGATATCGCCACTCTGGTTCTGGAACTTCACAAGCCACGTCGCGCCCCCGTCGGTGGTCTTCAGGATCGTGCAGGGGTTGGCCGCGGCCCAGGCGGTTTTGGCGTCGATGGCTTTTACTCCGACGAAATCCAGTGACGAAGGAGTAGCCTGGGGCAGCCAGGTCGTACCGCCGTCGGTTGTCTTCAAGATGGTGCTGTTATTACCTACGGCCCACGCGGTGTTCGCGTCGACAGCCGAGACACTGTTGAGCGCAACGGTCTTCCCTGATTGCTGGACCTGCCAGCCGGTGGCCGCCAGGGCACCCGGGCACGCCGCCAGCGCGATGGCTGCCGCCAGTAGCGCGACGAGCAGAGCCGTCGCTCGAAAACGCATGGCTTTTATTGATCTCATCGTCCCCCAGCCTCCCCAAAGTACAAATGCATCACTTCTGTTGCCAGGTTGAGTACTCGCTCGTGTTTGCCAAACAAAAAATATCTTCCGACGAAATACCATGTCAAGATCATATTCATCGGCGGGCCGCTACACCGCACGAAGACCGGACATCTCCCCATCAACTTGAATTGTTTCGTGTTAGCTTTCGAGGAAGAAAACAGGGCCAGGTCTGGTATCTAAGACTAATCCGTCCTGGACGTGTCGCGCTCACGCTAACGCGTGGGTTGCCGCGGGAAGCGCGCCTGAGCAAGACTGAATCCAAATCAAGGACTAGAAATACAGACCTGGCCCCGAGTTTTACTCAGGCTGCCTATTCGGTTACCTTGTAGACAACGTCGTGCTCGTGAGCGTGTCCGTCGATCCTGATGCCGACTGACTCACCCGGGCCCGCCTTGTCCACGGTGTCATGCTCTATCTGCATCGAATCTATGCTCTGGGTCCAATCGGAAGTGTGCCCCTTGACGTGGATCGTGTCACCGACCTCCAGGTTCCCAGTGAGTTCGATCGCCGCAACGCCGATCTTGTTGAAGTAATGTGCGATCCGGCCGATCTCTTGTTCCGGCATCTGACCCACCTTCCTTCGAAACCAGTTGCCACTGATTGGATTACTTTATCATGACACCTTCTGCCATACAATTCCGACGCGGTGATGCCCGGATGCCGTGGAGTCTCGGGGAAACTGTCGTCAAGATGAGACCGGAGGTGTCTCGCTAGATCTTGGCGGGCATTGCGAGCACGTACTTGTCTTTCATGCCCTGCGTGACCATTATGTTGCCCGAACTGTCGATGGCCAGCGCTTCGTAGCCTGGTTGGGTCTTCATGTACTCGAGGCCGGCCTGCATCCCCTTCATGAACGGGACCTTGGAGAGGATATCGGCGAAGGTGCCGTCGGGGCCGACTATGGTCGTGCTGATTACTCCCGTAGGCTGATGCCCGGTCTTGGGGTCGATAAGATGGCAGTAGCGTATCCCATTCCGGATGAAGTATCGCTCGTAATCTCCCGACGAGTTGATGAACGCGTTCTCGGCCTGGAGTTCTCCGACGAGCGCTCCGCCCTCCGACCTGGGGTGTTTGACGCCAATGACCCAAAGCTTGCCGTCGGCACGCCGGCCGATAGCCCCGACCGAGCCCCCGAAGTTGACGAGCGCGCTTTTGACACCGCGCTTCTTGAGGAGATCGTACATCTGCTTTACGGCGTAACCTTTGGCTACTCCACCCAGGTCGATCGCCATTCCTTTCTGCGGGAGGAAGACCGTACCGTTTGCCTGGTCCACGACCACTTTCTGGTAACCGACCAGCTTGAGGGCATTGTCTATCTCCGCCTGGGAGGGGATGCGGTACTTCTGGTCGTAGAAGCCCCACAGCTTCACTATGGGCGCCACGGTTATGTCGAACGCGTCGCCGGTTTCGGCGCCATATTTGAGCGACGTCTGTATGAGGTACATGGTATCGCTGTTTACCTTGACCGGTGCGAGACCGGCGTTCGCGTTTATGCGATAGATGTCGCTTTTCAGCTTGAACATGCTCGTGTGTGACTCGATCTTGCGAGCGAGCGCGATGGCGGCGTCCGAGTCCGCTTTTGCCCGGTCGCCCCGACCCTCGATCGTTATGTCGAGGTTGGTGTCCATGGCAAAGACGGTTGGGGAGTGGTACGTATCCTTCGGCTCTCCCGACCCGCTCCCGCGATTCGACATGAACACCACGAGTATGACGGCACCCGCGGCCAGCAGCGTTATGAGAATTATGTTGATAAAGCTCTTTAGTTTCTTCATTGTCTCCAAATCGTCGTTATTATACTCAAGATTCTCGCGAAACACCTTATCCCACGAAAATTCGACGTTCGTAACGAGGGCCTGGCTCCCGCGATGTGTTTTCTGCAAGGGTCACATTCGTTTATGGTTGAAGAATAGATAATGATGAAGCACCACAAGTTCTCGATGGAATCGAAGAAAACGGGGCGCCCGGCTTGTGCGAGACCGATCCGGGCCATCCTTGCCACAATTCTGATAGCCGTGGTTGTCTTGGGTTCGGCCTCTTGCGCAAAGAAGCCCGCCCGAAAGGCTAATAGATATCCGGTCAAGGCGGTGGCCGTCCAGACGCAGCCGTCATTCGACCTGCGCCTCGCGAGCGCCGACACCTGGCTTTCGGCGAGCCTCGGCACACCGCTCCTGGAGGGCGATACCGTCTGGTCGGCTGCCGGTTCGGACCTCTTCTTCCTGCTTGGCAATGGTGCAAGGATGGCCGTGCTCGACGCATCGGACTTCAGGTTGGGTGCCGAAAGCGGCTCCGAGCGGGTACAGCTTTCACGAGGGCAGGTGGCTCTTGATATGGTTGGCGATTCGGGCCCATCTGTAAGTACCCCGGCGGTAGCGGTGAGCGGCTCGGGCGGTGGCACATCGGGGGCGAGCTTTTCCGTGAAGGTGGCTCCCGGAGGAACGACCGAAGTGCTCGTCGCCGGCGGTAACGCCGTGGTCGAGAATGGCGCCGGAAAGATAGCCGTTCCGGCAGGCGCAAGGGCCGTGGGCGAGCCCGGAAAGGCCCCCGTGAGGACCCTGGACAACGCCGGAGGGACCCAGGCGGCATTCCCAGCCCCGGAGTTCTCCTCGCTGGTAGACCTGCAGGTGACCCATTACTTTCGCAACGAGGCAACGCGGGATGCGGCGGAAGATGACGCCAGGGCCAGGCTCGCGGCGGCGCCCGACGATCTCTGGTCACACATCAATCTCGGCAGGGCTCTCGTCGATTCCGGTAATCTGAGCGACGCACGCCCCCAGTTCGACCAGGCTCTCGAACAGGACGCGCAGTCCTCGCAGGCGTTCGAAGGGCTGGGGCGGGTGGACCTCCTGGAGCGAAAATGGAAAGACGCTACAGACGCATTTACCAACTCGTGGCGCGCAGACCGCACGTCGACCGACGCGGTCTTCGGGATAGGGCAGGCAGCCCTTGGCCAGGCCGATCTGGGCGAGGCTGAGAAATGGTACAAGCAGAACCTCGAGATGGCGCCGGGGTCCTCAAATGCCCTCGTCGGCCTGGGCGTCGTCAAGATGCTTCGTCAGGACATCTCCGGCGCGAGCACCGACTTGAAGCAGGCTGTTGGGGACGACCCGTCGAACGCCGGGGCGTACCCGGTGCTGGCGATGATAGATGCGCTCCACGGAGACCTCCGCTCGGCGCAGACTGACATCCAGAAAGCTATTGACGCCGATACTACCGATGCGGACTCCCGTGTCGCGCTGGGCATAGTGATGATGAGGCAGGGTGAGTTCGACCTGGCCCTGGCGGCGTTCAAGGGGCTGATAGATTCGGAGGAGCAGGCATTCATGTCGGTTGGGTATCAAGACCGGGGAGCCGTCCAGGAGCACAGCGACAAGATGCAGGTCTCCCTCGACGACTGGACGAAAGCCTATGACCTCGCTCCCGAACGGCAGTCTCTGCTGATAGACATTGGAGAGGCTCACGATTATCTCAAAGATTATGACGCCGCCGCCGCGGCGTTCGCTCAGGCTGTAACGGCGGACCAGAATTCCTGGTATCCACACGAGTGGCTGGCCCGTGCATACCTGGCCAGGAAAGCGTACAACGAAGCGATAACCGAAGCGCAGGCCGCCATCACTCTCAACCCCTCGGCATGGGTCGCGCACCTGGTGCTCGGGCTGGCGCTTGATGCGACGGGCGCCAAGGCACAAGCGAAGTCCGAGCTTACCCTCGGGCACAAGCTGCAGCCTTCCGGTCCAACGTCGGCGTCTGAACGCATTCTGCTGGGACAGGTCTCTCAGGCCCGGGGGGGCTCGGGGTACGTTTTTTCCTCAAGGTCCTCGCGGAAAGAGCGATATGTTTCAGACTTAAGTCCACTGCGGAGTTCGACGGAATAAGTACCCCTCGCCCTGCACTTAAAGGCAATAAGAAGACCTAGATAGCGCAAACAGGGGTCAAACACACTTCTGCGTTCTTGCCTCTTGAGCCGAATTTCTCAGCCCCGGGTCCCTTTTCTGACTTCGGAGTGATATGTCAGATAAAGACGAGGGCGATGGAGGCGAGGATGAAGGCAGTGACGAGTAGGGTTTCGAGGGCACCGATCTTCATGGGGTAGAGGCGTGTTCTTACCGTGCCGCTGTTGTAGGAGCGGGCATCCATGGCCACCGCCAGTTCGTCGGCGTCGTGGAAGACTTTGACGAAGAGCGGCACGAGCACAGGCACTATGTCGCGGACGCGTCTGAGCACGTTGGCAGATTCGAAGTCGGCTCCCCTGGCCATCTGAGCCCTGACGAGCTTGCTGCTCTGGTCGAGCATCTTCGGTATGAACATCAGCGTGATGCTCACCACGGTCGTGATGCGGGAGATGGGGACCTTGAGGTGCTCGAGGGGGTGCAGGAGAGCCTCGAGTCCGTCCGCGAGCTTGAGCGGTGGGGTCGTCATGGTCAGCGCGGCGAGCAGCACGACCAGCAATACGACGCGTCCTGAAAATACTACTCCGTTGAAGAGCCCCGTATCCGTCACACTCAGGAAACCCCAGTGCCAGAGGACTTCCCCTGGAGTGAGGAACACCTGCAGTAGGAAAGTGATCACAACGATGACCCACACCGTTCTGAGCGACTTGAGCACCGGGAGCATGGGAAGCCGTACTACGATGAGCACCGCGAACAGGAAGAGGGCGTAGGCAAGCAAAGCCCACCCACCGTATACGAACACCAGGACGATCGAAGCCACGGCGGCGATGAGCTTCAGGCGAGGATCGATCTTGTGTAGTGCGGTGTCCACCGCCAGGAACTGACCGATGGTGATGTCTTTACCGACCACGGTTCGCCTCCCTGTGCGCCGCGATCGCTTTAGCCAGCACCCGTGGGTCCGCCGGGTCTTCAAGTGAGATGCCGGAGGCGAGCAGCTCCCTTGCGAGGATGCCCCACTGTGGAAGCTTCATACCAAGGGCGTTGATGTCCACGTCACCGGACAGCAGGTCGGCCCGCTCTTCGAACCTCCGAACCTTGCCAACATCGATGATCGTGAAGCGGGTGGCCAGCGGCCAGATGTCCGACAGCTCGTGCGTTACGACGATGATCGAAGCTCCCGCGTCTTCACGGTACCGCGACAGCGCCTTCTTCAGGTGTTCCCTGCCCTCGTAGTCGAGCCCGATGAAAGGCTCGTCGAGCAGGAGGACCTCGGGGCGCAACGCCAGGACCCCGGCGAGCGCCGCTCGCCTCTTTTCACCCTCGGAGAGCGAGAACGGTGACCGGTCACCGAGTTTCTCGAGACTCAACCCGACGAGCTCGGCCGCCTTCTCGACGGCCTCAGTGAGCTGTTNNCCCCCTGAGCCCGTGGTTTCGCGGGCCGAACGCGATGTCTTTGCGGACCGAATCAGCGAACAGTTGGTCTTCAGGTGATTGGAAGAGAAGCCCTGTCTTGCGACGGAACCCCCGCAGGTCCCCTCGCTCGTAGACGGATTCTTCACCGTAGAGCACCCGGCCGGATGTCGGGGCCAGCAGCCCGGCACAGACCTGGGCAAGTGTAGATTTCCCCGAACCGTTGGCGCCCGCCACGCAGAAGATGTCCCCAGGCGCCACTTCAATGCTGACTTCGTCCAGGGCGGCCGCTTCCTGGCGACCGGGAAGCGGGTAGGAATATGAGATTTCCTCGAGCTTCAGGCGTAGAGCCACGCCAGCAACTCCTTGACGTCCAGGATTTCGGGCACAGAGTGTCCCAGCTTGCCGAGCTCATATGCCACGACCGTCACGGCGAGTGGATCCAGACCCATGGAGCGGACCCGGGATGGGTCCGTAAGGATACCGGCCGGTGTTCCGCGAGCTATTACGGTTCCGGCATCGAGCACTATGACTTCGTCCGCGAGGGCGGCCTCTTCGAGGAAGTGGGTCACATGCACGACCCCGATTCCCATGCCCCGCAGTTTTTCGAACAGCTCGAGTACCCTTGTCCTTGCGGAGTAATCGAGCATGGAGGTGGATTCATCGCTCAGCAGGAAGGTAGGTTCCATTGCAAGCGCGCCCGCGATTGCGACCAGTTGTTTCTGTCCCTGGGATAGGCGGAGCGGTTGCCGCCTGGCCAGGTCGGATATGCCCACCAGCCCGAGGGCGTCGTCGACACGCCGCCGGATCACGTCCGGTTCCAACCCGAGGTTTTCCGGCCCGAACGCGACCTCTTCCTCGACGGTGGAGGCTACCATCTGTGTGTCAGGGTTCTGAAAGACCATCGAGACGGTTGCTGGCACGGCCCGCCTGCCGGCTTCGCACGACGTATCCAGCCCGCAAGCCATGACACGCCCGCTTCCGGGAGCGAGCACGCCGTTCATGCACCTCGCGAGCGTTGATTTACCCGAACCATTCCGACCGAGCAACGCATAGAGCATGCCCTGTTGGAACTCGAGGTCGATACCCGATAGTGCTTCCGCGGATGCACCCGGATACTCGAAGCGCAGCTCCTCCACCAGGATCTGGAGTTTGGAGCGTTCCGCTGCCCCTGCCATGTCACGCAAGTGACAGACCTTCCAGGCTGAGAGCTACGCGGCGCGAAGCAAAACCGACGAATAGCCCGGTGGGAACGGCGATTATCATGAGGTAGGGCAGGTAATAGAACAGGGCCGTGTTGCGGATGAGGAGGTACGCCGCAGCGAGCTGAGCGGCATTGTGCACGGCTGCCCCGACCACGCTGACGCCGATGACGCTTATAAACCGGTCGGCCAGCACGAACAGGAGGATCATGACCAGGGTGCTTGTGAGCCCGGCGGACAGGCTGAGGAACAGCCCGATTACGCTTCCCCTCAGAAGACCTCCGAGGATGCATCTGATCACGGTGACCTCCAGGGCCATGCCGGTTCCAAAGACGTAAAGCGCAATCACGGTTGCGATGTTCGCAAGGCCAAGCTTGGCCCCGGGTACCGGGAGAAGCGGCGGAAACGTGCTTTCGATGATGCTCAGCACAAGGCCGATCGAGACCAGGAGCGCGAGGTTGGTGACGCGACGCGTTGGAGCCAAGCGACCACCTACTCCGTAACGGTGTCTACACCACCGGATTTCCTGTTGCCGGTTATGCGTATCACCACACGGTTCGGCAGGCAGATGATGCTTCGGCCGCTCGTGTCCATCCAGCCCATTCCGATGCATATCTTGTCCCTGCAGGCGCTCTTGGTCATGCGAACGCGTCCTCCCTTGACCTCAAAAGTACTGGAGCCCTGCCAGCCTTCGACAGTAAAAGTTCTCGCGGCCTGCGAATCGCCCATGGAAACGCGACGCACCTCGTGACCATTGACCTCAACTATAGCAAGAGAGCCTTTCTCGCCGGCATGCGCCTGCGATACCAGGATCGTCGAGCCTATGGCGGCTGCAAGAACGAGAGCCACAATCACCAGGTCGCCGGCTCTCAACTTCCAGGTTCTCTTTTTGTTCTTTGCGACCATTATCGCCAGATTGATTGCGTTGCCGTCCGACCGGCTACCGGTGCTGACGGCCAGTTGGCTTCTATCTGCCGATATTCTATCATCAATGATAAAGCGGCCGATTGACCGATTCGCGGAAGGGGGCGGCGGCGCGGATGCTCGAAATAACGAGGGCTGGAGTCAAGGACCACGGCGTGGTTACGGGGCTCCTGCTCGATATGTCGGATATGCAGGGATGGAAGCCCGAGACCGACAGGGACCGCTGGGACCGGGTTCTGGCGGAGCTCCTCGACTCCGACAGTTGGCTGTTTCTCATGGCATGCGAAGACGGCGACGTGGTTGGACTGGTGGCGGTCAACTGGGTACTGACGCTCTATGGCTCCAGGGCTCAGGGAAGGATACAGGCACTGGTGGTAGACAGCGCACACCGGCGGCAAGGTATTGGCACCGAGCTGATACGGTCGGCGCAGGCCGCTGCCCGGCGGCGAGGCTGTAGAGAGGTCGAAGCTTCAGTGCGGCCCGGAGACGACATTACCGCCGCCTTTTACCGCAGCTTCGAGGATACCAGCGAGCGTCTCATGTTTGCCTGGCCTTTTGAAAAATGACAATACATGGAAGGAGCTTCAGGATTTGTCATTGGTGTTGTTCTGAAGCTTGACGGCCAGGATCTCGAGGGCTTCTTTGTCCCGTGGGTATTCGAGCATCTCGGTACGGATGGTCTTGTCGTTCTCGGTGTCGAGACCGTGGCGGTCGAGGTAGCTGGCGATCTTGCCCTTGATCCTCAGTGACGCGCAGGTCGCGCCATCGATGTTGGTATTCGGGAACAGGATAGAGAACGTCGTACTCTGCAGGCGGGCCGCTTCGTCAGCGCCGCGGATGTTGCCCCTGATGACAGAGTTTCCGAGCTCCTTGATGAATTTGACCCGCGCTTTTTTCTTTAGGGGCAGGAGCAGCTCCTGGTTGACGGTGAAACTGGTCACAGAGAACTTGGAACCATAGCGGTCGAACTCATTGATGTATTTTTCGATCAGCTTCGAGAGGTATACCGCGTTGTACAGGCTCGTGATATCGTCCACGTAGTCATGGTGCTCGAGCTTGATAAAGAGGTACTTCAGCCGGACGTTGAGCTCGCCGGCGACAATAGCAACTCCGGCGTAGGCGACGGCCCTGATAAGGAAGACCTCGGTGGCCGAGGCAAGCGACATGTCTCCCCGGGCCCCGAACGCGAATATCGCGTAAAAGGTGGTCGCTGCCAGGAACGAGATGAGTGCGCCTCTACGGCCCCAATGGAGGCCTCCGACCAGCACCACAATTATCATCGCCTGACCGACGATATCGGCGACCCTGTTGCTGCTGGAGATCGTGGCGAACATCGAAGCGATAACCGCAACCGCCACAACTACGACTGCCAGTATCTCAAACCTGCTGTACTTCAAACTCCCGTCCTCCCGTTCTCCTGGAGCGCCGCCTCAAAGGTTGTGGTCGGGCCTGGGGCAAGATGTTTGCCCCGTCTCCGGGTTGTAATACTTGCGGTAGTCACCGGATTGACTTCCATAGTCACCCGACGGACACGTCCAACTGAAATTCTCTTTGATGTAATGTTCGTCGACGAGCACGTCCAGCGTCGGCGGTAGCGCCCCTTCGTGTATCGCCTGGTACTGAGCGATCGCGTCGACTATGATCCGGAGGTTCGCTTTGCAGGAAGCTTGCTGTGCCTTTGTGCGCGATATAGCCATCGTCATCACGACAATGCCCACCAGTACTCCGAGTATAAGCATTGTTACCATGAGTTCGATGATGGTGAAACCATGTTGCCGGTCGGTCGAACGAGCCAGACGTCGAATCATCGAGCAATCCCCTTTATGATCATGTTGAACATGACGGCACTGCCTGGGATATCAAAACTGCACAATTCGGAAATAACGACCTGTTTCGTTTGCTATTATATCGACATGGCGTTAACAATTATTTACAACCATAAACAAGATATAACAGGAAAACATGGAAGACAATAACAACCGGCCGCCGAGAGGTATTACCGGCGAGCGGGCAATCGACATCGGAGACATCAAAGTCACACCGTTCGTCTCGTCACGGTTTCGCCTTGACGGTGGTTCGATGTTCGGGGTCATTCCGAGGGTCCTCTGGGAGAGAAAGGCCACGCCAGACTCCATGAACCGCATAGATCTCAACTCCAACTCGCTCCTCATCGAAACGGGCGGCCACACTGTGCTACTGGAGCCCGGAATGGGCTCCAAATACGATGCTAAGCAGAGCCTGCTCTACGCACTGGGCGAAGGTGATGTGATAACGGAGCTCGCACGGCTCGGAGTCGAGCCGGAGGACATCGACCTGGTGTTAGCGACGCACCTTCATCTGGATCACGCGGGGGGCAGTACCGTTTCAGACGGGTCGCGCGGCGCCCGGCCGTCCTTTCCGAACGCGAAGCTCGTCGTACAGCTCGAAGAGATGAAGGCCGCGCTGGAGCCACACGCCCTCTCGAGAGGTTCGTACAGGCGAGATGACTTCGTTCCCCTCGTCGACAACGGAGCGCTGATGACGGTCGAAGGGGATGTGGAAGTGGCACCCGGAGTCTTCGTGGAGATGACGGGCGGACATACTCCAGGCCACCAGATCGTCCGCATCGAGTCCGGAGGACAAGAGGCCGTATATCCCGGCGACCTGGTGCCCACGTGCGCCCACCTTCGGCTGAACTGGCTCATGGCGTGGGACCTCGACCCGCGAGCCGTCTACGCCCGGAAGGGGCGACTGCTCGCCGATTGCGCGGACAGGGAGGCGCTGCTGTTCTGGTCGCACGACCCGCGCGTCGCGGGATGCCGTATCAAGACTTCACAGGCGGGATACTATGAGATCGACGAAGAATCAGTGCTTGAAGCAAACAAATAGGCGCGTTTCCGCCTGCAGGCTGCGAATAGTTCCGATGTCGTGCACGGGTGTACAGGATGCCGTCCCGGCAAACGCGATCAGTGGGAGGGCCGGCTAGATGGAGTGCGCGAATCATCCAGGAGTCGAACCGGCCGCCAGGTGCGTCTCGTGCGGGAAATTTCTGTGCTCGGAGTGCATGGTGGACCGCGGGCGGATGTACTGCCGTGCATGCGGCGAACTGGCGCCAGAGCGGGTCGAGTTCATCACAATGCCCTGCGAACCTCCCGAACACAACTCGTGGCTCGAGGGGATTGAACCCGGCAGGTCGTTTTCTTTCATGCTGGACGACCCGGACTGGCTTACAAGGTTCCTCATCGGAGTTGTTCTCGCGTTGCTCTCGTTCCTCATCGTTCCTTTTCTCATGATCATGGGCTACATGCTCGAAGTCATGCGCGTTGCCGAGGCGGGGGATGACCACAGGCTGCCGACGTGGGGTTTGCCGGGCAAGAAACTGAAAGAGGGCGCCATCATTACGGCTATCGCCCTGCTATATGCGATACCTCTGTACCTGATCGTCGGCGGCACCACGGTGTTGGGGACGCTTGCCGGGGGGGTCCATGGGCCGGGGCAGGTTTTCGCGGTACTCCTGTTCGCGCTTGGCTGGCTGA
The DNA here is from genome assembly GCA_003154635.1 of Actinomycetota bacterium. Classification (GTDB taxonomy): domain Bacteria; phylum Actinomycetota; class Geothermincolia; order Fen-727; family Anoxymicrobiaceae; genus FEN-727. The sequence goes on along the minus strand of PMDX01000047.1, from coordinate 18,227 downwards.
TGAGTCTCGTTATCCTGCTGATGCTGGTCCTGGTGTTTCCGGCGGTCGCGCAGGTGTACGCGTCGTCGGGAAGCTTCAAGGAATCGTTCCGCCTCAAGAAGGTCTTCGGCCATGTCGAAGAGTGCTTCAAACAGCGGATGGTGGTGCTGGCTATCACCATAGTGGTGTTCTTGTTCTTCATTCCGCTCGGCCTCATGGCTTGTGGCGTGGGCGTGTTCGTTACCGCCTACTACGCGCTCCTGGTGGTCTGGCACCTGTTCGGGCAGCTTGCTCGCACCCGCGAGCAACGGGAGATCGAAGGCGGCGCGCCCGATGACTGAGGGACCGGACCGCATCGGCTTGACCACGACTATCCCGGTGGAAGCTGTATTCGCCGCGGGCCTCGTACCTGTCGACCTCAACAACATCTTCGTTTCGGATCCCAAGCGCGACCAGTTCATCGAGCGGGCTCTGGAGGAGGGCTTCCCACAGGGTTCATGCGCGTGGCTCAAAGGAATATTCGGGGCGACGGTCGCTCGCGGAGGTCCGCGACGTGTTATAGGTGTGGTCCGTGGGGATTGCGATGGCACAGACATCCTGTTAGAGGCTCTCGAGCTCGAGGGCGTCGAGGTGATCACTTTCGCTTACCCGCTGCCTCCGAACCGGGAAGACATGGAGCGCGAGCTTCGCAGGTTCTGTTCGCGACTGGGCGCCTCTCCAGCTGCAGCCGAATCGTGGCGGATCAGGCTCGCGCCCGTGCGTAAAGCGCTCGGCGAGGCCGACCGCCTCTGCTGGGAAGGGAACAGGCTTACGGGCCGAGAAGCACACGGCTGGCTCGTCAGCTCGAGTGATTTCGAAGGCGATCCGGATGCATATCTCTTGCGGCTTCAGGAGTTCCTCGCGGAAGCCCTGAACCGGGAGCCTCTCGACAGGCGCGATGGGCTGCCTTTCGCCAGAGAAGTAAGGCTTGGTTACATAGGGGTGCCGCCGATCACCCCCGAGATTTTCGATCTCGCGGAGCCTCTTGGTGCCAGGTTCGTGTTCCACGAGGTGCAGAGGCAGTTCTCGATGCCGGCTGGCGATAGCGGAGATCCTGAAGATCTGGCCTCACAATACCTTTCCTATACCTATCCCTACAACGTAAGAGGGCGCGCTCTCGACATAAATCGACAGTCAGAGTTAAGGCGGCTGGACGGGATCGTCCATTACGTCCAGAGTTTCTGTCATCGAACCATGGAGGACGTGATATTCATCAAGACTCTCGATAAGCCACTGTTGACGGTCGAATGCGATTGCCCGGGTGGGCTGGGCGCGACCGCGCGGGCCAGGCTCGAGAACTTCGTGCAGGTGCTGGGTGAGAACATCGATTCCTGATGCTGGAGCAACGGCATAAGTTGCTCTGCTTTACCGTGCTATAATCTAGAATGAATCCAGAAGGAGCGAGGAGTTTTACGCATGTACAGGCTCGGCGTAAAGAGGCAGTTCAGCGCGGCCCATAAGCTGGAGGGGCACCCTGGCAGGTGCTCAAGACTACACGGGCACACCTGGACGGTCGAAGCCGTGCTGCGGTCCACCAGGTTGGGCCCCGACGGGCTGGTCGTGGATTTTGAGGATCTGGAGACGGCTCTCGACGACGCCATAGACCCGTTCGACCACGAGTACCTGAACGAGGTGCCACCGTTCGACGGTATCGCGCCCACCGCCGAGAACGTTGCGCGCGCGATCTTTGACAGGCTCAACATCGCGGTCGAGGGTTCATCGTGGCGCGCCGAGCTCGAGTCGGTGACAGTGTGGGAATCCGGAGAGGCGCGCGCCAGTTTCTCGATTGAATAATAACCTGATGACAGCGTGAGGCCCAGCCGCTACAATTGGCCTGAAGCGGCACCTGGGGCGTGCCAGCCGCGGCTTGTGCGGGCTCCGGGGACAAGCCGTTTTTTTCGAGGGGATGGTTCGATGAAAGGCAAGTATCTCAAAAGCAAGACGATCGAGTACGATGGCTCACAGCTCTCTCCGTTGTGGGCGTACGGTAATTTCGACGTGCTGGGCGACAGCATCGTGTCTTTTCGGGGCCCATGCAACATCGCCGAGGAATTCATGGTGGACATGGAGGACCGGCGGAAGCACGCAGAGATATCATCGCGGGACATGCTGCATTTCCTCGTCGAGCTCTTTGGGACAGGCATGAACGAGATAGTCCTGGTCCAGCGCCTCCTCATCACGGTTGTTCTCGAGCTGCTTAGGGAGACCGCGTCCGAGGACGCCGAGATCGAACGCGACTACGACAACCTCTTCGCCGTTGCGCCCGATTCCGACGAGCGCGGCAAGTTGAGCGTATCGGTCGCTACGGTCAGTCTGGTTTCGGGACTAGTCCACCTGGGCCTCAATATCACCAGCGAGGGCACGCCCGTCACGACTGTAGGGCTCGAGGAGCTGGGACTCGACGACATCGACAAGTTCGCAGTCGACGTCGCGAGACTCTTCATAGAAGAGATGAAAAACGTAAGAATGGACGCAAGCAAGGTACGGCCGGTCTTCTAGAAAGGACGGTCTCTTGTCGACTCGAGGCAACATCGAGGAGATTTTCGATTCGGTCCAGGGAGAGGGTCCTCTGCTCGGATGCAGACAGATCTTCGTGCGCCTCGGCGGGTGCAACCTCGCCTGTTTCTATTGCGACACCCCACAGGCCCGCCGGCCCGCCGCGACTTGTCGCGTCGAGACGATAGCGGGCACGGGCCGGTGCGACTTCATACCGAACACCATGTCAGTCGAGGACGTGACCGGCGTGCTGGGAAGGTTGCGGATAACCGGGCATCACTCGGTGGCGATAACCGGCGGCGAGCCGCTGATGCAGCCGGACTTTCTCAGGGAATTGCTCCCAGCTCTGAAAGCGGAAGGATATACCAATTACCTGGAGACAAACGGCACTTTCCCCGACGAGCTCGCCGGCGTGATCGAGCACGTCGATTACGTATGCGCGGACATCAAGATCCCGTCCTGTACGGGTGAGCCGGAGAGGTTCGAGGTAAACCTGGAGTTCCTCAAGGCATGCGACGTCGCCAACCTGTTCATAAAGATCGTGGTCACCGAGGAAGTGGAAATGGACGAGGTCATGCAGGCCGCCGAAGTGGTGAACGCTTCGGGGCGCCGGGCCACCATCGTGATACAACCCGTCGTGGGTCGCCGGGGTGAAATAGGCGTCGGCGGTGCTCTTCTCCTGGATATCCAGCGCAGGGCCCTTGAGGCTCACCCCGATGTCAGGGTGATACCAAGGATACATCAGGTGCTGAGGCTGGCTTAAGAGTCTTTTTTCTGCATGTGCCTGAACTTCAACCACGCCAGGGACAGCATTACGACGATCAATAGCGTTTGCAATATTACCGAGCGGGAAAGGTGCGTCTGCCGGTGCGGGAGCGTTCCATTGTGCCAGGGAAACATGTAATCTTCAGTCTCGATGTCTTTGAAAAGCTTGACCAGGAGCTCTGTATCGGGGAGCGCGCCACCGATCGCACCCCAGAGAATTGCGCGATGCCGGTCTTCACTGCGAACCAGCCGGTTGAACAGCAGTATGCTCAACGCGCCGACACCGGTCACCGCGTCGAGGACGTACCCTATTTCATGATCCGGGTCGTGGTGCGGCGTCATGTCGAGGAGCGGGTGGCTCGCGAAACCCACTATGAGAGACGGCAGCGGCCTATCGATAAGGTAACCCGCGGTCGCGCCCACTACCACATGCGTTGTCCAGTGCAATGATTTCCTTCTCTAGCTCGCTGACTGTGGATACATTCTACTAGAGTATCCATCAAGGAGGCGCGAGAGATGTCCATGATGTTCGAACGGCGCAAAGCTTACTCCGTCGCCGAGGCGGAGGCCAGGGTTGCTGTCGCTTCGCTCGATCCCATGCTTACCGCCGCGGAGAGGGGCATCACGTTCGACAGTTCCGCCGGGCGCTTTGTCGTACCGTTCCTCGGCGAGGATATCTCGGTGGGGTTCCCCGGTGGAGAGGTGATGGGTGCGTCCGACAAGCCCCAGTCGGGGGCTGTGGCGATAGTCGCTCTTCACTACCTCTATTACAGGGGAGAACCGCTGCGCACCGCCGGCTGGCTGGCTTACCGTGACATGCCCGGTGGCAGGGATTTCTCCCGAGCGTTCGAATCCATGGCCGAATCGATACTCGCCGATCGCTTCGGGGACGCTCCCGAGGAGTTCGTCCGCGTTGCCCACGCGCTCGCCGGCAAGGCCGGTGACACTGGCGATTATTCGTTTGTCATCCAGGCGCTGCCCAGGGTGCCTATCCTCGTAGTGCTCTGGCCTTCGACAGACGACATCGCTGGTGCCGCCCACATACTCTTTCAACCCAGCACCCCCTACTATCTCCACACCGAAGACATAGCCGCCCTCGGCATCGTTGCTGCCGAGCGTCTCTGCCTTTCCCTTGAGGGGAGGAAATGACCCGGGCCTGAGAGACCAGGTTCAAGTTCGGTGGGCCCTGACGGGCTCACGCATTGACAGGCACATGTATGCGGATTATCATGCTTTTAATTAATCGAAGGTTCGTTTAATTAATTATGGCAAGACCAAAAGACAAGGCGCCGATCAGGAAACAGGAGATCCTTGAGCACTTCTACAAAGTCCTGAGGGACGAGGGGCTCGAGCGCGCGTCGCTTGCAAAAATCGCTGGCTCGATGGGAGTACATCCCAGCTTGCTCATTCACTATTTCTCCAGCAAAGAACAGATGACCCTGGCGCTGGTCGATTACATTGCGGAGCTCTACAGCGAGTCTTACATCGGATGGGTACAGGAGATCGCGGACCCCAACAAGAGACTCGATGCGATACTCGACATGCTGTTCAGTCGCGATTGGATGGAACACGTTGACCAGAGTGTTTTCCATGCATGTCATTACCTGGGCTTTCATAATGACGAGATAAAAAGCCGGTTCAAGGCCATTTACGGCGTCTTCCGGGAACCTCTCAAAGAGGAGTTCAAGAGCCTGATGGAGCTTGGACTGATTCGGGAGATGGATGCCGGGCTTCTCGCGGATACGGTTATCGCAATGACAGAAGGCCTCGATTTCTACGGGACTGTAATAGGGACCGGGGGTAGGTTTCGGGGCATCGGCAAGGAATTAAAAAGTGCGGCGCTTTCCCTCATGGCTGAGGGTGCCAGCGGGTCCGGACGCGAAACGGGAGTTAAGAAGTAGCTACCGGAAGGACGGGCGCCGCAGGCGCTCGCGCGGATGCTGATTGGAGGGTGCATAGTGTCTGACGACAGGTACATCATAGCTCATGACGTGGGTACCGGTGGGAGCAAGGCCGCGCTCTGCGACCTGAGCGGCAGGATACTCGCGAGCAGGTTCTCCCCTTACGAAACGAGCTATCCGCGCGAGAACTGGGCGGAGCAGGACCCGGGCGACTGGTGGGAAGCTGTGACCCGCACGACCCGTGAGGTACTCGAAGAGACCTCGATCGACCCCGGGAAAGTCGTGGGTGTCATCTACTCGACGCAGATGATAGGCGTGCTTCCCGTCGACCAGGCTGGCACGCCGCTGCGCCCGGCCATTATCTGGCTCGACGGCCGTGCCCAGGAACAGGCCGACAAGATAATCCGCTGGCTCACAAAGCCGCTGCTGCTGGCAATCGCCGGCGGACTGCCGACGGGAAAGGACGTCATTGCCAAGCTGATGTGGCTCAAGCAGCACGAGCCTGGCATCTACAACGAGACGCACGCCATCCTGGAGGTTTGCAGCTACCTGGTGAACAAGTCCTGTGGCGAGTTCGTCTACGATTATTCGGCCGCGTCAGCCACCGGGGCTTTCAACTCCAAGAAGAAAGACTGGGATTACACGCTATTCAAGCTCGTCAGGGTAGACCCGACCAAAATGCCGAAGGTCATGGCCTCGCACGAGCAACCGGGGGTCCTTACGAAGACGGCGGCTGAAGAGATGGGACTGGTGCCCGGTACCCCGGTGTTCACGGGAACGGGCGACGTTCCGAGCGCGACCGTGGGCTCAGGAGCCCTGATCGACGGCCAGGGTCATATCTACATCGGCTCCTCCGGCTGGATCGCGGTGACGGTGCCGAAGGAGGTGAACAACGGGCGCAAAGGGATAGTCAGCATATCCTCCGCCGACCCGACCAGGCACCTGCTGCTCTCGGAGATGGAGAGCGCGGGCGCGTGTTTCAAGTGGTTCAGCGAGCACCTCATTCCCTGCGATCTCGAATGTGGGCCTGATATGGACATCATGGACTTTCTCAATGAGGTCGCCGCGACCGCGGAGCCGGGCAGCCACGGCCTCATATTCAATCCCTGGATGTTCGGCGAGCGCTCGCCCATCCCCGACACGACCGTGCGAGGAGGGTTCATCAATCTGAGTCTCGACCACAGGGGCCGCGACATGGTCAGGTCTCTATTCGAGGGGGTAGCTCTCCATGGGCGCTGGATGCTCGAAGGGGTAAGGGCTTGCGGGTTCAATGACGTCGTCCTCAGGGCGATCGGCGGCGGCGCCAAGAGCGACCTGTGGATGCAGATCTTCGCGGATGTCCTCGGGGTGACAATCGAGGCGGTGGCCGAGCCGCAGCACTCCGGAGCGCGGGGCGCGGCACTAATTGCTGCGGTCGGTCTTGGGGCGTACCCCGATTATGTCTCGCTCCGAAACGCCATAAAGATCCGCCAGACGTTCACTCCACGTAGCGAATACGCAAGCCTGTACAACGAGTCGTTTATAACTTTTAAGGAATCTTACAAGAGTCTCAAGAAGCTCTACCGGAGGGTGAATTCCGGGTAAAAGTAGAAGGCGCTCGCCCCGGCTGAAGCCTGTTTTTCGCGAGGTGGCGGGCATAGTCTCCAAAGACAAGGAGGTTGGTCATGCCAGCACCAAAGAAGAAGTCGGCCGCGAAGAAGGCCAAGGCACCAGTCCCCGAGGCGTGTGACCTGGGGCCTTACGCCGCCGAACCGCGTTCCCTCCCTGAGGGCATAGATTTCGAGGAGAATGTCATTGCGACTTACTACGTCTCGTTCCCCAAGGAGCTAGACGTTGTGGCGCTGGCGCCGGTCCTCGCGATCGAGCAGTCTACCGGCACATGGACCCCGGTACCGGGTGAGACACCAGAGATCAGGGCACAACACGTCGCCAAGGTCGTAAACGTGTTCGAGTGCCCCGACTATGAGTGGGCGATCCCCAGCGACGTGACCGACAGGCAGCATATCGTGCAGATCGCGTTCCCCGCTGCGAACATCGAGGCACAGATACCGATGCTGCTGACGGCATGTCTCGGAAATATAAGCATGGGCGGCAAGATAAAGCTGCTCGACCTCAGGATGCCGAAAGCCCTTCTCGACGGGTTCCAGGGTCCGAAGTTCGGAATCGACGGCATATACAAGGCGCTCGGCATCTCCAAGAACAAGAGGCGCCCGCTGCTCAACAACATGATCAAGCCCTGCAGCGGCTATCCCCTGGAGGTTGGGACCGAGCTCTTCTACAAGGCCGCGCTCGGTGGTTGCGACGTCGTTAAGGACGATGAGCTGATCGCGGACATGGCGTACAACAAGGTCATCGCCAGGGTGAAGGCCTACATGAAGAAGGAAAAGCGCGTCTTCGAGGAGACGGGCGAGCATACGCTCTATACGGTCAACGTTACCGACCGCCTGCCGAAGATGTTCGACCTTGCCCACGCCGTGGTGGAGGCCGGCGGCAACGCCTTGATGGTCAACTACCTTGCCATCGGGCCCGAGGCGATGCGGTCGCTGGCCGAGGACAAGAACGTCGGCGTGCCGATCCTTGCCCACATGGATTGCGCGGGAGCTTTCTACATGTCGCCGGAGCATGGCGTGTCCTCGTCGATAGTGCTCGGCAAGATACCGAGACTCTGCGGAGCGGACTTCCTCGTCGTCCCGTTCGCCCTCGGCGGCAAGGCGCCTTACCTGCCGGAGAGGTTCCGCCAGACGACCATGACCCTGACGTATCCGTTCGGCGATCTCCTCCCGACGATGCCCATGCCTTCCGGCGGCATGACTCCGATCAACGTTCCCGACGCCGTCAGGGAGCTCGGGAGGGAGATAATGATAGGCTCCGGCGGTGGTATCCACGCCCACCCGTACGGACCGGTCGCCGGCGCCAGGGCTTTCCGCCAGGCGATAGAGGCAACCATGAGCGGCATCCCGCTCGAGGAGGCCGGCCAGCAGTACGAGGAGCTCGGCGTCTCGATGGGCATCTGGGGCAAGAAGACCGAGTTCAAGATGTAGGCCCACGTCGCCGCTTGGGGGCGTCGCAAATATATGGCACGCGGTAGCGATTTGAGGCAGGGCCCTTTTCACCCTTGCCTGACGCGAGCTCCACGTTGATGTAATATACGTGAAGGAGTTGGTCAGGCACCTTTGAAGGGACTATGAACAGGGTCCTGCTTCTCAATGCATCGTTCGAACCGCTGTGCGCGGTCAGCGTGCGGCGTGCTGTTGTGCTCCTCCTGAAGGGCAAAGCCGAGGTGCTGGAATGCGATGGTGGGGCGATTCACTCGGAAAGGCTGACCATCACGATTCCGTCGGTCATCCGCCTTTCGTACTTCGTGAAGGTCCCGTACTACGGTCGGGCCAACCTGTCGCGCAGGGGGGTTTTCGCCCGTGACGGCTGGATATGCCAGTACTGCGGTGGCCCTGCGGAGACGGTAGACCATGTTGTTCCAAAGAGCCGTGGAGGCGTCCACACCTGGGAGAACGTGGTCGCCGCGTGCAAAAGTTGCAACAGCAAGAAGAGGGACAAGCTTCCTGTCGAGGCGGGCATCAAGCCGATGAAGAAGCCGGGCGCCCCTCGGGGGCCCGCAACGGTCAGCCTCGAGCTCGGACCAGTCAGGCCCGAGTGGGAGCGCTACCTGGAATACTGCAGGCAACCCGCCCGGTAGACCGGCGCCCGACCAAGACAGAATTGAGCTGGGTCATGAGAGGCCCGGCAGAGCCAAGCGCTTGTAGCTCAGGGGACAGAGCAGTGGCCTCCGGAGCCACGTGTCGGGGGTTCGAATCCCTCCAAGCGCGCCACGCCAAACAAGTTGGTGGCGGGATGTTTCTCAGGCTGTTTGGCTTTCCCCCATCGTGGAGTTCACCTGATCACGCTTGATTCAACGATAGGGACCCTACCACGTATCATACTGACTCCGGGAACAGATTTGTGGTTAGAGGATTGTTGACGATGACGAAAAGGGGAGTACTCTCCTGGGCTCTTTTTTCACCTTGAGCCGGGTCTCTCAGCCCCGGCTCCTGACGATCTTGAGACAACCTGAAGATCGGGAATTGAAGGTCCCCGGTTGGAGAAGCGTCCGCGACTAAGGCGATTCCTGCAGGTATTCTTTCAACTAACCGATAACTTATTAATGACGCGACCACAAGCGGGCGGAGGTTCATCCCGCGCGCGCAAGAGACGAAGGAGGAACGAGGCTTTGGATCTCATCTCGTACATTGCGCAGTTCAGGGGTCAGGAAGTCGTAGCCTACTGCGGACCTATCAAGTATCGCGGCACGCTGGAGAACGTTCTTGAAGGTGAGTATCTGATACTCGGAAAAGTCGCGATCATGAATGCTTCTTCGAGCGAGACATCTGAATACGTGACCTGCATCCTGAACATGGCGGAGGTCTCGGGTCTCGCTTATCAGGAGGTAGTCGGTCTTGGTTCGACAACGCCTGAAGCTTACTAGGGGGTAGGCACAATTAGCAAAAAGCTCATAACGATGATTGCTCTGCTGGTGCTGGTGGTGACCGTCGTGGCGGTCGCTGGGTGTGGCGGGTCCGGGACTTCAAGCAAGACGAGTGCCCCCGGGGTCGGCGATGTCGTCAACAACGCCAAGAACCAGGCAAACGGCGCGGTCCGTGAGGCCAACTTGAGGATGATCGACTCGGCCATTCAACAGTATTACGCCAGCACCGGGTCGTGGCCAACAGACGTCTCGCAACTCTCGCAATACTTTTCCGGCGGCCTTCCCACGGACCCTGGCAAGGGCACGTATTACATCACGACGGAGAACGGGCAGGCCAAGGCCGCGGTGCGCTAGCCTGAGCCCGTCTCGCACATGTCGCCTGCGTTCAGGACTCCTTGGCGAAGTTGAGCTTCAAGTTTGAAAGCGTGCTGCCGAGCGGCTCCAGGATCTCTGCAGGCGCTCGCCCCTCGAGGGCCTGCAATAGCGCGTCGAGGCAATCAATGGCCAACCTAGCCTGGTCCATGTCGCGGAATTTCTCGTTTACTTCATGAGGGATGCCCATCCTCTGGTAAGCCATGCTCGACAGTGAGACCATCATGTCGACAACGAGATCGCTGACCGTGATTTTCTCCATAGCCTCCTCGATGCGCCTGCGGAGCTCCTCCTCGGACATGCCCTCCGAACCACCGCCTTCGCTGTCCGCGGAAGAAGCCTTGGGCCCTTCGGTCGCAGGCCCCTCTCCATCGGGCGTCCACAACCCGGATTTGCCGGCCTGTTCTTTTTCCTTACCGAAATCTTCTACATCGCCCAACGGGATCACCCCTTGCAAGACAAGCTTTTTATTGACCAGAATTAATATAACACTGTGGAGCTTGAACGTGCAGCCGCGTTCCGTCAGAGGTGCTACATGAAACAGTACAGGCTTTCTGACGACCATACCTCTCTTTGACGAGATTTGCGCAAAATGGCAGGAATAGAGCACACAGGAATATAATCTAGATAAATAAATAAAGCCGAACAGCGGGAGCTCGTGTTCGCGGGCTGAGAGGACGGGGAGGACCCGTCGACCGTCTGAACCTGACCTGAAGGTAATGCCAGCGTAGGGATTGTCATACGGCGAACCTGAGCCGAGCCGAGCGGTGGCACGGCTTTTTTGTTGCAAGTTGAAAAGGAGGACCAATGCCGATTTCTGAGATCGAGGTTACCAGAGGAATAGTCGAGGGTTTCACAAAGGATTTCCTCGATTCGCTGCAACTTGACGTCGCCGTGGCCGGCGCTGGGCCGGCGGGCATGACATGTGCCTACTTCCTCGCAAAAGAGGGTCACAAAGTGGCGATATTCGAGCGCAACCTCCACGTGGGCGGTGGTATGTGGGGTGGCGGGATGTTGTTTCCTCGCATCATGATCCAGGAGGAAGCGGCGGAGATAGTGAGAGGTTTCAATGTCAGGCTCGAGCCTTTCGGTGACGGCTACTACGTGAGCGATTCGGTCGAAACCGTATCGAAGTGCACCGCAGCCGCCGTAGACGCGGGTGTGAAGATCTGGATCGGGGTCTCGGTGGAAGATGTCTTGATCCGGGAAGAAGACCGGGTTGCGGGCGTCGTGCTCAACTGGAGGGCCGTTGAGCTCGCGAACCTGCATGTCGACCCGCTGGCGATGGAGGCGAAGGTCGTCGTGGACGCGACGGGTCACGAGGCGGGCATCGTGCATACGGTCATGCGCAAAATCCCTGGAGCCAGGCTTTTCACCGAGAGTGGCCAGATCGTCGGTGAGAAACCGATGTGGGCCGAGGTGGGAGAAGCGGAGATAGTCGACAATACGCGACAGGTCTACCCGGGACTTCTGGTCAGCGGCATGGCAGCGAACGCTATCTACGGTTCGCCGCGGATGGGAGCGATATTCGGCGGCATGTTCCTCTCAGGCCGCAAGACGGCGGAGCTCGCGACTGAGCTGGTGCGCGCAGGAGTGTGAGAATTGACCGGTTGCGCGATCGGCCCCAATCTCGTATGGGTCATGAAGCTGGTGGTCATCACCTGCGGAGGACCGGATGGAATGCGGCATGAGGACGTAGCCCGCGCCTCGCTCGCGGGAGGTTGTCGTGCCGTGCAGATGAGGGACAAGGATATGACCGACCGCGAGTTCGCGGAGGTGGCCCTCAGGATAAAGGGTCTCTGCCGCCAGGCGCATGCCCTCTTGTTTGTGAACGACAGAGTGGACGTAGCCGCCGCTATTTCGAGTGACGGGGTCCACCTCGGCATCGATGACCTGGACGTCGGAAGCGCGCGGAAGCTTATGCCTCCGGGCTCCATCATCGGGTTTTCACCTGAAGACCTCGAGCAGGCCCGGGCCGCGGTAGAGTCCGGCGCTGACTACCTCGGAATAGGCCCGGTTTTCGGTACGATGACCAAGCCGGACGCAGGCAAGCCCATCAGCCCGGAGGGACTGATGCCTTACGTCAAGGCTGGCATCGCCCCGGTCATCGCGGTCGGCGGCATCACGGCCGGGAACGCCCTCGAAGCATTCGAAGCGGGCGCCGCGGGTGTCGCGGTAGCCTCGGCGGTAGCGGGTGCCCCCGATATGGAGAAAGCGACGAAAGAACTAATGACAAAGATCGAGGAGGCCTGTCGATAGGCCGACCTCGAGACTGGAGCATTTGAGTTGAACGAGGAAACGACGCTCATAGACAGGCTCAAGCGGGGAAACGTGCCGGATGCGCTCATACGCGCGGCGGAGACAGAACCGCTCGAAGCCGAAGAGATAGCGGCCGAGATCATCGAGGGAACGGCTGTGCTTAGCCTAAACTCCCTGCGGCCGTTATCTCGTCCGTGTGCCGTGGGCAAGGGCCTTCGCACCAAGGTGAACGCCAACTTCGGCACGTCCGCGGACAAGGCGGATATCGATTTCGAGCTGGCGAAGCTCGAGGCCGCCGTAGACGCCGGCGCCGACACCGTGATGGATCTGTCCACCGGCGGCGATATCGACGCGATTCGGCGGAGGGTGGTGGCCGAGTCAGCCGTTCCCATCGGGACCGTCCCCATCTACCAGGCGGCTATCGAGGCGCAGGAGAAGCACGGTAGCATCATCAAGATGACCGCCGACGACATGTTCGAGGCTATCGAGCGTCACGCGTCAGATGGCGTCGATTTTGTCACCGTTCATTGCGGTGTGACGAGCAAAGCCCTCGATGCACTCGAGAAAACGGGCCGCATCGCGGATGTTGTCAGCAGGGGAGGCGCCTTCCTCTCCGGGTGGATCCTCTACAACGACACCGAAAACCCGCTCTATACCCAGTTCGACCGCCTGCTCGAAATAGCCCGCAGGTACGAGCTTACGCTCAGCCTGGGGGACGGGTTTCGACCCGGAGCCGTGTCGGATGCCACGGACAGCGCGCAGGTGCAGGAACTCCTCACTCTGGGTGAACTGGTGGCGAGGTGCAGGCAGGCGGGCGTTCAGGCCATGGTCGAAGGGCCAGGCCACGTGCCCATCAGCCAGGTCGTAGAGAACGTCCGACTGGCAAAGGATATCTGCAAGGGAGCTCCCTTCTATATCCTCGGGCCGCTGGTTACTGACGTGGCACCCGGTTACGACCATATCACTGCCGGTATCGGTGGAGCTCTTGCGGCGGCAAACGGAGCTGACTTCCTGTGTTACGTGACGCCGAGCGAGCATCTTGGATTGCCCGAGATCGAGGACGTGCGCGAGGGCACGATCGTGACCCGTATCGCGGCCCACGCGGCGGACCTCGCGAAGAACCCGGAATACTTCATGAAGTGGGACAACGAGATGTCCAGGGCTCGCAAGGCGCTCGATTGGGAACGGCAGGTGGAGCTGTCCATCGACCCGAGAAGATCCAGGAGCATACTCTCCGAGCGCAGGGTCAAAGACGAGCCCGGTTGTTCGATGTGCGGCGAGTATTGCGCTATGAAATTCATCGCAGAATACCTCGGCTCAGACGAAAAGACCTGCTGAACCCCGAATCTCGATTTGAGCTCGAGCGAGGTCTCAATATTATTGAGCCGGGTCATGAGAGGTCCGGCCCGCGCGCGCGAAGAGCAGAGGAGGTTGGGAGTTGGGTCTCAACGAAGCCGAGATTATAGGGCTTATCCGGGAGATGGCAGGCGTTCCCCTGCCTGGTGTCGAGGTGGCCATCGGCGATGATGCAGCGCAGTGCAATTTCAACAGTGGCAGCGTCTTGCTCACAGTAGACTCTTTCTACGAGGGAATTCATTTCACGCTCGAAACGTACGGATACTCCGATGTCGGGTGGAAGGCCGTTGCCGCATCAGTAAGCGATATCGCAGCAATGGGTGGCGAGCCATCTTGCGTACTTCTTTCACTCGCCTTTGGCACTCCCCCGGAGCGTGACGACGTAAAGGCTATCATCAGCGGGGTGCTCGAAGCTTGCGCGGCCAGCAATTGCGCACTTGTGGGTGGCGATGTCTGCCGCTCCGGCTCCGGCCTCGTGCTATCGGTCACCGTCGCCGGTATTCCGCCGGCGGGGGCCCCGGTTCTTCGTTCGGGCGCACAGGAAGGCGACGTGATAGGCGTGACGGGTTCACTGGGTTCCTCCGCCGCCGGACTCTTCATCCTCCAGAGCGGACGTGACGACATGAGGGCGCGATTCCCCGGCCTCGTCGAAGCACACCTCAGGCCTGTGCCCCAGTTACATGCCGGGCACATGCTCGCAACCGCCGGGGTGACAGCCATGGAGGACATAAGTGACGGGCTCGGGGTGGACCTGCTCCATATATGCACAGAAAGTGGAGTAGGATGCGAGGTTGACGCGTCCAGTGTGCCGTTGAGTGACGAAACGAGAACGTTGGCGGACGAGTCGGATGTTGACCCGCTGGAATGGGCTCTTGGAGGTGGGGAGGATTTCCAGTTGTTGTTCACCTCCAACCCCGGGCATTTTGACAGGGCAGCGACCGCACTTGCCCTGCACGATGTCTTTGTTTCGAGGATTGGGAGCATTGTCGGAGAAGATAAGGGATGCAAGCTAGTCGACGGTGACGAGAGTAAAGAGCTCGGAGGACTCGGATATGACCACTTCAGATGATTCCGAAAAAGCCGCCCCACCAGTTTCCGGCGCACCATCTCCATGGCCCGGAGGCGACCTGGCACCCCCGCCGGAGATCATGTCGCTTCCCAGGGAGCTCGTCGAGCCCGACAGGTACGGGCTGTGGCGCTCCCAGAAGCCGAGGATCGCACTCACGATCGCCGGCCTCGACCCGTCGGGCGGCGCTGGTGTCATCGCCGACCTGCGGACGTTCGACGCGCTAGGTATATACGGGACCGCGGTCGCCGCGACTCTGACCGCGCAGAGCACCCAGGGCATGACGGGACGCCTGGATGTGGCCACGGATTTCATAACCAATCAGATCCACGAGCTCTTCATGGACAGGAGGCCGTACGCGATTAAGACCGGCGCGCTCGGCAACAGGGACACCATCGAAGAGATCACCTACGCGCTCAAGAAAGACGACTATACGGGTCCGTTGGTGATAGACCCCGTCATCACGAGCTCCAACGGAGAGCCGCTGTTCGACGATAGCGCTGTCGATGCGCTCATCAAGCGCCTAATCCCCAGGGCCATGCTCATCACTCCGAACACACGAGAGGTGGAACGCCTGGTAGGGTTCGAGGTCTTCGACGCGAAAGACATGGAGGCTGCGGCCGTGCGGCTTGTCTCCATGGGCGCTCATGCCGCGCTCATCACCGGGGGCAAGCTTACAGACGGGGCGAAGGTCAGTGCCGCGGACGTCTACTGCGACGCCAGGGAGATAGTTGTGTTCCAGTCGCCGTGGATAGAGGGAGACACGCCGCACGGAACGGGCTGCATGATCTCGGCGGCGGTGACGGCCGGCCTCGCATGGGGCAAGAGCGTCCGCACTTCCGTTGAGGACGCAAGGCGGTTCGTGAGGTTCGCTATAGAGAACCCGGTCTTGCCCGGGTCCGGCGCCGCCGTTGCCAACCCGTTCGCCGCGATAAGACTTCGCGGGATGGGGAGGCAGAAGGGAGGCAGAGGTGCGAGTAGGCTTCATAAGCGACAGTCACGGTGACCCGACGGCCTGGGCCAGTGCAATGGCGGTCCTGGGAGAGGTCGACCTCATCTGTCACGCGGGGGACGTGCTGTACCACGGGATATTCAACCCGATACTCAACACCTATGAGCCGAGGAAGCTCGCGGAAGTTCTGAACGCCGTGGAAGTTCCGATGATCCATGCGCGCGGCAACTGCGACTCCGAGGTCGATCAGCTCGCCCTGGACAACCACATACTGTCGGATTTCGCGTTCGCCAGCGTAGGTGAGGTCCGGATACTCATAACACACGGACACAAGTATCCCCGCGATGAACTTGTGAAGATGGCCAGTAAATCCAGGGCCGATATCCTGCACATAGGGCACTTCCACGTGCCCGAGATAGCGGTCGAAAATGGTGTGATCGTTTTGAACGCGGGTAGCTGTGCCCTTCCGAAACAAGAAGGAGAAGCGCCCACTGTCGCCTTGCTCGACGGCGTGATGCTTACGGTATTCAATACCAATACGGGTGAGAAATTCCTCGAGAGTGTCTTACCGCGTTGAAACTATGCCTTTTGGACCTTGCCGGCCTTGAGGCACTTGGAGCAGACGCGAGCATTGCGCGGGCTGCCGTTTATGACGATGCGCATCTTGTGGACGTTAGGAGTCCAGCGCCTCTTTGTTTTCTTGTGTGAATGACTGACATTGAAGCCGAACTGCGGCTTTTTTCCACATATATCACAGACGTTAGACAACTGATTTCCTTTCCAATAACCCAACGGGAAAGAATGATAGCACATCCCCACCCAAACGCAAATTTACCCTCCCTCAGTCTCCTTCCCACCAAAGAAGGCTCGAGCCCTGCACTTCAATAATGAGCGGGGTCAGGTCTTTTGTTGTTTGCTGCCGCGTTTATCTTGAGGGGTTGGTAGGGGTCAGGTCTTTTATTGTTTGCTACTACGCTTATCTTGAGCATAGGACAATAGCAAACAATAAAAGACCTGACCCCTCCCTACCGGCTAATCAGAATACCCACCGATGGTGTCCGTACCGGCATCGCGGGAGTTCCAGTACATGGCACGCTCCACCATTATCTTCTTACCGGAGGTCTGGCTGGTGACAAGGATGGAGGCTCTGCCGGATGGGATCTTGTCAGAGAGGTTGTAGGTCTTGCGTGAGTTCGCGGGTATGGTGTCGGTGAAGGTCTTGTTACCCGAGCCCGAAGGGGTCATGTAGGTTATCCCTATGAATACGGGAGTGGAGTTCGGGTTCTGAACCAGCGTGTACGTCTCCCTTCCCGAGGAGCTCTGCCCATCGGGGAGGTAGAACGTCTTGTGGGGGGAGGCAAGACCTATGGAGTCGTGGCACGCTTCTCCGGCCGGAGAGTTCCAGTACATGCTCCTCTCCGCGATTATGGGCTTTGAGCCGTGAACCTTCGTGGAGAAGTCCTTTCCCGGCAGGAAGTCGTTGACCTTGAGGGTCTTTCTCGAGTTCGCCCCCATGCTGAATGCCGGGTAGGCCACGGGGCCCGAGGCGGTCATGTACGTTATGTTGACGGTCGTGGAGCTCGTATTGGGGTTCTGCACGAGCACGTAGGTGGTGAACCCCCAGGCGGAGGTGCCCTCGGCAAGGTAGTACGTGGAGGCAGGTGCGGTGGTCCCCGTGGAGCAGTGGCCTTCCCTCATGTTGTTGCGGTACATGGAGCGCTCCGGTACCACCGGGACGTTGGAGGTCACCTTGATGGAGGCGTCGTGGGAGCCTATGTCTCCCGCCATGGAGAAGGTGGCTCTCCTGTTGCCCGGTATGGTCCTGGTCCTGGTTACGGGTGAGCTTCCCTCGATCATGTAGGTGAGCCTGAGGGTGGCTTTGGAAGAGTTCGGGTTCATGAGAGCGAGACGGCAGTCGAACCCCCAGGCGGACGAGCCTTCCGGCAGGTACCAGGTCCTGGAAGGAGCGGATACTCCCACCGATGAGTGCCCCTCGGGTCCCGAGGCTCCCGGTCCGGTCCAGGACATGGTGCGGTCGGCGTATATGGGCTTTCCCTCTTTGCACGTGATCCGGGTTGAGAACTCTTTAGAGCCTACCTTTGAGGAGGGGTTGATGGTGGTCTGGCTCCTGGCGGGAAGGGTTACGGTACCACCCGATACCGTGCTCGAGGTGGTCATGTAGGTGAGGGAGGCGTGTACCGCGCTCGAGTTGGGGTTCTGGATGGAGATGTAGGTGGAGAAGGGGGAGATGGTGGAGCCTTCGGCGAGATAGCAGGTCGAGCCGGTCAGCATGTTGGCGGTGATGGTGAAAGCACCTGTCTTTGTAGCGCTCTGGGAGTCAGGGTTCTGCACGTAGAGGTCCCAGGAGCCGGGCGAGGCTGTTGCAGGTATCGCGAACTTGCAGGTGATCCTGGTCGGTGAGACGACGGAGACGTTTGTAGCCGTTATCGTCTTTCCGCTCTTCTTGAGCTCGACCGTGGGCGTGCCATAGAAGCCGGTGCCGGCGAGGTTGGTTATGGAGACGGTGGTGCCGGTGGTGCCGGAGCCCGGTGATATCGAGGT
>PMDX01000217.1 GCA_003154635.1 Actinomycetota bacterium | reverse complement strand
TGGGCTCTTGGGTGGTCGCCGCGCCGATGGCATCAGCCAGCTCCTTGTCATCCAGCTCGCTCGTGTCAATATCGGAAACAGCATCGACCGCCTTCGTATCGGAGGTGTCCCGGTAATAAGTCCGGATCGCGTCCTCGATGTCCGCCTTGGTCGATACCACGGGCCTGATCTGACTGCCGGTCGTCATCCTGATATCGTCCAGGGCGAATATGTTGGTGGGGTCTGCCATCGCTACGATCAACGTATCATCATCAAACGAAAGAGGTAATGCCAGGTGACGGCTTGCCATCTTTTCGTCCAGAAGGTGAACGGCCGTCAGGTCGACGCGGTAAGAGGCAATGTCAACGAACTGCAACCCGAGGTGTTGCGCGAGCACTTCGGTGAGCTTGGACTCAGAGACGATTCCGAGCTCTATCAATGTGCGCGCCAGGGACTTGCCGGTCTCCTTCTTTCTCTGCAGTGCTTCCAGCAACTGCTCCTGGGTGACCAGCCCATCCTCGATCAGCAGGTGTGTTACTGATTTGGCTTTCTTTTTTGCCTGCGCCAATTCTATGACCCCCGGTCTTTAAATCGGATTGGCAGGCTATTTCCTGAAGTCCTCAGGCCTTGATTATACCGCTCACCCGCACCGTTTCAGCGTCCGTGTCCGCGTGGAATTTACTCCTGGGGACGCCTGTCCACGTAACGGAGCTCCTTGATGCCCCCGTCCGCGCAAAGTCGCTCGACAAGCTGGTCGAGTGGAAGGAATTCGATGCGGTTCGGCTTCACTTCTGTGAGCAGCTCCAGCTCGTTCTCGATCTGGGTCTTCAGGTCATCCTCGATGGTGCCAGGTTCCGCCGCNNATACACATTGAGAAGGTCGACCTCATACGGATCGCCTTCGGCTTTGTCTATCTCCACCTGCCAGTCGGCTACGCCGGGGTTGTTCGCGAGAGCCGTGAAGAACGCGCTCTGATCGACGAGCGTGCCCTTCAGCTTGGTAAGGTAGAATCCTTTGACTTCAGCGCCACGGGTGATATCACTGCCGATTCGCGGGACTATCCTGCCGCACGATGGACACGGCTCGTAGACCAGCCCTCCCCTGACCAGGTCACCGGTGCGGAATCTCATCACGCACGTGCCCTGTCCACCCAGACACGTATACACCAGCTCGCCATCCTCGCCCTCCGGGACGGGTTCGTCCGTCTTGGGGTCGATGAGCTCGACATAGTCCATGTCCGGGTACAGGTGGTAGCCGGTCGTGGGGTCAGGCGAGCACTCGGAATAACTCTTGCGCCCCTCTGTGAATCCATATGCCCCGATCACGACAGCGTCCTTTGCGCCCAGGTCCTCCAGGAGCTCGGATATCTTTTCCTTCATTCCTTTTGAGATACGCTCGCCGGAGATGACCAGGACTTTTACCGACGAATAATCGCACCCCTGCTCGGCGGCCGCGCGCAGGATATGGTAGACGTAACTGGGCATTCCGGTCAGACCGGTGGCCCGCATATCTTCAACGGTGTTGATTATCCGTTGCGTTCCGAGCACCCTTCCACCACCGGAGTTCAGAGCGAGTATGCCAGCTTTATCGAGAGCCTTGGAGGACATCCAGAACGCAAGGTGAGGAGCAAACGGCATCAGGTTGATGACCGAGGCTCCGGCACAGTCGATCCTCGTTCCAAAACCCGCGAGCTCCAGAATGCGCCGACCTGCTTCCGCCATCCTTTCGACATCTTCAGCGGAGTACATGATGGGTGTCGGCCTGCGCGTGTGCCCGGTAGTGAACTGCACATGCACGGGCGAGAACTGGCGCCACATCTGCTTACGCACGAACTCGTCGCCTCTAAACAGGCGGTTCATGCTGCGGCTGGCCTTATGCATGCCGGAAGCGTATTTATCGAACAACTCCTCGTCGGGCTGTAATACGAGGGCGCGGAACTTCTCCGGGTCGTCGGCGTCAGGAGCTATATCTGCTTTGCTGGTGAATGGCAGCTTGCCGAGGTCGTCGACCCCACGGATACGGTTCGGATCTATCCGGTTCTCGTCGAAGAGCTTCCTGTAGAACTGGCTGTAAGGATAGAGCTGGGTGCGCACGAAGTAGGCGAGCTTCCGGTCCCTGTACTCTCGTTGCTCCTCGAACGACATGCGGTCCCAGTTCCGGGACCATGGCTCCCTCGACATCCAAGTCTCCTTGTCCCTGATATCACACACGCGTCAGAATAATACTTCAACGCAGGATTATATACGACTTCCCGGATCCGCCGGGTCGCGCGAAAAGCAATGGGAACCTGCCGCGGGTATTAACGGCATTACGCGACCACGGCTCGGAGACACACCCCCGAGCGGTTTTATGCGAGCGATCTCAGAAGACAGGCCTGAAGAACTTCGCCGCTTTCCAGCCATAACCGGCCACGTATCCCTTGCCAATGTCCCTGTAGAGCATCGGGTTCGGGATCATCCACTGGTTGAAGACGTGCTCCGCCTTCGAGATCCCGCTGTCGGGCTGATGCGTACTGGCCAGGTCCCTGTACCGCGACGGCGTCACTATTAAGGGTGTCTGGAACGAGGCCAGCGTCATGGCGGTCCGCATCGGGCGTGGAGGGCATCCGCGAATGAAATGTCCCCTGGAGGCATGCTCAACAGCACAGTCCCCGACTACGAGCGTGCGGGCCCGGGGCAGCTTCTTGGGCAGGTCGCCCACGCCTTTTCCGACGATAATGTTCATCTCGCGAAGCGGCGCGTTGTTCTCGAGCCACGCGTCGAGCGCGCACCGGACCATACCGCGGCACCCGTTC
Source organism: Actinomycetota bacterium (assembly GCA_003154635.1). Lineage (GTDB taxonomy): Bacteria > Actinomycetota > Geothermincolia > Fen-727 > Anoxymicrobiaceae > FEN-727. The sequence goes on along the minus strand of PMDX01000217.1, from coordinate 1,807 downwards.
GTGCAGCATCTTTCGCTGCCCTGGAACACCCTGAGGTTGGGGTGGATTCCTACGAGCTGAGTACTGGGCCGGTCGAAATCGTGCGCGAAGTCGGAAACCTTCTCGCCCACGACCTCGATATCACGGTCGGACAGAGGGCCGATGCCCGCATCCTCGAGGTAACAGAGGTGGTCTATCTCGAACGGGTCGAACCCCATCAATCTGCAGGCAACCGCGTCGACTGCCACACCGTTGGCGCCTCCGACCATGACCCCCAGCTCGTAAGGACGCGCGAGCATAGGGCCCTGCCCCTCACCAGCGACGATGCTGTCGGCGAGGACGAGGTCGGGCGGACGCACCCTGTAGAGGTCGGCGATCTTTTCCTGGAGCGTACCGTCGTTATGGTTATGGACCCGAGGTCCCTGGCGCTGGAAGCCCAAATTGTTCTTTACCGAGAGAGTCACCTTGGCGAACTGGTTTACCTTGATCTTGGGCAGGCTGACAAAGAGGTCGGCCTCCGGCCATATCGCCGGCACTACGAACGATCCCTGGATCACGGGGTTTGGCACGTCGACCATCTTGTGCCGCTCTTCATCGAAGTAGATGGGAGTGGCGATGTCGTGTATGTAAGGATAAATACCCATGGCGTAGAACGCCGCTCGCGAAGGCCCCAGCACCGAGTCCTCGCCGACCATCACTTTCCTGGCACCCAGGTCCAGCAATGCCTGAACGACGCCCCTGACGAACGGTGGTTGCGTTACCACACCAACGGTCGCGGGGCTGTGGCTGGGGTATACGAAGCTTGGTTTGACGAAGACGCTCTTCCCTTTGGGGCTAACGCCGCTGCCGTCGATTATCTCGCGAGCTACCTCGCGAATGCCCGCGGGATCGTACTCCTTCTGCTGGTAGACAAAGACCTTCTCCATCGATTCCTCCGTCTCGGTCTCAAAACCACGCCCCTTCGGCCTCTACCTGTCTTCAAGGGACCCACAAGCTCAACTCGCGCTCGGCGCCAGGAACTTGGCAAATTTTAACATTGCGAACGGGTGTGTCATCAACCCTTTGATCTTCAGCTTACCTGACATGAATTTGTTGATTATTGTCTTTCCGTCCGGGGAAGCCATGTATTTGACTGCATCCAGGCCGGCGCCCATCTGGGGGAGCTGCATGAGAACCTCGAAGTCGCAGATGAGCTTGATGTCGGGATTCGGCACTACGCCCGGCTCGATGATCGCGTAACCATTCGAGAACGTCATTGTAATCGCGGTGTCAGGCTCTTCGATCGGCTCGATCGAGAGCACCAGGTTCAAGGTGTCGAGGACCTTGATCTTAGCCGGTTCCTTGAGGAATTCACCGATCAGCGAGCCCATGATCGAACCCAGGCCGCTCAGATTCTCCTCGTCCTTTATCAGCAATCTCTCTTCGGGCTCTCCCGCCGTTACGCACGGCCCTGCCTTGCTCCGACTCGAGATCGCGTAAGCCACCGCTCCGGCTCCCGCGCCTACCGCCAGCAACGCTACGAGTTTCTTGCTCCTGCCACCCACGTTTGTCATGCCCGTCGCCCCTTTCTTGCCGCCCTCGTCCAGTATGAACATCGTGAAGCCCGCAGACACCGAATCTGTTTGACACGGCTTCCCGGGGCGTCACGCGCTTGCCGAGCAACCAGCGAATGTCGCGACCAGAGGATACCACTGATGGCAGCGAAAGGTATCGGATAAGGAACGGATTTGGCTCAATGGGGCATAGTCAGTCAAGAGCTATCCGGAAGTTAGCCCTCACGCGAATACCGCACCACCGGTCGAATCCGCCTCAGATCCTGACCCGAAAC
>PMDX01000121.1 GCA_003154635.1 Actinomycetota bacterium | reverse complement strand
CTTCCGGTCCAGTCGTAGCGGTCGTCCACGCGGGATGGCGTGGAGTCCTGGCCGGCGTGATTCCCATCGCCGTCGGGAAGGTAGCTTCCATAGCCGGGTGTTCCGCGGCGGAGGCCACTGCCTTCATCGGCCCTCATATCGGTGCGTGCTGCATGGAGGCGGATCCGGCTTTGGCCGGAAGATTTTCGCAGACTTTCGGCGATAGCGTATTGATAGGGGAAGAAGGAAAGAAAGAACGAATAGACCTGGGCGCGGCGTGCCGGATCCAGCTTACGGGTGCCGGGGTATCAATGAAGAATATCCACAGTGCGGGGATCTGTACTGCCTGCGACGAAGGTTATTTTTCGTACAGAGCGGCGGGGGGCGTATGCGGACGACAGGGATGCCTGGCTGCGATCATTGATTGAGCCCGGGAGGGAGGATCTTTGACTGGGAGGGCGAGAGTGAAGGTAACGGGAAGGGTTCAGGGAGTATTTTACAGGGCTGAGACCCAGCGTGAAGCCCATTCACTCGGCCTTGCAGGCTGGGTATGTAACGCGCGTGACGGCTCGGTAGGGGTCGTTTTTGAGGGTTATATAGAGCCGATCGGGCAAGCGATCGAGTGGTGTAGGACCGGGCCTCCGGCCGCACGAGTGGAATCTGTGGACGTGACCTGGGAGGAGCCTCTTGGAGAAACGGGGTTCCAGGTGCGTTACAAATGAGGGATAGAGTTGAGCGCAAGCCCTTCGATGCCTTTCCCGGATCAAAGGAATAACGTTTTATGGAAGCGAAAAATATGGACGAAAACATTCGGGAAAATGTAAAAGAGGTTTTGTCCAGGATCGATGCAGCGGTTGTGCGTGCAGGAAGGGGTCCGGGTGAAGTCAATCTTCTCGCCGCGACAAAGAACAGGAGCCCAGAGGAGGTTGATGCGGCCGTATCCTGTGGGGTAAAGATCGCTGGAGAGAACCGGGCGCAGGAGTTGCTCGAGAAGGTCCCTCGGGTCTTGCAAACGGTGGAATGGCACTTCATCGGGCATCTCCAGAGGAATAAAGTGAGACTGGTTGTGGGCTCCGTGGAACTCGTTCATTCGATGGATAGCCTAAGTCTGGCGAGCGAGATCGATGAGCGTGCACGGCAATGTGGGATAATTCAATCGGTCCTGCTTCAAGTGAACGTGGCCGGAGAAGAAGCAAAGTCGGGATTTGATGCCGCGGAGCTTCGAGGCGCACTGGAAGAAGCAGGCCGGTTGCAGAACGTGAGGATCAGGGGACTGTCAACGATTGCGCCTCTGGCCGAAGACCCTGAGGAAGTCAGATGGGTCTTCAGGCGGCTCGCGGAATTGGGGCGCGAGTTGGGTGGGGAGGGCGGTGGCTTCGTTTGCGACGTTCTGTCGATGGGAATGACCAACGACTACGAGGTCGCTGTGGAGGAAGGCTCGACGTGCGTCCGCGTAGGGACCGCCCTGTTCGGTCCGCGAGCGAAGACAGGTTAGTTAAGGAGGTCGTTTAGATGCCCGGTTTCTGGGGCAGGGTTGCGGAATGGCTTGGGCTCAAAGAGCCCGACGAATTCGGAGAGATGAGAGCCCGCGAAGAGGCGGTCGAGGAGATCTCGGACAGGGTCCCTCGCCGGAGAGGCGCTGAAAGAGTGCTCCAGCCCGTGCCCGAATCGACCGCCAGGGTCCACGTTGTTGAGCCAAAGAGCTTCAACGACGCCGAGCAGATCGGCTCGAAGTTCAAGAGCGACACGCCGGTGATCGTCAACCTCCAAAACATCGACCGGGAGCTCGCGAAGCGACTCATAGACTTCGTGAGCGGGCTTACATACGGGCTCGACGGAGGCATTCAGCGAGTTGCCGAGATGGTATTTCTCCTGACCCCCGCAAACGTCGAGGTGTCGGCGGAAGACCGCAAGTGGATGCGCGAAAAGGGTTTCTTCAACCAATTCTAACCCGGACGGTTTACATTGCATGAAATCACATTGATCGGAGCCGGAAACATGGGCTCAGCCATGCTCAAGGGATGGCTCCAGGCTGGCATCTTCGCCCCGGACGCAGTAGTCGTGACCGATAAGGACAGCGACAAGGTTGTATCCCTGGCAAAGGAATTCTCAGTTGACCATTCGGACGATAACGCAAGAGCCGCGAGCGGCGCAAAAACGGTGGTCCTCGCGGTAAAACCTCAGGATAGCGTGGGTGTACTGGAGGAAATATCCAGCGTGCTTAACGGTGATACAGCCGTGATCTCGATAATTGCGGGGCTTTCGATTGCCTCAATGAGGGCAAGGCTCGGAGGGGCGCCTTCAATAGTGAGGGTAATGCCCAACATGGGAGCCCAGGTCGGGGCTTCGGTCTCGGGATACGCGGTAGACTCGGGGGAGGGGTCTTTCGATGGGGGGCTCCCGCGCATGCTTCTCGAGTCCATCGGCGAGGCGGTGGAGGTCGAAGAGTCGGCGATCGACCTCGTCACGGCAATCAGCGGAAGCGGTCCGGCATACTTCTTCCTGCTGACGGAAGCGCTCGAGGCAGCTGCCGTGCAAGAGGGCATGTCCCCGGATATCGCGAGCAAGCTTGCAAGAGAGACCCTCTGGGGCGCAGCGAAGATAATCAAGGACACGGGGAGAAATCCCGTCGAACTCAGAAAGGCCGTGTCGTCCCCGGGTGGAACGACGCTTGCGGCTCTTGGAGTCTTAGACGAGGCGGGATTCGCGAACCTGATATCGAAGGCGGTTGAGGCAGCCCGAAAGAGGGCCGGGGAACTGACGCAGTGACAAGAGATGAAAATGGAGGTGCGGGCTGATGGCACTGACTCCCATGGACATTCACCACAAGGAGTTCAAGACTGCCCGGTTCGGAGGTTACAACGAGGAAGAGGTCGACTCGTTCCTCGACCTCGTGGCCGATGAGCTCGAGAGACTCACCCAGGAGAACATAGACCTGCTTCAGCAGATGGGGCAGATGAAGCAGAGGCTCGCGGAGTTCGAGGAGATGCAGTCAACACTACAGACCGCAATTCTTGCTGCAACCAGGTCGGCGGAGATGGTCAAGGAGCAGGCCCGGGAGGAGTCAGAAGGGATGATGACCAAAGCCCAGGATGAGGCAGATTCCATGATACGCGGGGCACAGGAGCAGGCCCGGCAGGTAAACCTCAGCACGCAGAAGGAGCGGAAGAATCTCGAAAGTATCTTCACGAGGCTGAAAGACATAAAAAAGAGATACATACAGTCGATAAAGGACCTGGCCGATTCTCACCTCGCCCAGGTCGCCGAAATAGAGGCGGCTGGTGAGCCTCCCGACTACGACGGACAGGTTGAGCTAAAAGAGATCGCAAAGGCCGAGGCCGAGGCGGCTGAATCAATACCTGCAAGGTCCGCGGCCGAAGCCCGGCCAGCGTCCACTCCTGACATGGAGATGGCGCCATCCCAGGCTCCACCGGCACCACCCCAGGTTGTGCAACCACTTGCTCCCGACAACAGAGACGTGATGGTAGCAACGCAACCTCAGCGAGTTCAGACGCAGGTTGCCGCGCCGCCTTCGCCAATGTCCGCTGAGCTGACGCCTCCTCCCGTCATGGGTGGAGACGTGTCACCGCGCGCGCAGATGTTCGCGCCACCACCACTACCGCAGTCTACAGCCGTGGGGCCACGACCGCCGGTTGAAACTGTGTTCGCTGCATCGGAGCCGGAAGTGAGGCCACCCAGTTCCAACCTCGTCGACGAGGTTCTTGCGGTGGACGCCGCTGATGACCCGTTTGGTGGCATCGGTGACGAGGACCTGCCCGAGATGAAGGACAAGAACCGCAAGGGTCGCAGGGATAAAAAGGACAAGCACTTCTTCTGGGAATGACCCCCGGAGAGAAGAGGTTCGAGACGGCGGCCGGGCGCAGTAGCCCGGCCGTATTTATATATGCTTGGTTTGGGGGAAACGGAGCTTTGCCCGAGGACATATTCAGGACAGTGAGCGTGAAAGTTACACCTGGATCTTCGAAACCCAGGGTCGAAGAACAGTCGGACGGGACATTCAGAGTCTACGTATCAGCATCACCTGACAAGGGTAAAGCAAATTCCGAGATGCTTCGCTCAGTCGCAAAATACCTTGGGGTTCCCAGGAGCGCTATCGCGATAATCCGCGGCCACACTGCGCGAGAGAAGCTGCTCAGGATCGACGCGCACTAAGAAATTGAGGAGGCATAGCTTGTATTGCTATAAGTCAGTGAATATACTTGAGACATGATGAGCGGCAACGGCGTACAGAGACGCAGGCTTTTCACGGGGATATCACTGACCCCCGAGGTCCGTCGATTCGTCGCGGGACTAACAGAGCGGCTCTCAACGACGATCGCAGATGTTGGGTGGGTGTCTCCCGGGAACCTCCACGTGACGCTCAAGTTTCTCGGCGCTTGTGATAATGACCAGGCCTCCAGGATCGTCGAGATAATGCACAATGCCGCAGAGTACCTCCCGCTCCGGCTGCAGGTGGGAGGTGTCGGTGCTTTTCCGTCCCAGCGGTCTGCTAGAGTTCTATGGGTAGGAACCAGCGATCTCGAGGACCGTATAGTGAAGGTCTACAATGTCCTCGACAAAGGAGCCGAGAAGTGCGGTTTCCAAAGAGAAAACCGACGGTACACTCCGCACGTGACGATCGGGCGTTCCCGGAAGAAGGCGGTCAGACTCGCGCCTGGCTTGGAAGAGAACTTCACCGAGAAGCTTACGATGAAGGCATCTGAGATAGTGCTCTTTGAGAGCGTCCTGAAAAGCACCGGTGTGGAGTACAAAATAGTTGAAAGCGTTGGGCCGCCCGACCTGCGGGCCACTAGCGAGAAAGGGTGAGGATCTTGGAGAAGGACAAATCGCTTGAAATGGCGGTCATGCAGATAGAACGCCAGTTCGGACGCGGGTCGATAATGAAACTTGGGGCGGAGGCCGACCGTATGGCGGTAGAGGTGATCCCCACCGGGTCGCTTTCCCTCGACATAGCACTCGGAGTCGGAGGGGTACCGCGGGGACGTGTTATCGAGATATTCGGCCCTGAATCCAGCGGCAAGACGACCGTCGCGCTCCACATAATCGCCGAAGCACAGAAGAGGGGTGGGGTTGGCGCTTTCATCGACGCTGAGAACGCTCTCGACCCACAATACTCACAGGCGCTTGGTGTAAACATAGACGAGCTGCTCATCAGCCAGCCTGATACCGGCGAACAGGCCCTCGAGATAACGGAGATGTTGGTTCGCAGCGCGGCAGTCGACGTCATTGTCATCGACTCTGTAGCGGCCCTTGTACCGCGTGCGGAGATCGAGGGTGACATCGGTGACTCCCACGTCGGGCTTCAGGCGCGATTGATGTCCCAGGCTCTGCGAAAGCTCTCAAACGCCATCAACAGGTCCAATACGGTAACCATTTTTATCAACCAGCTCCGCGAAAAGATCG
>PMDX01000337.1 GCA_003154635.1 Actinomycetota bacterium | reverse complement strand
TTATGAAGCCGTCAGAGGAGTAGATAATGCCGGAGCCGGTACCCTCCTGAGACTGCGTTGTGAAGAACGGCGTCTGCTGGCCCGCGGTCCTGATGTCTATGTTCACGATGGAGGGGGTCACCTTCTGGGCGATCGCGGACACGCTCAGACCTCCCTGCGAAGGGCTGATGACCTTGAGAGTGCCGACCTCTTTCTTTTCTTCGTTCTTAACCGCCGACTTGACGTTACCCCTGACGAGGTCGTACGGATTGACGCCGAAGATCGCGGGCATCACGAGCAGCACGAGGAGTGCGCCGATGATCGCTCCAACGACAGCCCAGACGAAGATTATCCCGGCTCCCCTCTGCTTCTTGGGCTTCGGCCCGTCTCGACGCGGAAGCGGAGGAAGAGCACCTTCAGTCGGTATCGCGGCCTGCGGCGTGGTTACACCCTGTTGAGGCGGCGGGGGGGGCTGCTGAGCGTTTGTCGGAGGAACCGGGGGCGGCACAGGCATCTGCCCTGGCTGCCGGGCTCCGACGCCCGGCGCGCCGTGTTCACCGGGAACGTTTTCACCCTGATTCCCGGGGGGTCCCGCGTTGGGCGGCATTCCTCCCTGATTACCGTTCATCGATATGCTCCTCCTTGTTAGTAGGGGGCCTGTTCCATATACTCGATGCATGATGAAGCCGCTTACTGAATTCTATGATTCCCGTATGAACCCTACCGCGCGGCCTTGCCTCATACGTTATCGTTTGTAATGAATTAACTACATGACCATTAAAGTGGAATTAACCCCATGTTAAGAAATAGTTAACGGTCGACTGGCTATTGCCCTCTAGAAGTACCGTGAAAGGGGACCAGAATGAGAGAGCGGATCTACGCCACGAACGAAGACGTGGACACCCCCGTTGGACCGCACAACAAAGGGCCGATACGCGTCAGCCTGGGCGTCTATATCATTAGCCTGGTCATTGTCGCATTGGTGATATTCACAGTGATGCTTGTACAGTACTTACCCGGCTACCGCATGAATCACAGGCTGGAGGTCGCGATCGAGAATGCGGACTACGTATACATGGGCATTCGCGTGGCCAAGAGCGAGCTCAAGAAGCGCAACGTCAACCCGCTCACCAAGGAAGACGACATCGTCCAGATTCTCCAGGACATGGGTGTAAAACGCGCCAAAGCCGAGGTCAACCCCGATCTCACTAGAATCCGCGGTGAGTAACCTGGGTTAAGGACAACAAGAGATGCCATGCTCTTGGGCGAGTTGAAGGGCGCGCTTTCGCTCGGGGTCGGAGAGGCGGCGGTCGATGGAGGGGAAAAGGGCGGCCCTGTACTCTGGCCGGTACTGGAACATCAGGTTGAAGTAGGCACCGGGCATGTTCCGCGAGACCCACTCCATTATCGGCTTCGTGCAGCATTCGAGGTGACCCGGCAGCACGAGGTGCCTGATCATGACCTCCGATGATTCCCACGCGAACGCGAAGTTGCGGCTGACCACCCCGAAGTAGTCGTCCGCGTCTGAAAGCTCCCGCGCGCACTCGTCGTTCCCGTACCTGAAGTCCGCGAGGTATACGTCTATCACACCATCGAGGATATGCATCGCCTCGGTGGACGCGTACATGTTCGAGTTCCATACCATGGGCAGGAACCTCCCGTCGCGGCCCAGCAGGGCGATCGTCTCCAGAATCGTGTGGAGGTTCGGGTCCGGGTTGCCTCCGACGAAGTTGGCGTTGCGGGACCCCTGTGAGATGCCTTCCTGGAGCACGGCGGCAAGCATCGCCGGCTCGACGAGGATGCCACTGGCCGGGTGCATGGCGATGTCCCAGTTCTGGCAATACGCGCACTGGAACGTGCACCCGGAGAAGAATATGGTGTGGCTGGGGACAAGCTCCGCTTCCTCTCCCATGTGCAGGAAGTCCGAGCTGTAACGCGATTGCGCTCCTACGCCGCAGTAACCTTTTTCACCCCCCGACCGGTCCGCCCCACAACGGCGCTCGCAGAAGCAGCAGTGCGAGAGCAGCCTGTAAGACAGCTCCAGCTTGACGTCCAGAAGGCTTGTGCGTGCTGGTTCCAGGTCGGGGTCCGCGGAGGCGTCTTTGAGCGCGCGCAACCTGCCTGTGCCCGCGCTGTTGGCTTCAAAGAGTTCATTCTCAGACGCCCCTGTCAGATCGGAAAGGCCGCCGTCTTCCGAGCGCGCCAGCCAGTGAATCGCGAAGCGCTCCTTGCGCTCTATTGAGAAGTACCTGTCCAGCATCCCGACTCAGTCGGTCTCATCCGAGCGCATGTCACAGAGCAGACACCCTCCGACAGAGACGTTCTCCGCGGCGTTCTCTCTAATAGTCACGACCATGGCCTGCTGAGGAATTCCGTACGCCTTCACCGCGGCCTCGGTGATTTCCTTGACAAGGGTCCTCTTCTTGTCCACCTCCACTGGCGGGCCTTCGACGTAGATGTTCGGCATGTCAGACCTCCCCTTCGTTTGTCCACAAAGCAGAATGTAATCTACAAGCTAGCACTACGGAGCCTGCCAGTGAATAGGGCGCGTCAAGCCGGGGGGCCGACTGTTCGAAATATCAAAATGCTACAATTGGTGATACGCAATCGAGTTCTTTGGAGGGGAACGAATGACCGAAGACATCCGCGATGTAGCAATTATTGGCGGGGGGCCATGCGGGCTTACCGCCGGGCTCTACCTTTGTCGTGCCAGGATCGATGCCGTCCTGCTCGAAGAGCAGTTGACCGGCGGGCAGGCTATTTATTCTCCTCTCATCGAGAATTACCCCGGCTTCCCCGACGGGATCTCCGGAGTGGAACTCGTGGAGCTCATGAAGAAGCAGACCGAAAGGTTCGGCCTCGAAGTCAAGGCGTTCTCACCGGTGAACGGCCTCATGCTCGACGGAGACCTCAAGGTCCTGGCCCTCGACGGCGGCGAGCTCAAGGCCCGCGCCGTCATAGTCGCCTCTGGACGGAGTCCCCGCAAACTTGGCATCCCCGGCGAGGAGAAGTATACCGGGCGCGGAATCTCCTACTGCGCCACCTGTGACGCGCCCCTGTTCAAGGAGCGGGTGGTAATGGTAATCGGAGGCGGTGACGCCGCGGTCGAGGAAGCGCTCCACCTCGCGAGGTTCGCGAGCAAGGTGATCCTGGTCCACCGCCGGGACGAGTTGCGCGCCTCGGCGCACCACCAGGAGCGGGCGATGTCCGAACCCAAGCTCGAGTTCATCTGGAACTCCGAGGTTCTTGAGATAAAGGGCGACCAGACCGTAAGCTCCGCTGTCGTACGCGATAACGTGACGGGAGAGTCGTCCGAGGTCCCTGTATCGGGCATCTTCTTCTACGTGGGTAATGAGCCCAACACAGGGTTTCTTCCCGACGTGGTCGAGCTGAACGGAGCCGGATACGTCGTTACCAACGACCGGCTGGAGTCAAACATAGCCGGGGTTTTCGCGGCTGGTGACGCGAGGGCGAATTACTTCAAGCAGGTCATACTGGCAGCGGCCGAGGGTGCTCTCGCGGCCCTGTCGGCACAGAGGTACCTCGAGACGATCGGCGCGCGAAAGGCGTATGAGGGAGGCCACTGATGATTATCGCGGTCGTGGACGGGATGGGAGGGAGCATCGGCACGCAGATCGTCCTTGGGCTGCGACAGGCTCTCCCCGAGGAAACCGAGATCATGGCACTCGGCACCAACGCGATCGCCACGGGCAGCATGATGAAGGCCAAGGCCACAAGGGGAGCGACCGGGGAGAACGCGATCGCCTTCTCGATCGATGAGGCTGACATCGTCATGGGCTCGCTGTCGATACTCGTGCCGAACTCGATGATGGGTGAAGTGACTCCGCGAATCGCGACGGCAATCGCTTCGGCTAAATGCCGCAAGATATTGCTTCCCATATCGAATCCACCGCTCGAGATACTCGGGCTATCCAAGAAACCTCTCCAGCAACTCATCAACGAAGCGATAGGCCTGGTCCGCGAGCACTTCGGGTTGTCCGCGGAACCCGAGGAGGAAAGCTGATGTGTGAAGCCGTCGTCTTCGTCGTCAAGGACGGCGAGAAGCAGCAAGTCATGGACAACGTGGTAACGGTCCACCCTGAAGGGGACAAGCTCCTCCTTACCGACCTGTTCGGCGAACAGAAGCTCATTACCGCCACCATAGAAATAGTTGACCTCACCGGCCACGAAATAATCCTGCGAAAGTAGACTCGGGGGCAAGCGCCACCCCCCATTGCAGGAGTCGGGCCGTTTTGGTATAAGTAATGTCACAGCGGGGTCAAGTAGGCCCTTCCGGGTAGGACGTAGTTTGACGAGCAACTGGCCACGAAGGCCGGGTTCCGGTTGGAAACCGGTTGGAGGTGGCTTTTTTTATTGCCACCCTTATCACAGGAGGTGGTGAAGTTGCATATCCCGGATGGATTCCTGGACCCGAAGACCTACGGCACCCTGTGGGGCGTTTCAGGAAGCACGGTTGCCTACGCTCTCTACAAGGTCAAAGACACCCTCACCGAGAAGAAGATCCCCCTGCTCGGGATCACGGCGGCGTTCATATTTGCCGCAATGATGATGAACTTCCCCGTGGCCGGGGGGACGAGCGGGCACGTAGTACTTGGCCTGCTTGCCTGTCTCCTGCTGGGGCCCTGGGAGGGGCTTCTAACCATAGTCGTCGTGCTGGCAGTGCAGTGCTTCTTCTTTGCGGACNNGGCGCGAACATCTTCAACATGGCGATCGTGGCCGGATTGCTGAGTTACGCGCTCCTGAAGGTCATGAAGAAACCCCTCGCAAAACGCTTGGGTGAAAAGGCCGCTCTCCTCTCATCGGCGGCGGTCTTTGCGTGGTTGGGTATCGTGTTGGCGTCAGCGGCCTGCGCGATCGAACTCTCGCTGTCCGGGACCGTGCCTTTCCACATCGCTTTCCCCGCAATGGTGGGAGTTCACAGCCTCATCGGGATAGGCGAGGGATTCATAACCGTTGTTGTTCTGTCTGTCGTTCTACAGACCCGTCCGGACCTCGTTAACGCATACCAGGGGCCTGCGCTTATGCCCGCCGGGGTAGCAAAGGAGGCCCAGTCATGAAGCTCGATATGAAGGGGAGCCTGAAGAGGAACAGGGCGATCTGGATATTCGCAGGAGCGGCTCTTGTCGTCGCGATATTGGTCGGTACGTTCGCCTCACCGTTTGCCTCGAAAAGTCCTGACGGACTGGACCATACCGCCGAGGCCAAGGGGTTCGCGAAAAAGGAGGCGAAGGATGCGTGGAGCTACGCGCCGATGAAAGAGTATGCCTATCCAGGCATCAAAAGCAAGGGGGTCTCGACCGGTCTTTCCGGGTTGATCGGCGTGCTTATCACGTTGGCGGTCGCGGCTGTTGTCGGGCTGCTCCTCTACGGGCTCGGTCGCATATGGAAAAAGAAAGACGATGAAAGTTCGGGGATTCCGCTAAGTGAAACATGATTTTATCGACCGCTATTCCAAGCTCGAAAGCCCGGTACACGCGAGGGACGCGAGAGCAAAGACGATAGCGCTTTTCGTAATAATCATCGCCTGCGTAACCACGCCCCCCAGGGCGTGGTTCGCTTTCTGCGTATACGCGGGCCTTGTGATAGTCATCACGGCGGCCTCGCGGGTCCCGTTCCGCTACCTTCTGACGCGCATGATGGTAGTTGTTCCTTTTATCCTGGTCGTGGCGGTTTTCGTTCCCTTCATGCACAAGGGAGGCGCCGCCACCCACTGGGGCTGGCTCACGGTCTCGAACAATGGGTTGCTCGTCCTGTGGAACGTGACGGCGAAGTCGCTCACTTCTGTCGCATGCCTCATTCTTCTTACTTCCACAACGCACTTCCCCGACCTGATGCACGGTTTCGAGCAGTTGCACGTGCCTCGCTTCTTTACGATGGTCAGCTCGTTCATGTACCGTTATATCTTCATAATCGTCGACGAGGCGGAGAGAATGAAACGGGCTCGGGACTCCCGCAACTATCACGGCAAGTGGTTATGGCAGGCCAAGGTTGTCGGCTACATGATCGCCTCTTTATTCCTGCGCAGCCAGGAGCGGGCCGAGCACGTCTACCAGGCGATGGCCTCGCGCGGATTCGATGGAACGTACCCTCGATATAGCGAGCCGAAGATGGGAGCCGGGGACTACGTCTTTATGATATTCGTGGTGGCGACGGCGCTTGTCGGAAGGCTGGCGGTACTGTGGACGTAATACCGATCGCGCCGCAGGTCGCAATCAGGATAGAAGACCTGAGTTACGCGTACCCCGACGGCCATCGAGCGCTGAATTCGATCGACCTTGCCGTGCACCGCGGTGAGACCGTCGGCATCATGGGTCCGAACGGCGCCGGCAAATCCACGCTCGCCCTTCACCTGAACGGTATCCTTACCGGACAGGGGCGCGTCGAGATAATGGGCCTGGAGGTCAACAAGAAGAACCTCAAGGAAGTGCGCAACAAGGTCGGGCTCGTTTTTCAGGACCCGGACGACCAGTTGTTCTCTCCCACCGTCAAGGAGGACGTTGCGTTCGGTCCGCTCAACCAGCGATTATCGAAGGAGCAGGTCGAACATGCCGTATCCCGGGCGCTGGCCTGGGTCGGCCTGGAAGGATTTGAAGACAGGTCGCCGTTCCACATGAGCTTCGGCGAGAAGAAGCGCGCGTCCCTTGCGACCGTCCTCTCCATGGACCCTGATATCCTCGTCCTGGACGAGCCGGTCTCCAACATGGACCCGAGGGGCAGGCGCGAGTTCATCCAGCTGATCGGTATCCTTGAGGCCACCAAGGTGGTTGTGACACACGACCTGGATATGGCACGTGCCGTTTGCGACCGCGTGGTCCTCATGGACAAGGGCGAAGTTGTCGCCGACGGCCGGCCCGAAAAGCTCCTTTCGGACAACGCGCTCCTCGAGCGCCACGGGCTCGTCTGAGCGGTCGGCGGCACCGCATAATGTGGTACAATCTCTTGGATACCAGTCCGCTATTAGCCGGTGAGGACATGTCAGATATCAAAAAGAGAAAGATTCTCCTGATCGACGACGAGGTGACGCTTCTCGAGGTAATGAAAACCAACCTCGAGATCGAGGGCTATGAAGTCGTTACCGAGACGAGCGGCGAAACCGGCCTCGTCTCAGCCGTAGTCGATCAACCCGATGTGGTGATCCTCGACGTGATGATGCCGGGCGTCGACGGCTGGGAGATCTGCCAGAGGATGCGTGCCGACCCCCGGACAAAATACACTCCCATCATCATGCTGACCGCTCTCGATGAGACGGAGCACATTGTCAAAGGTTTCGAGGTCGGGGCGGACGACTACCTGGCCAAGCCTTTCGAGAACGCGGAGCTTTTCGCGAGGATCAAGTCGGTGCTCAGCAAAGCCAGCAAAGGCATGGTCGTCGACCCGCTGACGAACCTTCCTGGCAAACATCAGATATACGAAGAGACGCGCAAACGCCTCGAGCAGAGGGGCAAGTTCTTCGCATTCCTATATTTCGATATCAGCAACCTGAGGACAATCAACGACCGTTACGGGATACAACGCGGGGATGACCTTGTCCAGAGCGTCGCCCACGCTCTACGCGATATTGTCATCTCTGAAGAAGAGTTCCTCGGGTATATGGGCGAGGATGACTTCGTGGTGCTGTCGGTCCCCCTTCGGGTCCAGCAGATCTTCAACAGCCTTACCTCTCGATTCGACGAAATGCTGCCCCGGCTATGCCCCGAGTACTCATCCGAGGAATGCCGGCAGGATGAGATCGTCAAGATGGCCGTTGCCGTCGTGACCAACGAGAAGAGGCAGTTCGGTGACCCGCTGCAGGTCAAGAACGTCGCACTCGAAGTCCTCAAGCAGGCCAGGTCCCATACACAACATTACTGCGCAGACCTCAAAGACCACCCCATCTAGAGCCCGGTCTTGAATCGTGAACTTTCTCACCCTTGTTCCCGCTGCTGTCCTTCAAATTCATAATTCAACTCCTGACCCAAAAGAAAAAGCCCCCCGGTTTAGGGAGGGCAGGTGGGGCAGAAGGTGGGTAGGCGGTTTGCTTGAGGTCTGACGCAGGTGCACTCCCTCCTACCCCACCTGAGGGCGAACTCTATTGGTGCTACAAGAGGTCACGATCCCGGCTTCGTCAATCTGTTGCTTTTCAGTTTCCCGCCGAGGATTTGACCTCGCTCTATGCTTCGGGTCTACCGGGGAATACCTTTATCCCCCATTGGAACCATTATGGCTACAATCCTGGCTCCAGTGCGGATCGATGAACTTCGGGTGGATTGCCCCCTCGCTGCAGGCGACACCACATCTATTCCCGGGCCTGGAATGCGAAAAACCGCCAACCTGGGCCGGCGGTCACTTCGCAAGGGTACGAGGAAGTGCTTCGTCGTATTCAAGCAAACCAAAAAAAATAGGCGCTTCTTGCGCCCGTACGTATATTCTATCACGATTCCCTCGAGCGTCCAACAATTCAAGCACTGACCAGAAGGCCACATCCAGGCACAAGATGATGTGTTTCTTGAAGGTTGAGACTTGCCCGATACTCAACATAAGGGATCTTTTCATGTTGCATGGAAGAGACCGGTGGTCCATGAAAAGGATCACGACCTGGAGGGGCGGACGCTCATCTTGTCTATTTTGGGGTAAAAAAAGAGGCCTTTCGGCCTTTGCTTCAATCATTAACCAATATTATACCACAGAATCCCAAATCGTCAAACAATTCAAGCTAATTGGACCGTTCTTTCGAAAAACGCCGGTTTGATGCGGATATTTAAAGTTGAAAGGATTGACAGTCGGGTCTGTCTCAAAACTTTATTTGCCCGCGGCAGAGCTATATCGGGCTCCCGGTCACAGAACTTTATATCGGAGCCACACAATATCGCGCACCAGCGTCCGCGCTTCTGTCAGCTCGAGCTCGATGACGTCATCGCTCGATTCCAGGTCCGGAGCGTGGAAGAACGATCGAGGGGTCACCCCTCCCACTAGGCTTGGATGAACCAGCAGGCTGATCTCGCTCACAAGTCCCGCCCGAAGGAGGGCGCCGTTCAGTATGCCGCCGCTATCTACCCTTACGACTTCGACGCCATGCCACGTGTTGAGCTGCTCGAGCGCCTGCCTCAGGTCAACGCGGTCCTCTCCGGCAACTATAAATTCTATGTCCCTGGCCCTGAGGTATTCGCGGTATTCCAGCGGTGTTGACTGGGAGCATAGCGCGATCCCGTCCCTCCAGAACGGCATGTCCAGGAGCTGTGACCAGTTTCGGACCCTGCCCTGGCTGTCGGGAATGACGAGCAGCGGGCGAGTGTCACTGATCTGTCTCTGCCGTGACGCGGGATGCTCGTCATCAGGGTCGGGGTTGTACTCCGGCGCTGCGAGGATGGTATCGCTCCCTGCCAGCGTCGCGTCTTCTTTCCATCGCTCGACGAGCTCGTAGAACGCGCCGACATCCGGAGTGAACCAGTCGATGCGACCGTCGACGCTTACCGCATTGTGGATCAACACTTTGGGTAACATTGTGCTGGCTCCTTTTGCGTTACTCCAGTGAATTACTTTAGCACGCCGGAGTCTCCCTTGGCAGGGGTGCCTCAACCACAAATGCTTCAAAGCGGCAGTCCGCCGCTTGCCCGCCTGTATTATTCTTGCTGGTCGAACTAATGCGGGTGGAAGAGCCCCCGCGCTTACTTGCAGGAGCAATCGCTTGGAAAGGACTATTCTCAGTGGCGGGGTGCTATCGGCTTTCGAAGGGAGATAACCGGGGTGGAGGGAGGCGTGCCGGATCTACTGGACGGGGTCAACATGCCCAGATGCTCTCCATGCGCAACCTGACGGCGCAAGATCATGGCTGCCCGCCCGTGCCCGTCCCGTTTTACTTCGGCCATATTTTAGTCTAAACTTTGGTTTCATCTCCTTCTTGGATTAGCTATGTGAGGCGCCCGACACTCCCATTTCGGAGGTAATGCTTTGTACATAGTCGACCGGCAAATACAGGACCTCGAGGCCATCGAACGGGATGATTTCCAGGAGGGTCTGGTCTCGGCCGTTGTCCCGGTCTATGAAAGGAAGATGGAGACACTTGTTTCGTGCCTGGAGGCGATATCCTCGCAGTGCTACTCACCCGTGGAGGTTCTGGTTGTCAACAATGGCGCCCGAAACATCGAGGAGGTGCTCTCCCGGTGTGTTGCCGACGTGAGGGTGTTGAACCTCAAAGAAAACCTCGGGGCGAGCTACGCGAGGAACCTTGGGGCGCTAGAATCACGCGGTGAGTTCATATGGTTCGTAGACTCGGACATCATCGACATCAACACCAACTGTGCGGGCGATATGGTGGCGATACTCGAGCAGCACACGGACATCGGCGCGGTGGGTGGTATAACTTATGAAAACAGCGCGGGAGAGAC
>PMDX01000238.1 GCA_003154635.1 Actinomycetota bacterium | reverse complement strand
ACATCGCCATCCGGCTGATTTCATCATCCGGCAGCCCCAGCGATCTGGCTACCCTCCAGAAAGAGCCCAGCACCCCGAACAGGTTGCGAAACCCTTTCGGATAGCCCGGTATATCCTCGAAGAGGATCGCGGGTTTAGTCCCGCCAGGCCGGCTGTTGATGACTTCTGAGATGCCCGCCATTTCCAGCACCCAGGGCTCACAGGCGTCCTCGCATATGTTCGTGACACCTGACAGCTCAGCGGAGAGCACCGCGCACTTTCCCTTGTTCTGGTCGATGACAGTCACATCATTCTTCTCGTGGAGTATTCTGGCGAGAAAGGAGCCTACAACTCCACCTCCCGCTATTATTACGCGCATCTCACTGCCTCCCGTCGGCATCAGTCTATAAAGAACATCTTCTTGTATTTGTCCATCGCGTGGCGCAGGACGAGAACACTCAGGGTATCGCCAGCCTGGAACGTCGTGCCCGCGACCGGCAGGATGGCCTCGCCGTACCTCTCGATTGTAGCCACGTGTACCTCTCCGGGCACGTAGAAATCTCCCGCGCGCCTGCCGACCAGGTTGGAAGGCAACTCGAACTCGAGGAGCTCGACCTCTCCGGCCCCGAATGTCTCTCTGGAGAAAGAATGCTCCGGCGACAGCAGGTCGAATATCTTATTTACTCCCCACTGGACCGGCGCGACCGTTGGTATCCCGAAGCGGCGATAGATGCTGGCTCGCCTCGGGTCGTAGATGCGGGTTATCACTTTGGGGACGTGAAAGACGTCTTTTGCGATGATGGAGGAGACTATATTTGAGTTGTCGCCGCTGCTGACCGCTATGAACGCATCGGCGCGCTCTATGCCCGCATCCACCAGGACTTCCGAATCAAAGCCGATGCCCTCGACCGCCTTGCCCTTGAAATCCAGGTCAAGCAGGTGAAACGAGCCCGGGTCCTTGTCTATTATCGCCACGCTGTGTCCCTGCCTGTCGAGACGGCGCGCAAGCCGAGAACCCGTCCTGCCACATCCCATGATGACCACGTGCATATTCGTCAACTCCAGTTATGTATACTCGAAAATACCAGTATGATTGATACCTGCCCCGGGCTCAACCGTCGCCGGAAACCGGCAGGATGCTATTATTCGTTCTTTTTATCATCTGGATATCTTGAGCAGGTACTTCTCGAGCTTCGGCACTTTCCTGGCGGTGACGAGCGCGGTGATGGTGTCGCCCTCGCGCAACACGAAGTTGTTCTCGGACATGTAACCGGTGCTCCTCCGTACTACATAGGCGAATATCGCGCGAGCGGAGTTTCGCGCCGTGAGCACCCTCTTGCCCTCCCAGGCAGATGGGCACTCGAACTCCACGAGGTCGTACTGGTTGAAGAGGCAGGCCGATTTTGAGCGCACCATCGGGTTCAGGATCTTTTCCGCGAGAGCCTGAGAAGTGGTACGTGTGCCACAGGTGTAGGGCATGCCCAACTCCTGGTACGCGGTCTCTTCCCGGGGCTCGAACACGCGTGACATCACACGCGGCACCTTGAAGACATTTCGGGCAAGCTCGACCGCCCCGCGGTTGGACTCGTCGGACTTGGAGACGGCGACGAAAGCTTCGGCTTTCTCTATGCCGGCTTTGATCAGGGTCTCCTCGGTGTCGATAGCCCCTTCGACAAACCCTCCAGTAAACTCTGGCGGAACCCGCTTGAAGCGCGAAGGATCCTCATCGACCAGCGTCACCTTGTGACCTTCACTGGCGAGGTGCACGGCCAGGAACGCTCCGACCTGACTACATCCTCCTATTATCACGTTGAGGCTGGGGGGCTCTTCCGCAACCGCGTTGGAAGCCAGGTCGTACGCCGTGATTCCGGGGCAAGTATTGTCATCGAGGTCGCTTCCCATGCACTCCCTGACGATGGCCCAGCCTTCTTTGCGCAGCGTCATGACGACGCGGTCACCCCTGCGCAGTGGCGTCTCTTCGTCGAACGCCACGGGCTTGTTGTCACGCAGCAGGATGAGAAGCTTGGAGCTGATGCCGTAGTTGAGACTGATGGCGGGCTTGCCGTTGGCTTCGTCACCTATTCCGAACTCGATTACCTGGATCCCCACTTCGGTGCGATCCTGCTGGACGATCGAGTCGGGACCCTGGAACAACTGTGACTTGATGCGCCCCGAGATCATCGTAGTGCTGTCGACGTAGTCGATGTGCTTGCGTGCGAACGTTCGCTCCCTCTTCGGGTCGATGAGTCGCGAGACGACCTTGGGCACGTGGAAGACCTCGGTAGCCGACTCGGATATCGCGAGGTTCGTATCGTCGAAGGCTGTTGCGGCCGCGAATCCCTCGGCCTGCTTGATGCCCGCTCTTACGAGGACATCGTCATGCAGCGCGTCGCCGACGAGCGTCCCGCCCTTGAACGACTTCTTGAGGCGCTTGAAAGCGCCGGCGTCACGGTCGACGACCGTCACGTAATGCCGTTCCTCGGAGAGGAACCCGGCGAGTTGCGAACCGACCCTTCCGCAGCCGACCACGACCACGTACATCTATGAACCTCCCTCAAGCCCGAAGAGTGTACCGGGGCATTAATATCGTCGTTCGGATTATAGAATAAGATAAGCAGCCCAAATCCTCTAGTGGATTCATCACCGGAGAGTAAGTTTCGTCAGCATTCACGAAAAACTGAAGGATTCGGGTTGGTCCCCTAGAAAAAGGCAACAGCGATATCCGGGTCGTTTGATCGATGGTACGCTCTTGCATGGATATTACAGGCGCGTCCGGCTCCGGGAACGCAGATAATCAAGAATCGAACTGACAGGCTCACTCCCTGCGAGCGGGCGGGGAGAGACAGGAGGAAAGGAGAAGAGATGTCGACTACAGACAACCTCAAAGACGCCTTCGCCGGGGAGTCACAGGCAAACCGCAAGTACCTGGCTTTCGCTAAAAAAGCAGACGATGAGGGTTACGAGCAGGTCGCTAGACTGTTCAGGGCAGCGGCGGATGCGGAGACCGTTCACGCACACGCCCACCTTCGAGTCATGGGGGGCATCGGAGAGACCAAGGCGAACCTTCAAGAGGCGATCGGCGGGGAGACCCACGAGTTCACCGTGATGTATCCCGATTTCATCGATGTTGCGCAGAAAGAAGGCAACAGCGCCGCGGAGATGTCATTCAAGAACGCGAATGCGGTCGAAGAGATCCATGCCGGGCTTTACCAGGAGGCACTGGACAAGCTGGGCGACAACAAAGACACTGTCTACTACGTTTGCCAGGTCTGTGGAAACACAGTCGAGGGAGAAGCACCCGATAAGTGCCCCATCTGCGGCGCTCCCCAGAAGATGTTCAAGAAAATCGACTGAGCCGGCGTCAAGACGATCATGACTTGAAAACACCGGATTGAGAAAAAGCTTGAGCCGGGCCTCCCCAGGCCCGGCCAAGGGCGGCCCGAGAGACCGCCCTCAAGTGTTTACTTCTTGCGCCGGGTCTCTCCAAACCCGGCTCTTTGTTTGCGCTGATGCCAGATTCTTGACGGCTGTACGGGTAGTGATAGTATTCATCACGCTTATGACTGACCGTTCGGCGGTGGCGGGCACGACGGTACCTCCGCGGATCAAGGAAGGGAACCCCTGATGGAAACTATCAAGCTCGAACTCCCACTCGTCGGCGTAAAATTCCTGACCGATTCACTGGATGGCTTTGAAGATGTCGAGATCTTCGCCGGAATCTCTTACTGTGACGCCGTGAGGAACGCGACTTTCGGCAAAGGGCTGGTGGTCGCTCCAGGTTCAATCGGCGTCTGCAGATGGTCACCGATCATCCTTGGGCTCAAGGAAGCAGAGAGTGATTTTGAGAATAGCCTCGAGCCGCGCCTGGATAGCGTCATTGCCGGGGTCTATGTCGCTCCGCTGTCCAGCTTTCCGGATGGCGTCGTACCGGACATCGTTATAGTGCGTGGGCGGCCCGCTCAACTACGCAAGATCGCCGAAGCCCTCGGGCCGAACGTCATGCAGAAGAAGTACACAGGCAAGATCGGATGGTCGGCGCTCGGGGTCGGCGAGCGTGGGTTGAGCGTCAAGGTCCTGCTGTCGCACGCATCCAACCGTCTGCTGGGCCAGCTCTACAGGTCGAAGTGGTTCGATGCGGCGATCAAGAGGCTCACAAAGAGTGAAGAGCTCTCGGCAAGAATTGAGAAGTATGGCAAGAACGCCGTGGCCGACATGTCCATATGCCGCAACTCGTCGGTGATGCCTTACGTGCTGGATGCCGGTAATATCACGTATTTCTGCGCTGGCGGAGTTACCTGGGGCGGCAACACTCCCGCTAACATGTCTTCCGGATATCCTTACAGGTTGATCGAGCCGCTACTCGGAGACCTCGATTACCCGGCAAAGTAAGGCATGCCGTCGTTCTCGCAAGTCTGGTCAGCCGAGCAGGCCGCCACCGTCGGCAAGGATCGTTACGCCCGTCAGGAAGCTGGATGCGTCAGAAGCCAGGAAGACGGCAAGGCCGGCAATCTCGTTGGGCTCGGCCATTCTGCCCAGCGGTGTCTTGGCCGTGGCCATCTTCAGTATGTCTTCGTTGGCCCAGAGCGCCTGGCTGAAGTGAGTCTTGACTAGCCCCGGGGCGATACCGTTTACCCTGATACCGCTTGGCCCCCATTCCTGGGCGAATGACTTGGTCACCATGTCGATGCCGGCCTTGCTGATGCTGTACATCCCGAGCATCGGCGTCGGCTTGACCGCGGCCTCGGTGCTCATGTTTATGACCGAGCCGCCTCCCTTTGCGAGCATGACGTCGCCGACCATCTTGGTCAGGAAGAAAACGCCCTTGAGGTTGACGTTCATTATCTGGTCCCACGCCTTTTCGTCGGCATCCATAAGCGGCCCGAAGACGGGGTTGGTCGCGGCGTTGTTGACGAGGATATCGATAGTGCCGTAAGCATCAACGGCGCCATCGACTATGCCTTTGAGCGATTCCATCTTGCCCATGTGGGCGGGGATGCACGTCGCCTCTCCGCCCGCGGCTTCGATCTTTTCCTTGACCGCGTTGAGGCCTTCGATCTTTCGGCTGGAGAGGACGACCTTCGCCCCGTACTCGGCCAGAGCCATCGCGATCGCCTCGCCGATACCACGGCTTCCGCCCGTCACCACAGCCACCTTCCCGGTCAGGTCAAACATCTCTTTGAACATCTGCTTCACCCTTTCCTCAGTGCCCGGCCGATAGGGCCTTCAACGCTAATGCTTACCGGCTACCTATATTATCAAGAATGAGTACGTTCGGCTTGCATAAGCCCACGCTGATTGAATAGTATAATTGCGTTACTGGATGGCACTACTTTAGTTCAGTGGGGTATGGACGAAAGGAGATAGAGTATGGCTGACGATATCAGGTATGATGACCGGGTTGCCGTAATCACCGGCGCGGGGGGAGGGCTGGGCCGTGCACACGCGCTTCTTCTTGCCAGCCGCGGTGCAAAAATCGTCGTCAACGACCTGGGCGGGTCGATGGATGGTGTCGGTGGCGACAACACTCCGGCCCAGAAAGTCTGCGACGAGATAAAGGCGCTGGGCGGCGAAGCCGTTCCAAACTATGACAGCGTGTCAGAGTGGGACAGCGCTCAGAAAATCATCAAGACGGCGATAGACAGTTTCGGCAAGATCGACATCCTCATCAATAACGCGGGCATCCTGCGTGACAAGAGCATCATGAAGATGGAGATCCAGGACTGGCAACTCATCATGGACGTCCACCTTTCAGGCACGTTCTTCTGCACCAAAGCCGCGTTCCCTTACATGCGTGAGGCCGGCTATGGACGCATACTGTCGACCTCGTCGGCTGCCGGCATCTACGGCAACTTCGGACAGGTAAACTATGGCGCTGCCAAGATGGGCATCGCGGGCATGATGCTCTCGGTAAGGCTCGAGGGCGCAAAGTATAACATCCTGGCTAACACGCTGGTCCCGGTTGCGGGCACGCGCCTGACCGCGACGGTAATGCCTCCGCAGGTAATTGAGATGCTCAAGCCCGAGTTCGTCTCACCGATTGCCGCATACGCCGTCAGTGAGGCATGCACGCTTTCAGGGCAGATCTTCGTGGCCGGCGCGGGCTACTTCAGCCGCGCGGCGATGGTCGAAGGCCCCGGTGTCTTCTTCGATGACGCGGCGGCCGTGACGCCCGACGACATTGCGGCAAAGATCGGCGAGATCGCGAGCCTGGAAGGCGCTGTCGAGTACGAAGGGGCTACCGCGCAGACGGGGCATTCGCTGAGCCACCTTCAGATGTAGGACGGTCCTCTTCCAACAAGGGGGTGCGTATCAAAGCACCCTCAACGACGCTGAGGAGGTTAAAGCATGCCGATAGATCTGTCCAAGGCTGTTGGCGCGGTGCTGCCCACGCTGAACTACGAGTACAAGCAGAAAGAGCTGATCCTCTACGCGCTGGGCGTAGGAGCGGGTTCCGACCCTGATGACCTGAAGTTCTGTTACGAGAACCCGCCGGGGCTCGGGGCGCTGCCTACGTTTGGTGTCATCCCACCGTTCCCGGCACTGATGGGGTTGCTCGGCGCGCCTGGCGTCGACATCAACCTCATGATGCTGCTGCACGGCGAGCAGTACCTCGAGGTCCGCAAGCAGCCCACGCCAACCGGTGGAACGCTGACGACCACGCCCAAGATCATCAACATCTACGACAAGGGCAAGGGCGCGCTCATCGAGCTCGAGGCCGAGACGGTGGACGAGACCGGCGAGGTTGTGTACTACAACGTATTCGGCACGTTCATCCGCGGTGAGGGAGGATTTGGTGGCGAGAAGGGCCCGGCGGCGGGCAACGAGCCCCCGGACCGTCCTCCCGACAAGGTCGTCGAAGCTCCGACTCATCCCGAGCAGGCGCTTCTCTACAGGCTCTCGGGTGACATCAACCCGCTGCACGCGGATCCCGGGTTCGCCGCGATGGCCGGTTACGAGAAACCCATTCTCCATGGTCTTTGCAGCTTCGGCTTTGCCGGCAGGGCCGTGCTCAAGGAGTACTGCGACAACGACCCGGAGAAGTTCAAGTCAGTTAAGGTACGCTTCACCCGTCATGTCTTCCCGGGCGAGACCATCGTCACCGAGATGTGGGATGAAGGCGGCGGAAAGATCATCTTCCAGGTCCGCACCAAGGAGCGTCCCGAGGAGACCTCAATCGGCAACGCGGTTGCCATGGTCAGCGCGTAAGGAAAGACAGCAACTATAGAGCAAGCTTGAGCCGGGTCGACGTGGCCCGGCTCAAGTTATTGGATCTCGAGAGAGGTCACCGCAGCCCGGCTTGAAATGGGGAGCAAGACCACAGTCTTCCTGTTCTCTCAAACTGCAGGGCGAGGGGCAATGAAAAAGCCCGGCTGCCATAGCCGGGCTTTTTCGCTCGGGTGCTCGTCCGTTCCCTGAGACTCAGAAATCTATGGTGGCCCGGTATCCGGGTTTGATGCTGTTGCGGGTAAACCAGCCCTGGTTGACCTCTATCGCATACCTGTATCGCGCGGGTGGCTCGATCGGTGTCAGGTCGAGCGGTTTCATGTCCCTCACACCGAGGACCTTGCCACTCGAATCGATAAACGCGATCGAGAGAGGGATTGTCGTGTCTTTCATGTAGAACGCCGTTGCGGTATCGGTCTTGAAATCAAAGAGCATTCCGGAATTTTCACCAAGGGTCTCGCGACCCATCAGGCCTTTCGACATCTCGGCCGGAGAATCGGCAACGTCGATGTTAAGCGTGGCGACCTTGGAGCTATTAGAGAACGCGACCGTCGACCCCTTGCAGCTCGCGGCCATAAAGATGGTGCCACCTACGATGACTACAATGAGGACATAGGGCATATATTTCTTGATCCAGTTGACGAGTGGCATCACCGTCACCGTGTAATCGATATGCCCCCATGGGTTTTCTTGTACTCCAGCTCTAACTGACATCTCAACTAAATATTTAGATTCTACCATCATTTTTCCTTTTTCTGCTTATGAGGCACGTGGACTGGCAGTCTCTGCATAATCGATCTCAACCGTACCGGTCTTGAGAAATAACGGCCTCCGGGCAACCACGAACAAATCCTTCCAAAAAGGGAATGGTAGCTACTTCATCGTGTCTCTCGGGAGCTTCTTGAAGGTGGGGCTGGCAGCATAAAACCGGGCCCTGCTCGGGACCCATACGGACAGTATTGATATTATATTGGCTATTACAACCATTGTAAACACTAGAGTTATACTTTAAGGACCATGAAAGAAATGATTAATTTTGAAACGGTTTGCTAATAGTTGTTAAAAGATGTTACGAATGAGAAAGAGCCGGGCCTGGAGAGGCCCGGCTCAAGTTTATCTCAGGCGAATGGCTACAGGCCGAGTGACCTGGTGATGATGAGTTTCTGGACTTCGGTTGTGCCACCGACAATAGTCATGATGCGCATATCGCGCCACGCTCTCTGCATCGGGTACTCCATCATGTATCCGTAACCACCCATGATCTGCATGGCATCATAGACGACTTCATTGGCAGCTTCGGATGCGTACCACTTTGCCATGGAGACCTCCTTGATCGCGTCCAGCCCGCGGTTGTACATGTCAGCCGCCCTGTACGAGAGCTCTTTGATGGCTTCGACCTTGGTGGCCATCTCGGCTAGCTTGAAAGCGATATGCTGGTGGCGTGAGAGGGGTTTGCCGAACTGCTGGCGCTCCTTCGCGTAATCTATCGCCATCTTGAGAACGAGCTCGGCACCGGCGTAAGCACCGACCGCGATGAGAAGGCGCTCCGGAACGAAGTTGTTCATGATCTGGAAGAAGCCTTTGTTGACCTCGCCCAGGATGTTCTTCTTTGGAACCCTCATGTCCGTAAAGAAGAGCTCCGCGGTGTCGCTGCTCTTGAGCCCCACCTTGTCCAGCTTGCGGCTGACCTCGAAGCCCGGTGTGTCTGTGTCGACTATGAACTCGGTGATGCCGCCATACCCCGCATCCTTGTCCGTCTTGGCGGCTACTACGATCCAGTCAGAACGTACTCCGTTCGTGATGAATATCTTATTGCCGTTCAGGACGTACGAATCGCCGTCCTCTACCGCGGTGGTCAACATCGCGGCGACGTCGCTACCGGCTTCGGGCTCTGTAACCGCAAGCGCTCCGAGGCTCTCGCCATTTATGGCCGGCGCCAGGTATTTCTGGAGCTGCTCGTCGGTGGCGTAGTGGATGATCGCCGGCATGGCAACCTCCATGTGCACACCGACCGCGGTCGTGAAGCCGCTACACCCACTCCTCGCCAGCTCTTCAAAGAGAAGGACTATCGACCAGTAATCGGCTTCGCCGCCCCCGAACTTCTCGGGCATGCGTAAGCCGAGAAAGCCAAGCTCACCCATCTTTCGAAAGGCCGCCATGTCATATTCGCCCGCCTCTTCCCAGGCGTCAACGTAGGGGGCGACCTCCTTGTCTACAAACTCCCTGACCGATTGCCGTAGCATGTCATGTTCTTCAGTGAAATAAGGATATTTCTTTTCCACTTCACAACCTCCCTCCCGACAAGGTTCTCCAACCGCGAGCACTATACTAATACACGGAGAAAGTAACGCAAAGAAGGAAAACGGTTGCGGTCCCGCGGATTCAGCCGTACGCCTTGCATGCGCGCAAAGCCGGGAGCGGGTTAAATCAGATGGTGAGGTTGGGTTCGCTGGTAGGAAGGGGAGAGCTGTTGTTCTGCGGCGAGCTACCGTTGTTCAGGTACTGCTTGAGCAGGTCCTGGAGCGGACCCAGGTCGAGGTTCTCGCCTCCGGGCACCTGCTTCAAGAGGTTGTTGAGGAGGTCGGTGCCGGGGACCGTTGACGTTATGTCTTCGGCGGCATGGGTCTCTTTTATCCAGCGCTCGTGCAGCGCCGCGACGGCTGGCGCGTCGGCGGAGTTGCTTTCGAAAGCCTGGACCAGGTTGTCCGGTGTGGCGTTGAGGAAAGCATACTTGTCGTAATACTGCCCCAGGCTTTTGTCGAACGCGGCCGCTCCCATCTTCTGCTGAAGCGCCTGGAAGAAGAGGGCGCCCTTGGAGTAGATGATGGCTGTGTACTGTGTTTCGTTCTTGAACGCGGCGGAAGGTTGGTCTACCGGCGCATCGTCTCCGCCGCCCATGAGCGAGGCGGCAGAGAACGGAAGTGTGATCTCGGTCTCCAGTTGTGTCTTCGCGGCTTTCTCGCCGTGCTGCCATTTGAAGTACAGGACGCTGCAATAGTTGGCCAGCGACTCGTCCTGCCACGCGTGGTCGATGGAGTCGCTACCCACGACGAGCCCCCACCACTGGTGACATA
Organism: Actinomycetota bacterium; assembly: GCA_003154635.1. Classification (GTDB taxonomy): domain Bacteria; phylum Actinomycetota; class Geothermincolia; order Fen-727; family Anoxymicrobiaceae; genus FEN-727. The sequence continues at coordinate 4,849 of PMDX01000238.1, read as the reverse complement.
CCTCGTGCGCGACCGTAAACTCGAGCGTGTCACCGAGCAGCCCGCCGCCGAGCGTATTGAGCAAGTCACTCAAGTTGTCTCCATTTAAGTCCTTGAGGGAGTTCGGCGACTGCGTCTTAGAGCCGAGACTGTATAGCATCTGCGCGATCTGCACCTGACCCGCGTATTCCATCCCCGCCGCTCCGCCACCCAGCGGCGCCTCGCAGACATTGAACCTCGTGTACGGGTATGCGCCGAAATGTTCGTTGTACTGCTTCAGCGCGTTGACCGCAAAACCGAGCGTCTTTGCGCCGCCGCCGCTCGAATCCTTGAGATAGTAAGATGTCACGGTCGTGTCGCCTACCGTGCGCTTCACTGATGCATAGGAGGCGCTTGCCTGCGCCGTGAAGTCGCGGACCGGACCCGCGGCGAAAGCATAGACGTGCCTTCCCGCGCCGTCACTATCCTGGGTCTGAATTCCTGGCGCGGCAACGGTGAAGCCTTCCGGAACATCGAGGGAAACGGTGAAGTACGCGCATTCATAATCCGCCGGGTCACCCCACTGCGGGACCGGTCGGTTTTCCCACACCCCGTTCGTGTACCTCGCCACAATCGGCATGAAGTAGCCGAGGTCATACGTGTTCTTGTCGTGCCCGAATATGCCGTAGCCACCTGTTGGTTGCCCGCTGCCCATCAGGTCGCTCAGGCCGGAAAGACCGCCCTGGACTTCCGGTACCTGTTCGCTGAACGACAGGCTGACGACCGTCTCGGCGCCCGGCGCGAGACCCCGCGGCAGCTTGACGCTGAGGAGCGACCCGTTGAGGTTCGTCGTCGTCTTGCTCGCGGAGACCAATGGATCGGTGATGACGGCGGAGCCTTTTCCGCCGGTCGCATCGGAGTCATTGGCATAGACTCTCAGGACTATCTCGTTGAGTGTCGCGTCACTGCGGTTCTTGAACAGGAAAGTCTCTTCTCCCGAGATATTATTACCCACCGTGTCGAGCCGGGCTTTGATGGAGTAGATCGTCCCGCCTTGCGCGCGGCCCGCCGCCAGGGTCTTGCCGCTTTCGTTGAGATAACGCTCGCACTGTTTCACCGATTCGCGAAGCCCTTCGGCTGACGTGGGCAGCACGGCGGTGCCCTTGCTTCCTCGCGTCAGAAGTATGCCGGCGACTACCCCGCCAGCGACCAGTGCTATCGCGAGAAGCGTCACTGCCAGGGCAATTACAAGCCTGCGCCTGCCGCGTGGTTTGACCGAGGTGGGAGTCGCCCTGTCGTCAGGTGTCTGCGGAACGCCGGCCGACCGCTGCGCGGTGAAACGCAGTTGCGTGCCGCACGCATAGCAGAAAGAGGGAAGCATGTCATTGTACTGCTTGCCGCACTCGGGACACCTGAGGTTCGAAGCGTTGTTTTCGTTGTTCATGGAACCTTCCGCGTTTTCGAGCCGGCTTTCGACCTGCTGATATCATAGTATTAGACGGACGGCCTGACCAAGAGTTTCTGATGGAGGGGGTTGTGCCTTGTCGGATTGCGAGTTCATACCCATAGGATTCGTCGAGAGTGATTTCAAGGGAATACAGGACGACCCCGACATCTTCCACGAGACGATTTCCAGGATAAGGATTCTCGACGATTTCGCGGAGGGCCTGTTCCAGCTCGAAAGGTACGGCCGCCTCTACGTGATCTTCCGCTTTGACCGGGCCGAGGGATACAGGCTCGTGATCCATCCGAGGGGTGACGCGAACAGGCCGGAGCGTGGCGTGTTCGCAACGAGGTCTCCTTACAGGCCGAACCCGATCGGCCTGTCCGTTGTGGAGCTCGTCGGAATCGACGGGAACGTGCTGACCGTCCGCGACCTCGACGCTATCGACGGCACACCCGTGCTCGATATCAAGCCGTGGGAAGACCTGTACTGATGAATAACAGGCACCGTGTACCGTCGCCTGTAACGCCTCCCCCACGCTGATCTCACTCAGAGGGGAGAGGTTATTTCGTTGAGGAAGATCCTGGCGCGGTTGGCGGCTTTCTCTTTGTCGTCGGGGGAGAGTTCGCCTTCGAGCATGAGTTGGACGAGGTGCTCTTTCACGTCCTCGATCCATGGACCCGGCCCCAGGTCGAAGATAGCCATGAGCTCGCGACCGTCGAGCGGTGAGCGAATACTCTCGATGGCCTGCTCGGCCCTGAGAGCTTCGATGCGGCCCTCGAGCTCGTCCACGAGCCCCAGGAACACCGTGGCTTTCTCTTCGTTCCCCGCAAGGATATCGGCCCTGGCCACTGCGAGGACCACCTCGAGCGGGACGGCCACCTCGCAGTCTTTCATCAACGTGCAGTCGCGGACGAGCCGGCGGACGGCCGCGTCGCTCCAGTCGCTACGGTAGTGGATCGGCCGCATGTGCATGCGGACGATAAAGACGGTCTTCCGGATATCCTCGTTTCCGTAGCGAAGCCGCCGCATGGCCTGTGTTGTGAGTTCGACTCCTATCCTGTCGTGGTCGGGGAACATCGTCTTGGGCTCGGTGACTCTTGCGGGCGGCTTCCCCGCGTCGTGGAACAGGGCCGCGCGCCGCAGCAGCGGGTCGGGGCTGACGCAACCGACGGTCAGCAGGGTGTGCTCGAGCACGTCCGCCCGGTGGTACGAGGGAGGTTGCTCCACTCCCTCCATTGCCGCTATCTCGGGGGAGACGTGCTCCATCAATCCGGTCTTCACGAGGGTTCGAAGGCCGCTTGCGGGGCTTTCAGAAACGAGTATCTTCTCGAGCTCTTCCCGTCTTCGTTCCCACGAGATGTCCTCGAGCATTGCAGCGCCCGAGCGCAACACCTCGAGCAGGACGGTATCGATCTCGAACCCGAGCTGTGCGGAGAACCTGACGGCACGCATCATGCGCAGAGGGTCTTCTGCCATCCGAGGAGCCGGCTCGCCGGGCGTCCTCACCAGGCGCCGCTCTATATCCAGCCTGCCGTCGAAGGGGTCCGCGAGGACTCCAGGCTCGGGAGCGACTGAGAGAGCCATCGCGTTGATCGTGAAATCCCTGCGTGAGAGGTCGGCTTCGATGTTGGCGACGGCCGTGACCTCCGGGTGCCTCGACCCCGGCGTATATTCGTCGCTGCGGAAGGTGGTTATCTCCAGCAGGGTATCGTCGGCTCGGAGTCCAATCGTACCGAACTTCTCACCGATATCGAAGACGGAGCCAAGACCCCTTAACGCCCGGCGCAACCTGGCCGCGGGCAGGTTGGNNCCTCCGCGCTGTCGCGACCCATGATACGGTCTCGCACCCATCCCCCGACGATGTAAAGCTCGCCACCTTCGGAGCCGACCTTCTCGCCCACACGCATGACGAGCGCCGGTATTTGATTGACGAGTTCGGAACTTTTAACCACGGGTCAATGATAGCAGGCGAGGAGCGTAACGGCGCCGGTTCTTTATCGGTACGGCAGAACCCAGACCTCGGTGGCATCGGGAATATCCGCCCTGGAGACCGTGAGCGGCCTCTGCTCGATCAAGCGGGTCACCCCGCCGAACTTACCCGTGAATTCTTCCACCGGGTCGAGGGGTATAACGCAGTCGGGCGTTCCGTAATGCATCGGGATCACGATCGATGGAGCGAGTTCACTCACGAGGTCAAGCGCTCCGGTGGCGTCCACCGTGTAGACGCTTCCGACAGGCATCATCGCGATATCGAGGCCCTTGAGGTTCTGCATCGTCTCTTCGGCTGGACGGTCTCCGACGTCTCCGAAGTGGGCCAGCTTCAAGCCGGCCTGCTCCCAGGAGAAGATGGCGACGGGACCTCGCTCCTGACCTCCCTTTGCGTCGTGGAGCCCCTCGTAACCCTTGACGGCCAGCCCGTCGACGTCGAACGTGCCCGCTGTGGATAACGTCCTGGGGTTACCCGAAACACCATCCATATAAGTATGGTCGAAATGGCCGTGAGTCATGAGAACGATATCAGCGGGGACGGGGTCGTATCTGTAACCGACTTGCGGAGGCACCGGATCGATCACGATCGTACGGCCGCTACCGGCTGTTCTGAACATCGCGTGACCGTACCATGTGAGCTCGAGAGTCGCTTCATCCACCATTTGTAAACCCCCTGTCCGGTTGCTCAGCTACGACCATGATACCCTACCGTAAATATGCTTGTGCTTTGAGGGGATGACCGCTTATATTCTTGGAAGTGAAACGGCAAAGCGTCCGGAGCACTCGTGAAAGGAGCACTAATGAAGAGACCTGCGGCCTTTGCAGTGATACTGGTGATCGCGGTGTCCTTAGCGACCGCGGCTCTGTTGCTGCCGGGGTGTGGTGGTGGTGGCTCGACGGGTCAGGCGAAGAGCCTCGCGATCAAGGCGAACGATGCAGCAGGTCAGATGAATACCGAAGTGTCTAAGCTAACGCAGGAATTCAAGACACTTGATTCAGAGACCCCTGAAGGATCAGTTCCCGATAAAACTAAATGGGCCGCCGCCGCAACTGGTATCAAGGCTAAGACGGATGCGGCTTTGAAAACAACCGAAGAGATAATAAAGACCTACGAGGAAATGTTGGATCTCAAGGGCGTGCCCAAGTACAGTGAGTTCGCGAAACTACAGTTGCAGATACTGCGGCTTACAGAGCAGAGCATCAAAGCCATCGTGACGTATGTCGACAAGATCAACGCCATGCTCGCTTCCGGCACCCTCACACCGGACGCTTACAAGCAGGCAAGGACCGCGTTTTACAACGAGGAGACCGCGCTCGGCCAACAAGCTCAGAGCCTCAGTGAAGAGGCATCCAAACTGCGCAAAGACAACAATCTATTTCAATAGGAAAAACTTCGATGGCGCAGCAAATAACCCAGTCGGGTCAAGACGGACCCGGGCCTGAGAGACCCGGCTC
>PMDX01000165.1 GCA_003154635.1 Actinomycetota bacterium | reverse complement strand
CCTCCCGAAGGGGAGGCCGGTGCGCCCGGAACCATGCCTCCACCCGGTATGATGCCGCCTCCTCCAGGCGTCGTGCCTCCACCGCCGGGGATGCTCACCGGGCCACCTCACGCCCCGGGACCCCCGCCTCCTCCGGGCGCGCCCGTACCGCCACCCGGCTACTATCCGCAGGTGCCGCGACCGACACCAACCGACGGGATGGCCATTGCTGCGCTGATAATGGGGATCGGCGGGTTCTTCTTCTGCCCGTTGGTGTTCGGTGTCCTCGCGGTGGTGTTCGGATATATCGCAAGAGGCCACATCAAGGAGAGCGGCGGCCACGTCGAGGGCGACAGCTTCGCCACGGCCGGGATCATTTTAGGGTTCATACAGATCGGGGTGGTCCTCCTGATCGCACTGATCTGGGCGATCATAGCGATAATCGCGGCATCGACGCATGCTCAGACGATGGCACCGACGATTCTCGCTATGGGAGCGGCGTTGATGCTCTAAAGCCGCCCGCGCCCGGGAGGCTCAATCTTCATCGGAGCTTTCGGTGACCTCGTCGTCGAGGGCCACCGCTTCGACCTCGCCTTCGAGGGAGTCCACCAGCAGCTCGACCCTTGCCTGGGTTGAGTCGAGCCTGTCCTGGCAGTACTTGATGAGCGACACCCCGCGCTCGAAAAGCGCCAGGCTCTGCTCGAGCTCGAGTTCGCCACTCTCGAGAGAGTCAGTGATCTTTTCGAGCTCTTCGATCGCGGACTTGAACGTGGGTTCGTTTTCCGTCGCCAAGCGGACTCACTCCTTTTCTTTGCCCGTTACCTGGGCGTCTATGACGCCTTTGGCGAGCCTTATCGTCAACGGTGTCGCGACATCCACCTCGTCGGGGGCGCGGACCACCGCTCCGGTACGCCCGTCAAACGTTATCGAATAGCCGCGCTCGAGAACGGCTATGGGGCTCAAAGCCTGCGCTCGAGCCTTAATTCTCTCAAGCGTGCCGGTCTCCCTTTCTATAACCCTGACCCCCGCCAGGGAAAGGCGCGACCGCCTCGTCGCAAGCCCCGCGCAAGCCCCCGAGAGCAGCTCTCCCTTGAGCCTGAAGACAGGCCTGCTCGCCAGTACCGCGAGACGGTGGGCGTTTCGAGTAAGGCCCCTTCGAGGGCTTTCCGGAAGGGACACCGCCGCGCGCTCGAACCTCTGCATAAACGAAGCGAGCAGGAATTCGGAACCCCTGTAGAGCGGCCTCCGGCGAATGCTTTCGAGAAGCCTTTCGCCGGCCTTGAGGTCGGAGGCCGCATGACGGCGCAGAGTCGCGGCGGCCTTGCCCAGAAGCGCGTTCACCTGGTGCCTGTCCGGAACCGCCGCTTCAGCGGCGGCAGTGGGGGTACTCGCGCGCCGGTCCGCAACGAGGTCGGCGATGCTGACGTCCGGCTCGTGACCTATCCCGGTAACGACCGGAACGCTCATGCCGCCGAGAGTGCGCGCCACCGGCTCGGTGCTGAAAGGCTCGAGATCCTGGATCGAACCGCCTCCGCGAGCGAGTATCACCAGGTCGACCGGCCAGCGGCTGTCGAAGAACTCGAGGCCGTCACAGATCTGTTTGACCGCCCCTTCGCCCTGGACGCGCACGCCCCTGACAAAGACCCTCGCCGGTGGAAACCGGCGCCGCAAGGTCACGGTGACGTCCCTTATGGCCGCGCCTCTTGTGGATGTCACAACACCTATGCGACCGGGGAAAGAAGGCAACGGCTTTTTCCGAGAGTCATCGAAGAGCCCTTCGGCCTGGAGCTTCTTTTTGAGAACCTCGATACGGCGTTGTATCTCGCCCTCTCCGAAAGGCCTGATCTCTCGGACGCGAATCTGATATTTGCCCTGCCTCTCGTAGAGCGTGAGCGTACCACGGACGACCACGGACGCTCCGTCCTCGAGCGGGAAGTCGAGTTCGTCGAACTGGCGCTTCTGCATGAGCGCAGGCAGCGAGGCCTCGCTGTCTCGCAGGTCGAAGTACACGTAGTAAGGATAGCGAGCGTTGAGCCCGGATATCTCGCCTCTGACGGTCACGGTTATCCTCTCGAGCGACTGCCTGGCGAGCCTGTTTACATCGCCTACCGTCAGGACCTTTTCGTCGGGCTCGGCGGGCGGAGGCGGGGTCTTCGGGCGTCGCTTTCGCGCGCGGGGAGCCGAGGGTATCTGTTTCTCGTTTTTCCCGGCCGACCCGGTCCCTGTATCTTCGGTTTCGGCCTCATCGGGCCACGGTAACGTCAATTCGTCGTCCACTTCTCTCCTTTCGAGGCCATTATAGCGCACGATGACGACGCGCTTGCGCGCCCGCGTCCGTTACTCGGCGTTGTGAGAACAGCGCCCGTTGGCTATCATCATCGAAGGCGCATTAAAGCGGCGCGGGATGGAGGAATAATTGAGATTTCTTGTGATGGGCGCGGGTTCGATAGGGTCTGTGATAGGCGGTTTTCTTCACCTTGAGGGACACGAGGTGCACCTCCTCGGCAAGGGCCCGCACATAGAATCGGTCAAATCCGGCGGACTCGAGATATCGGGTATTTGGGGCTCACACAGGGCACCCGACATAAAGGCATCGTCAACCATCGAAGCCGTGATGGAGAGCGGCTTCAAACCGGAGTGGACGCTTCTCTCGGTGAAGTCATACGACACAGCCGAAGCTCTTCGCGACCTGAAACCCGCGCTGGAATCGCAAAGAGGCATAATCTCGCTGCAGAACGGCCTCGGCAACGTCGAAG
>PMDX01000284.1 GCA_003154635.1 Actinomycetota bacterium | reverse complement strand
GGCGACCGCGCCCCGGCAGGCCTGGTACTTCGCGGAGGGCACGTGCCGCCCCGGCTTCGATCCTTACATCTGTGTTCAGAACCCCTCTGGTGGGGAGGCCCGGGTAAAAATAACTTACATGTTGGGTGGCGGCGGGACGAAAGAGCAGCAGCTCTCCGTTGGAAAGAACTCGCGAGCCACGGTCACGGTGAAGCAGGCACTCGGGGAGGGTGATGACGCGTCCCACGATTTCTCCGCCCGGGTCGAGTCGACGAACGGTGTCGCCATTGTCGCCGAGCGNNACGGGCGGCCACGATGTGGTCGGAGCGCTGGCGCCCGCAAAGGCCTTCTATTTCGCCGAGGGCACATGCCGACCCGGGTTCGATCCTTACATCTGTATTCAGAATCCAGCTTCGAACAAGGCGTCGGTAAAGATTACGTATATGCTCGGTGACGGAACCACGCGCGAGCAGTCTCTCTCAGTCGCTGGGAACTCGAGGGCGACCGCGGTTGTGAAAGATATCCTGGGCGAACACGACGATGCGGCCCACGACTTCTCCGCAAAGGTCGAGACTACCAGCGCAACCGGCATAATCGCCGAGCGTCCCATGTACTTCGCATACAAGGGTGTGTGGACCGGCGGTCACGACGTCGTTGGCGCGCCGGCCCCGGCTTCGTCTTTCTACTTCGCCGAGGGCACGTGCCGCCCCGATTTCGCCCCGTATATCTGCGTTCAGAATCCGGGCGCGACTCCGGCGAACGTGACCGTGACCTACATGCTGGGTGACGGTGGAAGCAAGAACCAGCAGGTGACGGTGGCGCCGAACAGCCGTTACACGATCGACGTCAAGCAGGTGCTCGGCGAGGGGAACGATGCGGCCCACGACTTCTCCGCAAAGGTCGATGCCGCCGGGGGCGCGCGGGTGGTCGCCGAGCGACCGATGTACTTCAACTACTACAGCACGACGAAGTGGAGCCTGACCGCCGTGGGTGATACCAACCTGGGTGGGGACATGTCGCCGATACTTGCCGCAAACGGATACGCGTATCCGTGGTCAGCCCTCGGGGATATGATGCGCTCGACGACGCTGACGTTCACGAACCTCGAATGCACGCTCTCGTACGTGGGTTCGGCGATACCGGGCAAGTCGTTCACCTTCCGCGGCGACCCGGCGGTGCTGCCTTTCCTGAGGGACCAGGGCGGGGTGGACGTAGTATCCCAGGCAAACAACCATTCGAGGGACTATGGCGGGCAGTCGCTCGTGGATTGCCTCAGCTACCTTGACGCCAACGGGATAAAGCACTGCGGCGCGGGGGTCGACTACGCATCGGCGCACGCGCCCGCGTATCTCGACGCCAACGGGTTGCGAATAGCGTTCCTGGCTTACGATGACATTGCCTACTCCGGCTGGTACGCCGGTGCGGGGTACCCCGGTGACTGCAACCCGGCGGAGATCGGGCAGATGGCCGCGGATATCAGAACGGCCAAAACGAACGCTGATTTCGTGGTGGTGTCGTTCCACTGGGGCACCGAGCGTAAGTACACACCTGACGCGAGTCAAACTTCTTACGGACATTACGCCATAGACTGCGGGGCGGACCTGGTGCTCGGGCACCACCCCCACGTAGTCCAGGGCTTTGAGATCTACAAGGGCAAGTTCATGGCGAACTCGCTCGGTAATTTCGTGTTCAGCCCGGGGAGCGATTCCGGTCATTATACGGTCATCACCAGGTTGGACATGGACTCCCGCGGGCTACTGGGCGCGACGATCCGACCCGTCTATATCAGCAACGGCAGGCCGCAGTTGATGGCCGGTAGCTCAGGCAACTCGTGGATATCGCAAGTCGCCGGCATGTCACAGGCGCTGGGAACGCCGGTGCGGGTCGGAGACAACGTGATGAACATCCCGTAGAATCTTGCGCCGGGGTTTCTCAGGCCCGGCAGTCTTCGATGTTGAGTTTTTCGAGGGTGTTGCTGTACCTTTCGGGAAGGGTCTGGTACAGGCGCGTGCCGACCCAGATGAAGCTTTCCATGCCGGGATCGACGTCCCTGGCGATCTTCCCCGGCACGCCGACGACGAGCTTTCGCTCGGGTATCTTGGTATGTGGAGCGACCAGGGCGCCTGACGCTATCACGGCGCCGTAACCAATATGCGAGCCGTCGTTGATGATCGCGCCCATGCCGACAAGGACGTGCTCAGCGAGCGTGCACCCGTGGAGTATCGCACCATGCCCGATATGGGAGTTCGGCCCTAGGTGCGTTGTCGTATCCGGCCCGGCGTGGAGCACCGCGTTTTCCTGCACGTTCGAGCCATCCTCGACGATTATGGTCCCGAAGTCCCCGCGCAAAACGGCACCCGCACCAATGAAGCACGTCTCACCGATGCTGACGTTCCCGATAACTACCGCATCCGGATGCACGAACGACGTCTTTCCAACGCTTGGTTTCTTTCCCTCAAACGCATAAAGGGGCATGCTTCCTCCTCGCACTTCTAAGTACCTTTCCAGAGAATTGTATACCTATTCCCCTCCCCGGAGCCGGGCCTGGAGGGACTCAGCGCAAGAATATTGGGCCGGCGGGGATGCTAGAATTAGCGGCGCAGACATTGTTCTAAACAAGCAGGTGGTTGAGCCGATGAAGATTAGCACGTTCAAACTGGAGCGCTTTTTTGCCGCGCACGAGTTCAACGTCAAATATACGCTTACGAACTCGGACTGCGAGCCGATGTCGCTCGCGGAGCTGCTGCAACTTGCCGACGATGAATCCCGCGAAGCGTGGGAGAGCCTGAAACTAGGATACACGGAGTACCAGGGCGCACCCGAGCTTCGCCGGGAGATCGCGCGGCTATACTCCGACTGCACGGCGGACGACGTGCTGATCGCCGCGCCCGAGGAGTGCATCTTCATTGCGATGCAGTGCCTGCTCGAGAAGGGCGACCACGTGATCTGCACGTTCCCCGGCTACCAGTCGCTCTACGAGCTCGCACGCTCGATGGGGTGCGAGGTCGACCTCTGGGCCCCCGACGAGGGTGCCGGGTGGCGCTTCGACCCGTCTTTCATAAGCGAACACGTTCGGCCGAGCACGCGCCTCATCGTGATGAACTTCCCGCACAACCCGACGGGAGCCGTCCTGGACCGGGCGTCTTACGACACCGTGATGAACCTGGCCGCCGAGCGGGGTATAACCGTGTTTTCCGACGAGATATACAGGTTCCTCGAGCTCGACCCGGGCTTGCGCCTTCCCGCGGCATGCGATACCTGCGACACGGCGGTCAGCCTGTTCGGGATGTCCAAGTCATTTGGGCTGGCGGGGCTCCGCCTGGGCTGGCTGGTGACGCGAGACCGCGAGCTGTACGACCGCATGGGAGCGTTCAAAGATTACACGACCATCTGCTCCCCGGCCCCATCGGAGATCCTGTCGCTCATCGCGCTCCGCGCCCGCGAGACGATACTCGGCGGAAACCTCGCGTGTATTGGCAGAAACCTCTCCAAGCTCGACGAGTTTTTCGAGAGGCGTGAGGGCTTGCTCTCCTGGAATGCTCCCGCCGGGGGCAGCATCGCCCTGGTGCGACTGCATGGCGAGAGGACATCGCCGGAGTTCTGTTCGGACGTGCTGGAGCGGACCGGGGTCCTGATCCTGCCATCGACCGCCTTCGACTACGGGGAGAAACATTTCAGGATCGGCTTCGGCCGCGACGACATGCCGGAGGCTCTTGCCATGCTGGATGAATACCTCGATTCGAGCCTCTGAAGGTTGCGGAAGAGCCCTACCGCCGCGTTACCATCCGCCGGCATATCAATCCGTGCTCAGATGCCCAGCTTCCCTCGATTCGACTCGATGTGCGAGAGCATACCCTCGGCGGCTTCCGCGGCGTCGGTCTCGAGATGAAGGATGCCGCCGGTAACTTCCGTGCAATCCCGCGTCAGCAACTGCACCAGGTTTGGTGCGCCCGTAACAAACGGCACCGGGTTGACGTAGGTGTAGAGCCCGAACGCCAGGGCGAATACCGCGTCGATAGTCGCTTTCTGCTCCATGTACTCGGGCGCGCACGCCACGAGCGGCAGGTCCGGGATGGGCACTCCGCCAAGCGCCGCCGAAATTGAGTTGATGAGATCGGCGATACGTCCCGTGTCGGTGCACGTCCCGTAGCTGAGCACGGGAGGAACGCCAAGCGTCTCGCACAGGGACTTGAGCCCCGGCCCGGCCAGGTCCGCCGCTTCGGGCGAGCAGAGCCCGGCTACCTGCACGGCTCCGTTGCCACACCCCATCGATAGCACGAGGACATCTCGCTTGATGAGCTCGCGCGTGACCGCGATCGTGTGGGTGTCCTGCCCGGAGTCCCTGAGCGTCGTGCATGACACCAGGCCCGCGACGCCGCGGATCGTGCCGTTCTTGATGGCGTCGAGCAGCGGGTCGAGCGTACCGCCGAGCGCCTCCACGATGCTCTCGGTCGAGAAGCCCACGACGGCTTCGCCCATCCTGAGACCGGTAACCGGCTCGACCGCCGACCGCCTGGTCTTGAAGTTTTCTATCGCCATATCGAGCAGCTTGCCCGCCTGCTCCTCGGCCTGGTCGGGCAGGTAGTTGAGCCGCTCCTCTATGCCCTCGAAAGCGACGAGGTCGCTGACGGGGATGAGCTTGAATTTGTACTTCTCGGCGTACTGGGGGTCGACGGGCATCGAGCAGTTCATGTCCGCGGCGAACAGGTCGATGCACCCGGATGCCAGTATTGCCTCCTGCATTATCCAGTTGCCGGTAAACCCGTAGAAGGCGTCGTCCATCTCCCAGCGCTGAATCATCTCCTGTCCCGTCTCGATGTTCGCGATGACCCTCAAGCCTTTCGCCCCGGCCGCCGCCGCCTTCTCCTGCCACTCGGGCTTGCGCGCGAGCTGGACCATGGCGAAGCCCAGGAACGGCTCGTGGCCGTTGGGCAGGGCGTTGACGTAGTCGGCGTCGAGCACGCCCAGGTCGACCCGCATCTTGTGTGGCCGCGGGATGCCGAAAAGTATATCCTGGCAGAACTCGTTTACGATCTGGCTCTGGTAAGCCATAGCCACCGACATGCGCATCGCCTTGAGCGTTAAGCTGACGTAGTAGCCGTCGACGTTGGTCAGGCACGAGCTCGTGGCTCTCATCATCTCGCCGTAGATGCCACCCGGGAATATATCGAGCTTGCGCCAGAGTTCCTTGCGATCGACCGGCGCAAGCGCCTCGACCACCACGCTCGGCTCGTCCGCCTTGCGGTTGAAATCGGTGTTGACAAAGTCGCAGAGCCGCACCGCCACCTCGGAGTCGGAACCGGATATGTCAACGCCCAGCCTTCCCGCGAAATCTCTCAGCTTTCCGGGCTCGGCGATCTCGAACGGGGTCTTGCCCTCGGCGGTCGCCCGCAGAGTCTTGATCGTCTGCTCGGTGTGATACTGGTACGTTGAGGCGCCCATCACGTTTCGAAGGAGCATCATGCGCATTGCCATCCCGTCGGCCGTGATGCCGCAGACTCCACGCTTGTCCTTCTCGGCGTCCGAGCGGCAAGGGCCGTTCGAGCAAAGGTCGCAGCGGGTTCCTCCCATACAGAACGGGCACCGCTTGTCCGGGTCGCCACCCATCCCCTGCGCCTCGAAGCGGTCCCAGATGTTGTTCATGCCGTCGCGCTTGATCCTCTCCGTGAAGACCTTTCGCACCGACTCGTGGTAAGAGATCCTGTCATCTTCCATATACGATCTCCTGTTTCTCGTGTTTTTGACGCTTGGTTGGGGATTATGCACCGGTAGTCCGAACAGTCACATTGAGATTCCTCATGATTGCCCTGGTTCCTGCGGCGCGGGATACCTTTTCTTAACGGTTCAGTTGGGGCGGGTGGATTGCTCCATGTCCGTGAGGAGGAGAAACGCTTCCCGGCTGTCAGAGCCGCAAGTGTCCGGCATCGGGGGGAAAGCGGAGCAGACGGCGGGCCTGTCCGTGCTCCCGAACAGCGCGCAAAGCCCGTCATCCGTGAGTTTCACGCACGGCACCCCCGCAGGCTTGCCATCCGGCATGCCGGGAATCGCCGAGCTGATCGATAGAGCTATGCAGCATGCCCCGCACTTTCTGCATTCCATTGCGCATTTATACGCCGTCGCCCCGGAAACAGCAAGATGGTCCCAGGCAAGACCGGCATGGCTGACGCTCGAAACCGGTGCGCGGTAAACTGTTCGCAGCAAAAGCCGAGCAAAGGATGGTGATTACTATTTCAGATGAACGGTTCGATCGGGGCTGGGAGAAGCTCAAGGAGATAGACGGTGAGGCTGGACAGCGGGTCATGGAGAGCCTCCAGGACATCGCCCCGGACCTGGCGCGATACATCATAGAGTTTGCTTTCGGCGACATCTATACGCGCCCCGGCCTCGACCTGCGATCGCGCGAGATCGCCGTTATAGCGGCCCTCACGGCCCTGGGGACCGCCAGGCCGCAGTTGATGGTCCACATAGGTGCGGGTCTCAGAGTCGGGCTATCCCGCGAGGAGATAATTGAGATTATGATCCAGATGTCCGCGTATGCCGGGTTCCCCGCGGCGCTCAACGCTATCGATGCGGCGGCGGAGGTGTTCGCGGCGGAGGACGGGGCGTCGACAGAGTGATTGGACCCGGCGCTCACCCGGCTTCCCTTACTTCTTGAGCCGTGTCTCTCAGCCCCGGCTTCGGGCGGTCTGAGAGACCGTAGAGTGCCGTGACATTGCAACAGTATCGTATGTGTATGAAGTCGTCAGTTTGAGGTGGCCCGTCCCAGGATCAACAGTGGCGGATGAAAGTCTATTCTGCGAGTCGTAGCCGTATGCCGTTGATCGCCCCGCGCCATCGCTCTCGCTTATCTTATTGCCCGCTCGATCGTAGTCGTATGTGGTGACGTGTTTCGTGCCGCTGTCATATGGCTTTTCATGTGCAATCCGTTCTTATCTGGCACTCTCACGCAGAACACAGCCCAAGGGTTCGAAATGGCACGTCTTTATGCTTTCTTTATGCTTTTTGCCGTTGTTCCCAATAGAAAATTTATCTGGCACTGCCTTATATTCGCTTCAGGAGTGTAATTCGTTCTCGATACTGGAGATGAAGGCCATGGCCGATTTCATAATAGGAGGTATCGCTACCGCTCTTATCCTCGGCTACCTTATCTACGCGCTGTTCCGCGCCGAGGACTTGTAGTGGCTTCCAATGCCGTAACCCAGTCGATTCTCTACATCATCGCGCTCGTCGCGCTGGCAATACCCCTTGGCCTTTACATGGCAAAAGTCTTCAGCGGGGAGAAGACGTTTCTCGATCGCCTGCTGCGTCCAATCGAGCGAGGTATCTATCGGGTCGCGCACGTCAATGAAGAGCGCGAGATGAACTGGAAACAGTACACGATCGCCTTGCTTCTCTTCAACCTCGTGGGATTGATCTTCCTCTTCGTATTATTACTGCTGCAGGGGCACCTGCCCGGAAACCCCCAGGGATTCAAGGGCGTAACGCCGGCTCTCTCGTTCAACACCGCATCGAGCTTCGTGACCAACACGAACTGGCAGGCCTATGCCGGCGAGAGCACCATGAGCTACTTGAGCCAGATGCTTGGATTGACGGTCCAGAATTTCCTGGCACCCGCGATAGGCCTCTGTGTTATCATCGCGCTCATCAGGGGGTTCGTGAGGAAGAAGACCGATAAGATCGGCAACTTCTGGGTGGATCTGACACGCGGTATTCTGTGGGTCCTTATCCCGTTGTCCATAGTACTTGCTGCTATTTTCATGTGGCAGGGCTCAGTCCAGAATCTCAGCGCCTATAAGAAAGTGACCACGGTCGAGGGAGCTCAGCAGACAATAGCAATGGGTCCAGCGGCCTCGCAGGAGTCGATCAAGGATCTCGGGACCAACGGTGGCGGTTTCTTCA
>PMDX01000280.1 GCA_003154635.1 Actinomycetota bacterium | reverse complement strand
CAAACAATAAAAGACCTGACCCCGGTCGCCGGTTTGAATAAGAGAAGGGGACCCGAGCGGGTCCCCTTCGCTGTCTAGGGAATTGTGAGGGGGGACTCACTTTTCCCGGAACCACTTCAGTTGTTTACCAGGTGAGGTATCCTTTCGAGCACGTACCCTCGATGCGGTTGTTCCAGTACACCGCGCGCTCAACGGCAACCGCGGCGGTGGAATTGACCTGCGCCGATACCTGGTAGCTCGCGCCTACGTCGTCGAACTCGTTGACCGAGACCCTCTTACCGGACGCGACGGTAAGGGGAGCGCGCTCTTTGGCGCCTTTGTCGGTAAGGTAGGTTATATATACGGTGGCATCGACCGGGCCCGGGTTCTGGATCAGTATCCAGCTCTCAAAGCCTCCGTCGGTCGCTCCCTCAGCCAGCAGCGATTTGAACTTGGGAGACCCGACAGCCGTTTCGCATGAGCCGCCCTGTCTGCCGTTCCAGTAGACCGAGCGTTCGGCTATGACGGGCTTGTCCGACGTGACCTTCGTCGATACCTGCATGTCGTTTGGAAGAGTATCGGCGACGTTGACGGATTTTCTCGAGTGCGCCGGTATGTCTATTGTGGGACCCGCCACCGCGCCAGACTCGTTCATGTACGTAACGCTGGCTTTGGCAGCGGTGTCACCGGGGTTCTGAAGCAGAACCCACGTCTCGAAACTGTTAGCTGTGCATCCTTCCGCCATGTACCATTCAGTGCCCGGGCTCGTAACGCCCACCGCGTCATGGCCGGCCTTCCTGTTGGCCCAGTACATCGCCCTCTCGGCTATCACCGGCACGTCCGAGACGACCTGTGTCGATACGTCCCAGTCGCCCGGAAGAGTATCGGCGACGTTTACGGTCGTCCTGGAGTGGGCGGGCATGTTTATCGTAGGTCCGGCCTGCGAGCCCGACTTGTTCATGTAAGTGACTTTGACGAGGGCTCCGGTGCTGCCGGGGTTCTGGAGCAGGACCCACGTCTCGAAACCGCCCGCGGTACAGCCCTCGGCGAGGTACCATTTCTTTGCCGGGTCGTTGACGCCCGCCGCGCAATGGCCGCCGGTCTTGTTCCCCCAGTACATCGCCCGCTCGACGACTATCGAATCGCCCTCGTGGCCCTCGACCAGGGCCGAGACGTTCTTGCCCGGGCCAACCGCATCGTTCACTTTCACGGTCGTCCTCGACATCGCGTCAACGCTCACCTTTTGAGATTTGTTCGACTCGCCCTGGATCATGTACGTGATGTCGACCTGGGTCTTCCACGGGTTCGGGTTCCCTATGCAGATCCACTCCTCGAACCCTCCACCCGTGTAACCCTCGGCAAGGTACCACTTGCTCGGCGTATTACCGGCGTACGTGTCACCACAGACTATCAGCCTGTCGCTCGGCACCAGCGACGCGTCAGGCACCGGATCCGTACCGTAAGGATCGACCTTGAGCACCCTCAGATACTTGACCCAGAGATCCGTGTTCTGTTCGCTCGGGTTATTCTGGGGCACGACGATCCTCAACGGTCCGGACGTGCTATGGGTGTAGGGAGGACCGGGGGAGATGGCTTTGCCGTCCTCGTTCCAGACGATCATCGTCTGGAGACCCTTGGGGTAAGTCTTTCTCACATCGGCAATGGAGAACGGCGTCCCTGCGGGAGTGGGATATCCGTCTCCGGCCAGGGCATCGACCTTGGTCACTCCCGATGGCAACCCGACAACGGAATCAAGAAAATAAGCCAGCGGGATGCCGGTAAACGTCGAGTCGCCGGTGAACCCGCCGCTGTTCAGCCAGTGGTACTTCGCCGTCACCTGCTTGATTGACTTGATCTGGTTAACGGTGAACGTTCGACGGTTGCAGACGTTGCCGTATACCAGCACCTGGCCCGGGGAGATCTTCGAACCGTCCGCTTCCTGCATTCCGGGCGGAGTCGGCTGTACCTCGATGGCGCGTACCCACCTGACGGCCCTGTTGAAGTTATCGGTGCCAACACCGTGCGCGCCGATTGTTGCCTGAGGCACGATCAACCTGAACGGCCCGTCACCATCGGCCGTCAACTCCTCTAGGGGTCCGTTCTTGTCATTCTCGGCGCCTTTTTTCCAGGCGAGGATGGTATGCAAGCCGTCCGGGTTCGTCATATTAACCTCGGCCGGCGTAAGCGTTATCGTATAACCGTCCGATGCGATCACCTTTATGCCGGTGGTCCCGGCCTTCATGCCAACCTCCGTGTTGAGCAGGTACGAAAGTGATACCCCGTACCAGTTCTCATGGAAGTATCTGAACGGGGCGGACGCCTTGAGGCACGAGTAATATCCTCCCTCGTAAGGCATGCTCTTCAGATCGGCTCCGAGGAAGGTCCTGTAATGCGGTGTCGCGCCGGTCTCGGCATTCACCGTACGGGTCGCCGCCACTGCCTGAGTTGATGCGATTCCACCAAGAAACGGCAGGCAGGCCGCCAGCAGAAATACTGTCAAAAGCAGGCTTACGATTCTGCGCTCATTCATCGATATCCTCCCTCCGTGACCGTCTCTGCGGTCACGTGACTACTCTCACCGGCACGATCGCCCGTACTCGATCCACTCCGCTCCAGCGGCTGCCTCGAAGCCGGGCCGAAAGGCAGCCTCAACGCCTACCACGTCGGGTAGCCGTGCGAGCAACTCCCGTCGGCATCGCGGCCGGCCCAGTAGACTGCTCTCTCAACCGCTACTGGCGCGGTGGATATGACCTGTGCCGACACCTGCCAGTCGGCTCCCACGTCGTCCATTTCGTTAATGGAAACGCGCTTCCCGGCGCCGATCTTCAGCGGGGCGCGCTCCTTGGCTCCCGTGCTCGTAAGATAGGTTAGGTAGACGGTCGCATCGGACGGCCCCGGGTTCTGCAACAGTATCCAGCTCTCGAAGCCGCCCGCCGTCGAGCCCTCCGCGAGGAACGAGCGGAACTTAGGGCTGTCGAGTGCGGTCTCGGCATGACCTCCTGTCCTGCCGTTCCAGTAGACGGCTCTCTCAGCGACGACCGGCTGGTCTGAAGTAATCTTTGTCGACACCTGCCAATCGTTCGCTAAAGTATTGGCCACGTTTACAGACGAGCGCGAGTGCGCGGGCATATTCAAGACCGGACCGGCCTGCACGCCCTTCTCGTTCATGTATGTCAATGCGACCTTTGCCGCGGCGTCACCGGGGTTCTGCACGAGAATCCACGTCTCGAAATTACCGCCTGTCGAACCTTCGGCCAGGTACCACTCGTTCCCCGGCTTGGTAATTCCCGCCGCGCACGTTCCAGCCTGGCGGTTGTTCCAGTACATCGCCCGCTCCGCGATCACGGGTTGATCGGACGTCACGTTCGTCGATACCTGCACGTCGTTCGGCAGGGTATCGGCGACGTTTATAGTCTTGCGGGACTTCGCCGGAAGGTTGATGGTCGGACCCGGCACCGAACCTTTCTCGTTCATGTAAGTGAGCGTCACGTTCGCCGGTGTGTCTCCGGGGTTCTGCAGAAGCACCCACGTCTCGAACCCGTTGCCCGTGCATCCTTCAGCCAGATACCACGATTTGGCCGGCGTGCTCACGGCGGCGGCGCAATGGCCGCCCTTTCGCCCGTTCCAGTACATCGACCTTTCAACGATCAGGGAGTCGCCGTGATAACCTTCGACCTCCACGGAGACGTTCTTTCCGTTGCCTATGACATCGTTCACCTTGACGGTAGCGCGCGATCGCGCCGCGACATCGAACTCCTGGGTCTGGTTCTGTTCGCCTTCGATCATGTAAGTGACTATGGCCTTCGTCTTCCAACTGTTCGGGTTCCCTATGCAGACAAACTCCTCGAAGCCGCCACCCGTGTAACCCTCGGCTAGATACCAGAAGTTGGGAATGTTCCTGGGGCTCGACCGCCCGCAGACGATGATGCGGTCGCTCGGCACGGCGGTGGCGTCCGGCATGGGATCGCTGCCGACCGGCTCGACCTGGATCACCCTCACGTTCCTGACCCAATCATCCGTGTTCCCTTCCATTGGGGTCGCCTGAGGCTTGATATCCATGATAGGCCCCCACGGTTTGCTCGAGGGGAGTTTTCCGGTTATCTTCCAGGCCAGTAACCAATCCAGACCGCTCAGTGGCGTTCTGATTTCAGCCAGCGTGAAGCTCCTCTTGTAACTATCGCTGGCTACGATGTCAATGCCCGTTGCATCGGGCAGTTCACCTACGACATTGTCCAAGAAGTATGCAAGAGGAATCCCCGTGCACTGAGCGTTGCCGGTGTTCCCTTCCCTCTCCCAGTGATAGTTTCCCGAATACTGTTTTATGGATTTGAGCTGGGCGACTGTGAATGATCGCCGGTTGAGGACGCTGCCGTAGACCAGCACCTCGCCCGCGGGGACCGTCGAGGGGTCCACCGCCGGTAACCCCGGCGGCGTCGGGTCGACTTCTATCGCCCGGACCTGGCTGACGCATAGGTTCGAATTAGAGGTCCCGGCCGGGTGTGGACCCACGGTAGCCTGTGGAACGATGAGCTTGAACGGCCCTTCCCTGTCGGACAGCTTGCTGTACGGGCCTCCCGACTTGTTCACCGCTCCTTTCTTCCAGGCCAGTATTGGGTACAAACCCTGGGAGTTCGCGGTTCGCACCCGAGCGGGCGAAAGCATGACCGAGTAACCGTCCGCTCCGACCACCTTGATCTCGGTTGTCGTCGACTTGAGCCCTACCTCCACGTCGAGGAGGTAGGAAAGGCTGACACCGTACCAATCCTGGTTTACGTAGGTATATGGTGATTGAGCGCCAAGGATAGTGTAGTTTCCACCTGTATGCGGCATGCTTTCGAGATCGTGGTTTATGAACGTACGGTAGTTCGGCGTCGCCCCCGTGGAAGAGTCGACATGCCGTATTTGACCGGAAGCGGTCACCCGGCCCGCGCCCATCAGCGCAGGCGACGACGCCAGTATGAGAACGATAACCAGCAACATTACAATTCCGCCGCGATCTCTCATGACCGCCCCCTGTACCGCATAGTAACCTCACATACGGTCAACAGAACACCCACCCGTCAGAGCAGGTGTTCTGCCACTGTTCTTACTTGCTTACTTACTAGTCCGAGAAGCCACCGATCGAATCGGTGCCGCCCCATTTGGCGTTGTTGTAGATCGAGCGCTCGACGATGATCTTCTTGCCGGAAGTGGTAGATTCGACTATCGCCGAGGCGGACGCCGAAGCTCCGCTCGCGTACTTGTCCGCCATGTTGTACGTCTTCCTCGAATTCGCGGGGATCGTATCGTAGAATACGGCGTCGTTCTTGCCACCCCTGTTGAGGTACGTGATCTTCACCTTGACCGCGGAGGAATTGGGGTTCTGCACCAGTGTGTATGTTTCGGTTCCCCCGTTGTCAGGGCTTATTGTGCCGGCCGGGAGATACCATGCCTTATGGGCTGAAGGAACACCGATCGAGTTGTGGGTAGCCCTCCCGGCGTTCGCGCCGGTCGACCAGTACATCGAGCGCTCGGCGACGATGGGCTTATTGGAGTGTACCTTCGTCGAGAAGTCTAGCCCGGGATATTTGTCGTTTACGGTGACGGTCTTCCTGGACTGTGCCTTCATCGTGAAGGTCGCGTCCGTCTTCAGGCCCTTGGTACTCATATAACTGAGCGTCACCTGCGCGGGTACGGCATTGGGATTCTGTACCAGCACGTAGGTGGTGAAGCCCCAGTTGGTCGAACCCTCGGCCAGGTAGAAGTCCTTGGCCGGGGTGGTCGTTCCCACCGAGTCGCTGCCCTCTCGGCGCATGTCCGTGCCGGACTCCGGCGAGGTCCAGTGTGTATATATCGACCTCTCGGGGATAACGCCGACGTTGCTGTGCACCTGGATTGACGCGTCCGCTTTGCCGATCTCCGATGCCATGTCAAAGCTGGCGCGCGAGTGCGCGGCTATCTTGTGGTTGATAGTCTTGGGGCCGATCCCCTCTATCATGTACGTCACGTCGCAGGACGCCACTTTCGAGCCCGGGTTCTGGATCAACAGCCAGGTCTCGAGCCCCCAGTCAGAGGAGCCGTCGGGCAGGTACCAGGTCTTCGCCGGGGCCGTGACCCCGATCGAGTTATGCTTGCCCATTCTCTGGCCCGAGCCGGACAGCCATGCCATCGTGCGGTCGACGGCTATGTTCTTGCCCTGGAGGCATTCGACCTTCGTGGAGAAATCCTTGTTACCTATGGTGTCCTGGGGGTTGACCACGACCTGGCTCATCTTCGGCAGGCCCACGTTCTGCACCTTCGTGCTCCCGCCGGCCAGCATGTAGGTAATGCGGACGTTGAGGTCCTGGTTGTTCGGGTTCGCGATGTTGATGGCACAGCCGAAGCCCCAGGCGGTCGTGCCCTCGGCGAGGTACCACGTCGGGTAGTAGATCTTCACGGTCTTGTCAGCATTGGAGTTTCCACCGACCGTCTTGACGACGACTGAGCCGGAGGAAGCGCCTTCGCCGATAGTGGCTACGATGCTCGTATTGGACCAGGAGACTATCTGCGCCGGAACACCGCCGATGGTGACGGTCGAGGTCCCCTGGGTAGGCCCGAAACAGCTTCCGTTGATGGTCACGTTCGCGCCGGGTTTGGTGCTCGTGGGAGAGGCCGACGTCACTGCCGGAGCGGTGAGAGCGAATCTCACAACCACGTTGTGCACGGCCCGCACGTTGTTGATCGTATAGGTCCTGGAAAGCGCAACCGGCGTTCCGTTGTCGGTGACAGACGCGATCGTGTAGTACGGGTCAGGGGTGATATTCACTGTCGCCGTACCGTCATAGTCGATCGTCTGCGTCGCCGGCAGCGCCGTGCCGTGGCCCCCCGTGACCGATGCGTTGACCGCGAACCGGTCGATGGTGAAACTCGCGGCGATCGTGTGGCCAGCCGTCACGTTAGTGAAGGTGTGGCTGGTAACCGACCCGAGGTGCGTTGTTCCATCGACCACCACATCCGATACGTGGTAGTTCGGGTCCGGGGTGATCGTATAGGCCTGAGAATCCCCGTCGATGACGGAGGTCGTCCCGAGTGGTGTGATGCCGCCGTGAGCGCCCGCCGAAGACACTATATCGTGCCTCGTAATGGCAAACGTCGCCTCGATGGAGTGGTTGCCCGTCACGTTGTGGAACGTGTAGGACGTGTCAGCGGTTACGGGCGAGCTGTCGACCGTCAGCGTCTCCACGTGGTAGTGCGCGCTGGGAGTGATATTGAATGTCTGGTCCGCGCCGTCAACCACTGTCACCACTCCAAGGGTCCCGGCGGGGGTGATGGTTCCATTCGAGTTCTGGGTGACCGTGATGGTATGCGTGATGTTCGAGAAAGCAAAGTCGAGCGTGTGGGGAGCCGTCACGTTTGTGAGCGTGTACGTCGATCCCGATATCGACTGCGGTATCCCACTGTCAACCGATACCGTCGCGAAGTAGTGTGCGTCCGGTGTCACGTCGAACACCTGATCGGCACCGTCGTTTACGGTAACAGTGGTACCGGCATGGGGGCCGACTATGGCGCTACCGCCTTCAGGGGTGATGGTCCCGTTCGAACCTACATTCACTGTCTGGTCGTGTGTTGTTATAGCGAAGCTGGCTTCGATGGACGTATCGGCCGTTACGTTCGTGAATGTATAGTCGGTGGCCGGACCAAGATGCGTGGTTCCGCCGACCACCACGTCGACGATGTGATAGTGGAGATCGGGTGTGATGGTGAACGCCTGGCTGTCGCCGTCGAGGATGCTCACGGACGGTCCTGCCGGGCTGACAGACCCGCCTGGGCCCGCGCTGACCGTGATCGTGTGAACGGACTTGACCGTGAACCCTCCGGTAAGCACATCCGGAGTCTCGGCGGTTCCCGTGACGACGTTCACGTCACGCGCCCCGAGGGTTGCCCCGCCCTCGATCGTGATATGTGCGCTCGCGTGTGTCGCATTCGTCACCGTGGTCGAAATGACATTGATCCCGGTCCCCGAGAACGACGCGACGCTGCTGCCGTTGACGAAGTTTGTGTTGGTGCCGGTGATCGCGACATCCAGGGTCTGGCCCTGCCCGCCCTCAACCGGGTCGCATGCCGTTATCCTGGGAGGGGTTCCAAGGTATACGTTGTCCGCTTTTGGCGAGCTGTTGCCCGCGCCCAGGTAGACGTGGTTCGCGTCAGTGGCCGCGGAACCTTTGATGCCATACGTACCCGCGCTTTCCGTGGCCCACGAAGTTCCGTTCCAGAAATAGACCGTGCCACCGTTGCCGCAGGCCCACACGTGGTTCATGTCAGTGGCAGCCACGGTCTTGAGGTCAACGATCCTCCCGGCGTCGGAGTGGTCAGTCCAGGTCGTACCGCCATCAGAGGTGGAGAGGATGGTCCCGTGATTGCCGACCGCCCATGCGTGGTTGTCGTCCAGGGCTTTAATTCCATAAAGACGCTGTTTCGTAGCATCGGTTCGCGTGGTCGAAACCTTCGCCTGAAGAGTCCAGCTGCCGGCCCCCGTCCTCTTGAATATCGTGCCATCACTATCAGAACTCTGATAACCGACCGCCCAGACCGAGCTCCCGGCGGCCGAGAGGTTCTTTATCGGTGAGCCGGAGGTCGGGTCGGTGAAGTCGTCAACCCACGCCGTCCCCGAAGAGCCGCTGTTGTAGGTGCCGCCGTTAGAATAGAGGATCCTGCCAACGTTGCTCGCCCCGTTTCCGCATACCCACACATGCGTGGCATCGAGGGCCGCAGCGCCGTTGAGCTGGTAGTGGGTCCCGCCGTTGTTCTGCAGAGCCCAGGTCGAGGAGCCGGAATCCCAGCACAGGATCGCGCTCGTATTGTTATCATAAGTCGGACCGGATTCAACGTTTCCGCCCGCCGCCCATACGTGTGTATTGTCTAGCGCGAATATCCCTCCGAGGTAGACGAGCGGGTGGTCTGCATCGCTGCCGTCCAGTGCGTATTGTGTCCAGGTCGGTGTGGTCGCGGTCGCATTGGAAGATGTTGATATCCCCCCGCCGGTTGTGCCTCCGGCCTCCCAGACGTGGTCGGCGTCGGTCGCGGTGAGTGCGTTCAAGTTGGTATACGACCCTGTCCTTATCTGCGTCCAGTAGTAAACGCTGGCCCCCATCGCGGGCGCTGCCATCGATGTAAGCAACATGGCAAGCAGCAGGCCTGTCGTCGCAAGGGAAATAATAGTTCTCTTGAGCCTGGTCGACCTCATGATGAACCTCTCCTTTTTCCGGTTGAAAAACAAAACCCGCCCTTTGCCGCGCGCACGGAAAGGACGGCCCGGGTCTCAACAAAAAAAGCGCCCATGGAAGGACGCCTTGCGTAAGAACCTATATTGAGGTCTTCCTTTCCAAGCGCGGGAGGCAGAGCCGTTTCCAGCTAAACCTTATCGGCAGACCACCTTAGCCAACCGGCCTTAGGTAAACCTGCTCGGAAAACCCTTCCAGCGAAAAAACCTAACACTCCGCTCCCTGAGAGTCAAGGAACCGCGCCTTGACAGTGGCCGGAGCCAGTAATACGTTAGTCTCGGATTCAAAGGGCTCTCCGAGTCTCTCGTCCCTAAAGCGAAAGCCATGGTGAGAGACCGACAGGGTCCTCGGGGAAACCCGCGGGCCTCCCGTGCTAGGAAAGGAGGGCGACGATCAAGGGATCACGCCTGCTTATTCTCATATCGGTTATGCTCGTGGTGATCGCGGCCGCGCTCTTCGTTGTGGATTTTTCGCTGGCGGACCATACCAAAGTCTTCTCGGTGAGCGATATCAAGTCCATGCCACCGGTAAGCGGCTCTTACCGGAGCATCAACAGGTGGAAGACTATCAAGACCTTCTCGGTCAAGGGTGTGCCATTCTACGGGATGCTGGCGCGGGCCGGTGTCACCGACGGAAAAGCAACGGTTACTATCGTCGCTCCCGACGGCTACTTCTGGCCCGGTCCCAAGAGTAAGTTGACCGTCACTGAGTTGAAGCGCAAGAACAGCCTGGGCCTCGTGCCGGTCATAGCCTACAAGATGGACGGCTCCGGGCTCGACCCCGAGCCGGACGGCACCGGTCCGCTCAGGTACGTCGCGCCCCAGTATTCGCCGGACGATATGAACAAGCCGTCGTGGGTCTCGAACGCTCGCGTCATACAGGTCGGACCGACGGCCAAAGGGGTCAAGGCGCCCGACGCGAAGAAGGTGCCGAGCGACGAGATCTGGGTATCTGGAAATATACCCGACGTTTTCCCGTTCAGCATCTACATACCTGTTGGTATCGCGGTCGCGGGACTGGTGGTGTTAGTAATGGGACTTTTCATGGCTTTCCGTAAGAGGGGCGCAAAGGATGGGGTTGGCGTGGTCGCCGGTGTGCTGCTGTGCCTGTTTGCCACAATGGCGGTGTTCGGACTCGCGGGCCCCCGGACGTGCCAGGCGGCAACCAGCGTTACGTTCTCAAAGGCCGACCTCCAGTCGATGCCTGCCACGTCCGCGCATTATACGTTCCTGAAACAACAGCCGCCGTACACCTATTACGAAGGCGATTATACGGGCGTAGCGCTCTCGTACGTGCTCGAGCAGAAGCTGAACCTCGATGCGGGAGCCAGCGGCGTAGTGGTCAAAGCGACGGACGGTTACAGCGTCAACCTCACGCTCGGGCAGGTGAACAACACGTACGCGGGCGGCCTTAAAATAATTGTGGCTTACTCGAAGAGTGGCTCCGCGCTCACGGGCGACGAGGGACCGTTACGCCTCATAGTGCCCCAGACCAAACCCGGGAACCACGACCAGGGCAGCGACCCCAACACGCCGATGTGCGAGAGGATGGTCAACTCGATTGAGGTGACTCCGGCAGCCGGAGTCGCGGCGCCGGGTTCCGTTCCTTCCGGTTCGGTTGCCGTTTTCGGCTCGGTTACCTCACCGGCACCGGTGAACCCGAGCCCAACTCCGCAACCTCAGAGTCAGACAACCACGACGACGACCCGGCAGCAGGCCCAGGCGCAAGCGGCGGCCGCGGCTGCTCCAGCAGCGGCTCAAGCCCAGGCCAGCGCCTCGCTGGACACCCTGAACAAGGCCTTCGGTGGAGCGCACGGACTTGCCACCTGGTTGACCGGAGCCTGGATGCCGTACGTCCTGCCGGGCCAGGTGGGCCTGTTAATGTGGCTGGCCTACACACACTCCGGGATGTGAGCATGTACCGACGTGCCATAGCACCATTCATACTTCTGCTCGCCGTAACCCTGACTACTCTTGCTTTAACCGCCGGTTGCGGTTCCGGCAAGCCGTCCACCAGGCTCCTCGAAAGCGAGAAGCGCCTGGCGGGGATGTACGAGGCATGTCAGAAGATCAAGATCGTGGACGGGGCATCACGGAATACGGTGACGGTGGCCCAGGTCAAAGGCATGCCGCACACCGAATTCTCAGCCGTGCTGAAGAGGTCCAACGGTATGACCAAGACCAACACCTGGGGTGGCACGCCCCTATCCGGAGTGCTTGCCGCCGGGGGTGTCAATTCAGCGTTCAAGGAGCTGCGCGTGCAGGCATGGGACGGATACGTCGGCAGGGTCTCCTACGATATCGCGATGAAGCCCGACACCATCCTCGCGTACGTCATGGACGGCAAGCCCCTGCCGAGAGATGACGGGCCGGTTCGCCTCGTCGCGGCCAGCCAGGATGGCTTCTACTGGATACGCATGATTACAGAGATCGAGGTCGAGCGGTGAGACGCCGTCCGTGGTTCGTCTTCATCTCAGGGCTGCTTCTCCTGTCTCTCGTGGTCGCGGGGTGCTCCGGGTCGAAGACCTCAGGCGAGAAGCGTTCCACTCTGGTGCTGGCGTCAACAACCAGCGCCGAGGATTCAGGGATCCTCTCGGAGTTCGTCAAGCGTTTCGAGAAAAGCTATCCCTACACGGTCAAAGCGATAGCCGTCGGTAGCGGGGCGGCGCTTTTCATGGGACGCAACGGCGATGCCGACGTGATGCTGACGCACGAGCCGGTGGCGGAGCGCGACTTCATGGCCGCCGGCTACGGCGAGAGCTCCCACAAGGTGATGCACAACGACTTCGTCATCGTGGGCCCGGCGAGCGACCCGGCGAAGATAAAGGGACTCAAGAACGCTGATGAGGCTTTCAGGCGGATAGCCGCAAGCGGCACCGGTTTTGTCTCGCGTGGTGACGCTTCCGGTACCAATGCCATGGAGATGTCCGTCTGGAACCGCATCGGAACGAAGCCCGTGGCGGATCGCTACATCGAGACCGGCGCTTCCATGGGTGACACGCTCCGCATCGCGAGCGAGAAAGACGCCTATACACTGTGCGACCGCGCGACATTCATAGTCATGAAAAACTCGCTCAGGCTCAAGCTGCTATCCCAGGGAGACCCCCGCCTCATAAACCAGTACACCGTAACAGTGGTCAATCCAAAGCGCTTCACCCGCATCAACAACAAGGGGGCCGTCGCCTTCTCCGAGTTCCTTCGCTCTCCGGATACGCAAAAATTCATCAAAAACTTCGGCCTCGACAAATACAACGAACACCTTTTCTACCCCGACTGATCTTTTTCATCTTGAGCCGTGTCTCCCCAGACCCTCACTTCAATACAACAACGCAAACAGTGGTCAAACACACGTTTGCGTTCAGGCATAGATCCTCAGGACCAGAGGAGGTTGATGAGGCGGGATTGGTGGAGTGGGAATTGGAGTTTGTATACGGTTGTGGTCAACCGCGATATCTCTATGTCACTGGCTTCCTGCCCAGAGCCGACGCGCAGATCGCGGGCTCCAGGGAGGCTCAGCACGACGGATGCTCTCGTCTTGACCGGGCAAGCGAGGCTCATGCTCAGTCCGGCATGACCCGCGTGGAACGACTCGAGCTCGGCGGCGCCCTGAGTCACGTGGATGCTGGAGCCGATAAGTCGCGGCTCGTCCGTAGCCGGAGTCAGCCGCACGACGGCCGACCCGTGGCCGGGAAGCCGACCGATATCGATAGAGCCTTCCGTCTCTCCCAGGTAGCGCCCCGTCCAGAACTCGTGAACATGGTAACGCGCGGGTTCGATGCCCAACTCTTCAAGACTGGTCTCCGAAGCCATCTCGACACTGGCCCAGTTCATCACCCAGGCGATGTAGTAATCCCCTGATGGATCCGAGAGCCGCGTGACCATCAACCGCGGCAGTTCGGATTTCCACAGGTCGGGGCATCTCGGGTGAGCCTTTACGTGGGGCAGCAGGCGCCCTGCCGTCTCCTCCTGGGCGGCGGTCCAGAGACCGACGTCATCCGAGACGAGGAAAGTGCCGCCGAACACCGCGATCCCCGAGGCGAGCGTCCGGATTTCCGCTTCGCTCAGGCTGGTATTCGAAGGACGGAGCAGCAGGCAGTCCGGATCCCCCTCGAAGATCCTTCCGCTCATGAAAGCCCGCGTGAACATCCCGGCCAGCGAGTTGTGGAGGCTGGGCGTCGCGCGGTCGTGCAGCAGGCTCTGGCGGATCGGCTGCCACGACGGCCCGACATCCGGCCCGACGCGTTGGGCGTCCAGTATCCCTGCGCCGAGCATCACGGGCCCACCCGCCGCAAGCAGAATAGACTCCTCGCCGACCGCTTCGCGGATCGCCTCGAGAGCCTTTCGAAACGCCTCGGCCCGGGTCAGGGTCTGGTCGTATCGCTTGCCCTCGAGCATCCCGGTCGCGAGAAAGTCGAGCTTGAAGTATCGGTACCCGTACCCGGTCAGGGTCGCAAAAACGTCGCGGAGGTGCTCGAGAACTTCCGGGTTGGTCAGATCCAGGCCGTAGAAGCGGCTTCTCCAGTCGACGCTGATACCGCCGAGCACCGGCTTTCCGCGCTTGCTTGCGATCAGCCACCCCTTGCTCCGCCTGAAGATGGAGGAGCGCCTGGTCACGGTGAAAGGCGCGAGCCATATGCCGGCGACCTTCCCGCGCGCCGTTATGTCGTCGGCGATCTCTTTCATGCTGCCGGGAAACTTTGTGTTGGTCTCGAGCCAGTCGCCGACCTCGGACTGATATCCATCGTCTACCTGTATCAACTCGATGTCCAGCTCCGCGTGCTTTTCTGAAAGCAGGGCGAGGTTTGAGCGAACATTTTCTGCCGTAACTTGGTGGAAGTACTGGTACCAGGAGCACCAGCCGGCGGGAGTGCCCGTTCGAGCGCCCGCCCCCTGCCCTTCGGCGACCAGGTCGGCGTACGCCGCGAGGTTCGATGTCGAAAGGTCGCCGGGTATCACTACGAGCGGTTCGCTCCACAGCTCTACCCCGTTCTCGAGAGGCTTCCCTTCGAATCCGCACTGAGCCTCGAGCTGCGACTCCCCCGGCTTTCTCCCGAGGCGGAAAGAGATCCGTGACAGGGCACGTGTAAGCCCCGTGAATCCCAGCACTACGGAGTCACCGCCGTCGAGGTCCGCCAGCCCTCCGAACCATTCGCTCTCGAACCTGCCCCTCTCCGAGGAAACAGGCGTCGACGTGTTGGCGAGCATCGGCTTGAGGGACCTGGGAAGGAACAGCGGCAGGAAGTAATCGCCGGGGCGTCCGGCACGGACCGTCCCGCTCGGCGTCCGGCACTGCCAGCCGTTCACATAGACTCGCCATGGCTTGAGGCTCTCGCACCCGCGCCAGACTCCGCCCGGCGGAACGTGGAGCGGCGACATCGACCCTACCATCGGAGCAGGGCCTTCGCCGTTCCAGGCAACGCCCAGCCGCAGCTCGAGCGCGCCGCCCCGGGCCGCCGCGCGAAACAGCAGTTCTCCCCATTCCAGGGCCATCGACAGGCGCATCGAGGTCTCGCCCGAGTCCAGAACCTTCCACTCGCCGCGCGTGGAGAAGACCCGCAGCTCGGTCTTCTTCTTTACCGGGAACCCGAGCTCGACACGTCCGGTCGCGCCCTCGAAAACATGTTGCTGCGCCGCCAGGACCGAGAACGTCCCCGCCTCCCGGTCCAGCTCGAGCCTGACCCCGTCGTTTTCAACTGTCAGCACGGTTGATGTCATCACTTTCCAACCATCTCGAGCGCGAAAGCCACGCACATCTCGGGGGTGTGATCGCCCGAGCCCGGGATGTCGGCGAAATGCGCGTCTATCTCCATAATATCCATGCCCACGAGCTCGGCTCCCGCGCCGTCGAACGCCGAGCGGAGTGCTTTGCCGATTTCGACGACTTCCACCAGTTCGAGGCCTATGGTGTCAAGAAACCTCACTGCCCCTGCATTCTCGCCCCCACCGATATCCGCTTCGAGCGAAACGTAGACCGGCCCCGCCCCGATACGCGAGCGCACGTCGGATACATTGATGTCCCAAATAGCCACCGGTTCCTGCCTGGAGCATGCCGGCGGCTCTTTATATCGTATCATTAGAGGGAGTCTCCGAGGTGAAGGCATGGCTTAACAACAACGACAACCGAACCCGACTTGCAATCGGCCAGGTTCCGCGATATCGACGCGATCTCTGATTGCATGGAGGTAATTGCCGCCACAGGCTGAAACAACTCGAAGATCGGGCACCCGGAATCGACGAACGGGCGATCGTTCGCGCGGGCAGGGAGAAAGGAGAGGCCTTGGAAACCGATGTGATGATCAAAGAGATGACGAATCAGGCGGTGCTCGGCATCCGATTCAAGACGACCATGACGACCATCGGTCAGGATGTCGGAATGCGCTATGGCGAGATATTCCAGTATATGGGCAAGATAGGGGTCGCTCCGGCCGGTCCGCCGATGGCTCTCTACTATGACGTTGAGATGAAGCAGGAATCAATCGACATGGAGGTCTGCGTTCCGGTTCCCGAAGAGACCTCGGGCGAAGGCGAGGTGCTTGGCTACATTCTAAGGGGTGGGAAAGCCGCTACCCTCATCTACAGGGGAGCGTACGAAGGTATCGGCGCCGCGTACGAGACCCTCTCCACCTACGTTGAAGAAAAGAGGCTTGCCACCGCGGGCCCGGTCCGCGAGATCTACCTGACCGACCCCGGGCAAGTATCTGACTCGTCAGAGAACGTCACTGAAGTGGTCTTCCCGGTCGAGTAAGGACGCTCGGGAGCCCGAACGCCCAGGCCTTCCGCCTGTCGGCCTCCTTGCTAGGTCATGGTCATCAGGGCAGCGCTGATATCTTCGAGCGGAAGAACGAAGTCTACCAGGCCCGTCGCGTTCGCGGCCGCCGGCATGCCGTAGAACTCGGAGGTGGCCTCGTCCTGGGCTATGACCGTCCCGCCCGTGGTCTTGATTGCCTTTACGCCCATAGAACCATCACTACCATTTCCCGTTAGGACGACCGCGATCGCGCGTTCCTTGTAGCTGGCCGCAACGGACTCGAACAGCAGGTCGGCGGACGGTCTGACGAAATGGACCAGCTCGGATTGCGTGAGAGATACGGTGCCGTGAGGGCTGACCAGCAGGTGCCGGTCCGGCTTTGCCGTGTAAACCGTTCCCGGCTCGAGCTTCTCGCCGTCCTCGACCTCTTTTACCGCAAGCTTGATTCGCTTGTTGAGTATGTCTGCGAGAAGGCTGTGGTGCCGGGGATCGAGGTGCTGTACGACTACGATCGGGGCTGGGAAATCGGATGGCAGGCCTGACAGGACTTCCTGAAGAGCGCTGAGTCCACCGGCGGATGCTGCCATGGCGACTATCTCAAATCTCGTCTTGAAGAGATCCGATATTCCCGTCTTGCTGGTATTGCCGATCTGTAGCTCACCCACTATGTTGCCGCCTGCGATGTTTAGATGTGATTGTATATCAGTAATCACTTCAACATAGCAAAAACTCCCTCCTTTCCCATTTCTTTCCTGATGGCCGTCGATATTTCGTTTGGAAAGAGAAAGAGCCGGGCTTTCAAAAGCCCGGCTCTTCTTTTCATTGTCAATTGCGCCTAGCGCCTCAGGTAAGCCAGGAACTCGTCGTCGGTAAGGAACAGCTTGCCGTTGACTTTCTGGCTTATTCCCTTCTGGTCGAGGTAGCGCGTAAGCCCGCCCATAAAGAACGGGTAGCCGGCGCCCATGATAAGGCCGGTGTCGATGTCCTGGGGCTCGGCGACCACGCCGTCGTCCAGGATGCGCCTTGCCTCGTCCGCGAGGGCCTCGAGCGCCGCGGCGCGGATCTCGTCGGCGGAGAGCTTCGGCTTGCTCTCGTCCTTCACCCACATGGCCGCGACCTCCGGGTCTATCTCTTTCGTCATCGGAAGGTAGACGCCCGGCTTCTTGGCCTCGACGAGCTTCCTCATGTTGTCGCTCAGGTGGTACCTCTCAGGGAACGCGGCAGCCAGGGTCTCCGTGGCATGCATCCCCACGGCCGGGCCGACAAGCGCCAGCAGGTCGAACGGCGCCATCGGGAGGCCGAGGTCCGATATCGCCTCGTCTATCTCCTGGGGTGTGTTCGGGCCGTCGGCGATGTCGTTGCATACGACGAGGTTCCTGATGAGCAACCTGTTGACCAGGAAGCCCGGCGCGTCGTTCATTACGACTATGGTCTTCTTGATCTTCTTCGCCACAGCGCCTGCGGTAGCCGCCGTGACGTCGTTGGTCTTCCCGCCCTTGATGATCTCGAGCAGCGGCAGCACCGCCACGGGGTTGAAGAAGTGGAACCCGATGACCCTCTCGGGGTGCTTGAGCTCGGACGCCATCTCGGTGATCGAGATTGACGACGTGTTCGTGGCGAGTATCGCCGTCTCACCGATGTTTTCCTCGGCCGAGGCGAACACCTTCTTCTTGATGCTCAACTCCTCGAAGACCGCCTCGAGCACGAAATCGCAGCCTTTGAAGGCGCTATCCTCCAGAGTGTAAGTGACGAGCGTCTTGAGGTAGTTGGCCTTGGGCTCTTCTATCCTGCCCTTCTTCGCCAGGCCGTCGAGCTGCCCGTCGATATACCCTTTGCACTTGTCGAGCACTTCCTGGCTGATGTCCTTCATCACGAGGGGCACCTCGAGCCTCTGCAGGAACAGGAACCCGAGCTGCGAGGCCATCAGGCCCGCGCCGATGATGCCGACCTTGTTGACGGGCAGCGCCTGCACGTCGGTTGGAATGCCCACCATCTGCTTG
This sequence comes from Actinomycetota bacterium, assembly GCA_003154635.1. Classification (GTDB taxonomy): domain Bacteria; phylum Actinomycetota; class Geothermincolia; order Fen-727; family Anoxymicrobiaceae; genus FEN-727. The sequence continues at coordinate 860 of PMDX01000280.1, read as the reverse complement.
GCCCTTCGCTGCGTGAGGTCGAAAGCGTACACCGAAGCGCGAAGCTGGTCGCTCTGGATCAGCTCTCCAAGCGCCGTGCTCTCCTTCTCGAAGCCCTCGTCGAGACTCCAGGCCGCCGAGCCCTCTATCAGGTCGCATCCCCTGTAGGGAGCGAGGGCGCCGCCATGGACCCTGCCCTTCACGAACTCGCGCGCCTCGTCTACCTGTGCCTTGATATTGGACATGTCAGGCTTCTCGCGCTCGATCTTCTCCTCACCGGTCACGATCTTCGCCAGGAGCTCAATCGATTCATCGAAGAACTCGACCGGCTCGAGCAGCCTGTCGGCAAGGCCCATCTTAAAAGCCTTTTTCCCGTTTATCATGCGGTTGTTCTGGAGCGGGTTCTTGATGATAAGCTCGATGGCCTTTTCGGGGCCTATGAGTTTGGGCACGAGTTGCGTGCCCCCCCAGCCCGGCACGAGCCCCAGGAAACACTCGGGGAGCGCGTACGGCGCGGCGCCGGTGGATATGGTGCGGTAGTCGCAATAGAGGCCGATCTCTACGCCCCCACCCATGGACGCGCCGTTAATCGCCGCCAGGGTGGGCACGTCCAGGTCCATGATACGCTTGAAGGCCGCATGGCCCTGCCTTCCGACCTCTATGCCCTCCTCGATAGAGTTGTAGTCGGTAACCTCCATCAGGTTGGCTCCGACAGAGAAGATGAAAGTCTTTCCGGTGAGCATCAGGCCCTTTATGTCTTTGTCGAGATTGTCCATGGCTTCATTTAGAGAGACCAGGGCTCCCGCTCCGAAAGTATTTGGTTTCTTGTAATCGGCCCCGTTGTCCATCGTCATCATGGCGAGCTTGCCCGCCTTTGGATG
>PMDX01000011.1:1623-4325 GCA_003154635.1 Actinomycetota bacterium | reverse complement strand
CAGTTGGCCCAAAGTCATTGTGTGCTTCCGTGAGTACAAGGCAAGACGCCAGAATTGCGGGGAGAGCCTCATGAGGCTGTACATTCCGTACGAGGCCAGCAACGCGAGGATCACGCATGCTATCCATTTGATCAGAGGCCGTGTCCCGTCCATGGCTTTCTGTTTCATGCCGTGTAGCAAGTAGGCAAAGGGGATAACCAGGAAGAAGAGCTCGGCGGTGAGCTTCGTCCACATAACTAAACCTAGGAACACCGTAGTGCCAATGAGCCAGAGCATATTGTTGGAAAGGACAGCCTTGACAGCGAAATAGACCGCAAGCAGCGACAAGGCCATAACCATGCTTTCGATCAATCCAAGCCGTTCGTACCAGACGACGTAGGGGNNGGAGCTCCCTACCGAGAAGCACTATCGTTGTGAGACTGATGAAACCGAAAAACACGGAGCAGACCCTGGAACTCACCAGGGGGTCGGAGAATATCTTCAGAAAAGGAACCAGCGCGATCTGGTGAAGAGGGGGCACACCCATCGAAAAAGACATGCCGTAGTGCCCCGCCAGTGCGTACTGCCCCCAGTTGATGTATATGGCCTCGTCGACTTGAATGGGGACACCCTTGAGGTTGGCCAGTCGGGTCAGAAAAAACAGCACGGCGGTCAGGGTGAGCAGTGCGTATGCGTAGTTGTGCGCTAGTGTCCGCAGGCGTGTTTTCCTGGACTCTTCGGCAATCATTCGATGTCTTTCATTTACACTATTCTCCACATGACTATTTCGGGATTGACATCCTATCACACGGCAAGCATCTTAAAACGGTTGACCATTGTTCGTTGTGTCGTGAGCGAGCGGCGGGAATAATTACTCGAATATAGCTCGAAAACAATTACAGGCCTCAAACATATCGAAGAGCACGGGCGTGGCGTGCCCCAGGAGCTTCTCCATCTCTTCAGAGAACTCAAGAGCCTGCTGGCGTGATTCGTAGTTAAGATTGCGACCTTGGGAGGCGGATATGGCAAAATGCCAAAGTATAATGGTAAGAGTTTTCTAATACGTTTCAACTCGCGGCAGGGGAGGCCCTTTGGAACGCAGGTGGCGCCAGCGCATCCTGGTCGTCGAAGACGAAGAAGAGCAGGTTCAGACGATCTCGATTCTTCTTAGGCATAACTTCGGTGCCGAAGTGGAGATTGCCGAATCGTGCGAAGAAGCGCGCAAGAAGCTGGACGAATCAGCATTCGACCTGATCACGCTCGACTATCAATTGCCCGATGGTAACGGTCTCCAACTCCTCCAGGAGCTGCGAGAGAGACCCGATGCACCGCCCGCCATCATGATCACGGGACACGGCGACGAACAGACCGCGGTGTCAGCTTTCAAGCTGGGTGCTTCGGGATACGTCGTCAAGGACAAGCGGATGTCCACGATGATAGTCGAGGAGGCGAGGAGCGCTCTCGCCAGAGCGGAACTCGTCAGAACAGAAGCTGCTCTGGCCAAGAGCGAGCGCAGGCTGCAGGAGATATTCGATGCGTCTTCTTACGGCATCATGACGTTTGACGAGAAGGGTCGGGTGGAACTAATCAACAAGGCCTCAATGGGCATCCTTGGAATCGGGAGCCTTGAGGACACAAAGGACTTCAGCCTCTTCGGGAAGCAGTACCTCTCGGATGATGTCGAGGAGCGACTGAAGAAAGGCGAGCCTGCGAGAGAAATAGTCAAATACGACTTCGAGCGAATCCGCAGGGACGGGCTCTACAAGCCGAGCAGGTCGGGAAGCATATTCCTCGAAGGTGCGGTCACCCCGCTTATGGGTGCCGACTCGGAGGCTCCACGAGGCTACCTTGCACAGTTTGAAGAGGCCACCGAACGCATGCGGAACGAAAAGGCGGTTAAAGCGCAGCGCGACCTTGCGATCGGGGTGCTCGCGACTGACTCTCTGGAAGATGCCCTCGGGCAGGTATTATCGGCGGTCCTCGAGGCAACTGACCTCGATGCTGGAGGAATATACGTCTACGACAGCAGCCAGGAGCAGCTGACGCTGGCTTGCCATCAGGGCGCATCCGAGGATTTTATCGAGACTGTAAGGACGATCGAAAAGGACGATCCCAGGGTAGAGCTGGTCCTGGATGGTAAAGCCGTCTACACGACGTACAGCAGTCTACCCTCGAACGATGAACAACTCGACACGTCGGGCCTCAAAGCTTTTGCGGTGGTTCCCCTTGTGGCAGGACTGGAAGTCCTGGGATGCATGAACCTGGGCTCTCGGTCCCTGGAGGAGATTCCCGCGGAGCTTAGGGACGTCATCGAGTCACTCGCTGGCGGAGCCGCCCAGGCCATCCAGATAGAGATAGCCACGGTTGCCCTGCGCGACGAACGCGACCGAGCGTCACATATTCTGGATGCGTTGCCCGTCGGCGTTGCCCTCTTTAGCCCCGAAGGCAATCCGACCATGTTGAATCGAACGCTCCTCGATATGATAGGACTCTCCGACACGCGGTTGGATGGCCGCACCTACAGCTCGCCACAGTGGGAGATTGCCGACTGGGACGGAAACCCGATGCCCCTTGAAGACACTCCGTTCGGAGGGGTCATGGCGACGGGCAGGCCAGCCAATGGTGTCAAGATGTCCGCACTGGACTGGAATGGCGTGAGGGTGTATTTCTCCGAGAGCGGTGCACCGATCTTCAACGACCGGGGAGAGCTCGCGTCTGTTCTC
>PMDX01000011.1:0-1614 GCA_003154635.1 Actinomycetota bacterium | reverse complement strand
ATCCGCGCATGGCGGAGATGCTCGGCTACGAGACAGAAGAGATGATAGGGGTCAGTGTTTTCGCTTTTGCCGACGACACAGGCAAAGAAGAGATGAAGCGCAGAGTGGAAATGCGCCGGCAGGGCATCTCCGAGCAGTATGATTTTGAGTTCTTGCGCAAGGATGGCACAAGGTTGCATGCGTACCTCGCCGACGCGCCGATCATGGACGAGAACGGAAACTTTACAGGCTCACACGCGGGTGTGCTCGATATCACAGATCGCAAGCAGGCAGAGCAAGCCATGCGGGCTCTGAACACGGAGCTAGAGGGCTATGCCCACATCGTGTCACATGACCTCAAAGGCCCATTGTCTTCTCTCATGGTCTCCGCGGGATTGCTCAAAACGACAATCGAGTTGGTCGAAGACGAAAAGGCCCGTGGTCAGTTGAAGGAACTGGCTGAGCTTATGGCAGGCAGCGCGCGCAGGGCAAACGACCTGGTGCACAATCTCCTCCTCCTTGCCGAGAGCGGCCAGGAGCCTCAGCAGATCGAGGAAGTATCGATAGACGAGGTTATCGATACGGTGCTCGAGGAAAAGCGCGTTGAGATACTCGAAAAAGGAGTGAAGATCAAGCGCAGCGAGGACCTCGGCACCGTCCGTGCAGACCCCACTCACATCTACCAGCTGTTTTCGAACCTGGTGGCAAACGGAATACGGCACAACGATGCAAGCGAACCGACGTTGCGGATAATCCGCCTGGAGGACACTGGCGATCAACACGGGTTCATGGTAAGTGACAATAGCAGTGGGATCGGTGGAGATCTCCTCGAGCATGTATTCGAGCCGTTCTCGCGAGGTGAGCGCGGTGGCGTGGGCCTCGGACTGTCGATCGTACAGAAAGTCGCGGGGGTCTACGGGGGCTCTGTCAGGGCTTATAATGATAACGGCGCATGCGTCGAGGTGACCCTCAAGGATTACTCCAGAGATTCAGCCCGATCGATCTGAACCATCGCTTCTCGGTTTGATCCCAGGTTATCTTCTTCTGGAATATCCCCGTAAATTAGAAAGCAATTTGTTGAGCATTTAATGCAGTGAACCAGCACAAGCTGTTCCCCCTGGGTGCGCAAACTTGATATAATAAAAATAAGGTTTCCAGAAAAGACGGCAACAGGGGTCTCTTGAGCAATGGAAGACGCTAAGGAGGGCCGGGGGTACGGAAACATCCTGGTCGAGAAAGGGTTGATTGCCAGAGACCAACTGGAAGATGCGTTCAGGTTCCAGCAGGCCAGGGGAGGAAAGCTCAAGGACATACTCATCAAGCTGGGCTATGCCACCAGCGATGAGATGCACGAGTTCGTAAGCGCGCACCTGGACATTCCCTACGTGAAGCTTTCAATCGATATCGTGGACCCGGAGGCGGTCAAGCTCATTCCCGCAAAGGTGGCAAGGGAGTACGTGGCCATCCCAGTCACAGTCATCGGCGACATCCTTACCATTGCCGTCAGCAACCCCTTTGACACCGTTTCCCTGGACTTGCTCGCTTTCGCCTCCGGATACAGCCTCGAGCCCATCATGAGCGATGAAGAGGACATCCTGGCGGCAATCGACTTCTTCTTCAGCGGCGAAGCTCTGA
>PMDX01000172.1 GCA_003154635.1 Actinomycetota bacterium | reverse complement strand
TGTGCAGGACGCCCTTGGGCTTTCCAGTGCTGCCTGAGGTGTAGAGGATGAAGAGCGGGTCTTCCGCGTCCATCTCCTCGGGCTCACACCAGGCGCTGATGCCGTCGGCGGAAAGCTCTTCGTCCCACCAGTAGTCGCGGCCCTCAACCATGTCGACCTCGACGCCGGCGCGCTTGACTACGAACATGTCCTTGACGCCGGGGCACTCCTCGAGAGCCCAGTCGGCGTTCTTCTTGAGGGGGATAGCCTTGCCGCTGCGGAAGCTCGCGTCGGAGCAAATGAGCGTCTGGCAATCGCTGTCCAGGATACGGTCGCGCAGAGCGTCCGAGCTGAAGCCGCCGAAAACCACGCTGTGGATAGCGCCGATGCGCGCACAGGCGAGCATCGCTATCGGGAGCTCGGGGATCATCGGGAGGTATATGCAGACGCGGTCGCCTTTCTTGACCCCGTGCTTCTTGAGGACATTCGCGAACCTGCACACATCATCGAGAAGCTGCTGGTATGTAAATGTCTTGCTGAAACCCGGCTCGTCCGGCTCCCAGACGATCGCTACCTTGTCGCGCTTGTCGGTCTTGCAGTGCCTGTCGAGGCAGTTGTAGGAGACGTTGAGCTTGCCGCCCGCAAACCACGTCAGAGTGTGGTTCTTCTCGTCCCAATTGAAGACGTTGTCCCACTTCTTGAACCAGTCCAGTGTCTCGCCCATCTCGGCCCAGAAGTTATCCGCGTCGTTGATAGACCTGTCGTAGATCTTCTTGTACTCCTCCATGCCCTTGATGTGGGCGTTCTGGCTGAGTTCTTCGGGCGGATATATTATCCGTTCTTCACCCGCGACATTCTCGTCAGCCATACTTCAGTCTCCTTTCGCTACATGCCAGATTTCCTGTTTCACTCAATAAACCCATTAAGGCGCAACCATACCTATCAATGGTCCTGACCACGTCTCTTATTATTTTACCAGTGAATAGATTGAACTAACGGCCCTTTTCGCGGCCGTATACACGAAAAGACAACTTAAATCAGAAGTCAAATATGTTCGAGCAATCCACCGACTGACCGGTCCTGGGGGGTCATAAACAGGCTCCACCCTGACCAAATCGGGAAGTATATATGAAAATGGCAATCTGTGCAATCAGTGCATGTTTTCGCCGAGATGGTTTGATGCCCCGCCAGGCGCGCCGATATCACTTCAATCCAGCGCAAAGTGAGCTCCCTGAGGTCTCACAGGCTCGGCTCCGGGTGGGGGTGGCTCTAAGCTATCAGCATATTCTCAATTTCGATGCTCCTTCAAGCAACCAACAGCCGGCCCCCGGAGAACCTGGTATAATGCAGCCGGAATACCTGGCAGTTACTGCAGGAAAGCGGGCCTCACTATCTAATCTGAAAAAATGCCAGAACATGGTTTCTGAAAGCGGCAAACGGATGGTCGAGTTGAACGGGGGCATTCGATGAAGAAGATCTGGCTGGTTTTCGCGTGTGCATTGGCCGCGGTCATACTGATCGCCGTTGCGGGGTGCGGCGGGAGTACTACCACAACCCGGACCAGTCCGTCGGTTACCCAACCGAAGGGTTCCACGCAATCCACAAGCCCGGCTGGGACGGCGCAGGCAAATACCGTGACCATAAAAAACCTTGCGTTCAACCCCGGAGCGCTGACCATCAAAGTGGGAGATACCGTCTCGTGGATGAACAACGATTCGATGGCCCATACAGTGAGCTCCACCGGATTCGATAGTGGAGTCCTCCAGCCTGGCTCCGAGTTCAAACATACGTTTACGGCCGCTGGAACCTTTGATTACCACTGCACCATACATCCATCTATGACCGGGACAATAGTAGTCAGGTGATGAACGTAGCGGTGGGGCGCAACGCCATTAGCCAAGCTCCTCTATGATGCGCTTGAACGCCTTGACACCGGCCTCGTGCCCAACCTGGTCGAGCGTAGTAAACTCGAGCGCTTCGTACGGGCAGAACTCCACGCACTTCGGCTGATCCAGGTCCGCGCAAAAATCGCACGCAAAGACGGACTTGTGGTCCCAGTCGAGCTTGAGGGCCCCGAAATTGCACGCCTCGATGCACCAGCCGCAGCCGTTACACTTGTCTTTCTCGATCCTGACGGAGCCGTCCTCGAGTTCGATGACGGCGTCACGCGGACACGCCTTGACGCATAGCGGTTCCTCGCATTTCCTGCAGGCGATCGCTATGTCGAAGGTCGGCTCGATGCGCACGTGCCTTATCCGGGACTTGGACCAGTTGATCGTCTTCTCTTTGAAGATGGAGCATATGTACTCGCAGATTTCGCAGCCGGCGCACTTCTCGGTGTCGCAGACGATTATCCTCTTGGCATCCATCTTCCCTACACCCCCAGCTTAGTATCCAGGCCAAGGTCCTCGAGTAGTTCCCTGGTGGGTATTCCTTCCTCGTTCCACCTGCGCTCCTCGTAATAGCCGGAGAGCGCCTCGTCGTACTCGTCGCGGATGATTATCGCGCCGTCGTTCACATCGTCGTACATCTTCTCCTCGAAAGCGCGGTCCGGCGGGTAGTCGTCCCCGCGTCCCACACCGAACTTCACGTTGAAGAGCTTTGCCTGGTTGTGGATCCGCTCTCCGGTCTTGATCATCTCTTCCGCGGTGATGTCAAAACCGGTCACCAGCCTCAGGATCTTGGCGATCTCGTCGTTGTCCTTATATATTCCGCGGGTGAACTTGCAGATGATGAGCGAATCGATTATCGCGTAGAGGTTTTCGCCGTCGAAGACGTACTTGCCACGCGAGCGGTCGAGATGATATCGATCGACCGTGCCCTTCACGTCGGGCTGGTATGATCCGGACCTGAGGTAGCAAGCGCCCCTCACGCTCGTGGCAAAGCCGAGTGTCGCGGTCTGCAGCGAGCGCAGCGAGTAGGCGCCCCACTCGAGCTTCTTGTTGACCATAGCGAACTTCTCCGAGCCCTGCCCGACTTTCTCCGCCGCCCGGGCGGCGCCGTCGGCTATCAGCGCACCGAGGTTGCCCTCGCGCAGGCACATCCTGCGGGTGGCCTCGACCATCGCCTCGGCATTGCCGAACCGCAGATCCAGCCCATCGACGTCCTCGCTGGTGATGAGGCCTTTCTCGTATGCCTCCATCGCCCATGATATGGTGACCCCGGCTGATATCGTGTCGATGCCGAGCGTGTCGCAGAGCTCGACGGCCTTCGTGATGGCGTTGAGATCGTCCACGCCGCAATTGGGGCCGAGCAGCTCCAGTGATTCGTAGTCGACCGATGAAACGGTGCCGGCCCAGGGGCCGTCTTTGACCACGTTGATATGGTCGCAGCCGATAGGGCATGACGGGCACGCCACTACCTTCTTGACGAGCGTCTCGAGCATCCGCTCGCCCGATACCATCTCGGCGTGGTCGAAAGTGCCTTTCTGGAAGTTGTTGGTGGGCAGGCAACCCAACCTGTTATGTACGAGGACATTGGCCGGAGTCCCGTAGAGCCGGTACTTCTCGGTTGCCGGGCCGCGGCAGCGTTTGTAGAGGTCCCTGCTGAACTCGACCAGCTCATCCAGGTTCGCCACCTCGACGGAGCCGGTGCCGCGAACGGCGATGGCCTTGAGGTTCTTGGAGCCCATCACCGCGCCCATTCCCGAGCGCCCGACCTGACGGTTGCGGTCGTTGGTCACGTTGGCCAGGCACGTCATGAGCTCGCCGGCCGGCCCGCAAGACGACACCCTCACCTCGTCGTCGCACAGCTCCTCCCTGATAAGCTCCTCGGTCTCCCAGGTAGTCTTGCCGGCATAAGGTATCGCATCCCTGAGCTCCACGTTGCCGTTCTGGATGTAGAGGTACTTGAGAGTCGGTGCCTTGCCCTTTATCACCATGCCGTCCCAACCGGCTGCCTTGAGCTCGGAGCCGACTCCGCCGGAGGCGATGCCGAACCCGATGAACCCAGTGGCCGGCGACCGCGCGCCCATGATGTACTTGCTGGAGACCGGGATGGTCGTCCCGGCAACAGGACCGGTCCAAAGGCAGAGCACGTTCTCGGGCGAGAGCGCGTCGGCACCCTCGGGGACCTCGTTGTAGAGTGTATGGCCTACAAAGCCGTACCCCCCGACAAACCTGCGGGCGACGTCCTCGGAGAGGACGTCCGCCCTGACCTCACCGGTCGTCATGTCCACTCTCAGGAACTTACCTGCATACCCTTTCATCGTGCACCTCTCGATATATGTGTTTCCGTCGCCGGGTCCCCATGGACCCCGCCCAAGAAGGTCGTGTCTAGCCGCCGCCGAGAAGGAGAGCAAACGACACCTTGTCCCCGGGGTTGATTTCGACCTCGTCCCGGCGCCTTGGGCTGATTATCCTGTTGTTCACTATGAGCGTAGTATTGCTCTTGCGCGCGCGCTCCTCGAACGGTTCCCCGAGTTGCCCGACCAGGGCCGCGACCAACTGGTCGAACGATACGGGCTGGTTCGCGGGAACAACGGCCTCTTTTCCGAAATCCATGAACGGGCCGAAGAACTCGACCTTGATGGCCTGCTCCTCAGGCATCCTGACCACTCTCCCCGCTGCCGTTCCCTCCCGGAAACTCGGGCTCGACCCCACCCGAGTTGCGGATGTCAACCTCGCCGCACTTTCTCTGCGGCTTGCCGTTGGAGAGAAACACCCCGACCTTCGCCGCCGCGGCGCTCCCGTGTGTTGCAGCGTCGGGGATGTCCTTTGGCCCCTGGCAGATTCCCGCGATAAAGACTCCCTTTCGCTTCGTCTCGGCTACCCCGTCGGTCGGATGCCGCTCGGCAAGGAACCCATACGCGTCCTTCTCCAGGCTGAGCAGCTCTGCCAGTTGTGAGGTGCCCTCCGCGGGCTCCAGCCCGCACGAAAGCACTACCAGGTCTATCTCCTTGCTGACGACTCTCGACTCGTCAGGGTCTTCATATACTATTATCGGATTGTTGGACGTCCAGTTGACATGTACCGAGGGTATCGACCTCACGAATTTCATGCCCTCCTCGACCGAACGGGTGTAGAGCTCCTCAAATCCCTTACCGCAGGCGCGCAGGTCGTTGTAGAAGACCATCACCTCGGCGCCCGGGGCATGCTCCATCACGAGCCGTCCGCCCTTGACCGCGGCCATGCAGCAGAAGAAGGAGCACCACCTGTTGTGGCTCAGGTCGCGAGAGCCGACGCACTGCACGAACGCGATCGAGTGAATGTGCTTACCGTCAGGTCTGACAAGCTCTCCAGCGGTCGGCCCGGCCGCGTTGCAGATCCGCTCGAATTCCATATTGGTGACCACGTTCTCGAACTTGCCGTAGTGGAACTGCTCGATAACGGAAGGGTCGAAGACACGGGCGCCGCTGGCAACCACTATCGCGCCCACCTCGACCTCCTCCGTGTACGGTTCCTGGGAGAGGTCCACGGCATCGAGGCCGCAAACCTGCATGCAGAGCCCGCATTCGACGCAGCCCTCCCTGTCTATCACATACTTGAGCGGTGCCGCCTGCGGGAAGAGGGCGTAGATAGCCTTCCTCGCCTTGAGCCCCTGCTCCCATTCGTGCGGCATGGTGATCGGACACACATCGACGCAAGCACCACAGCCGCTGCATTTGTCTATGTCGACGTACCATGGTTTGTGCGTGAGAGCAACACGGTAGTTTCCGGGTTCACCTTCGACTGCGGTGACCTCCGTGTTCGTCACCAGTTCTATTCCCTTGTCCTTAGCTGCCTCCACCAGCTTCGGGCCAAGAATTCATATCGAGCAATCCATCGTGGGGAACGTCTTGTCCAAAGCCGCCATGATCCCACCTATGGACGGGTCGCTCTCTACGAGCATCACCTCGAACCCCTGAGCCGAGATATCCAGGGCCGCGTAGACGCCCGCGACTCCTCCACCGATGACCATCGCATTTGTCATCGGCGAAGTGCCGAGGACCCGGCCGGCCGCTGCGAGTATGACCTCGGAGTGGACGCTCGACGCCAGCTCCTTCGGCTCTCCCTCCATCTCGAACGAGAAGTACTCGGTTTCCTGGTCCAGGACCGAATCAAAAACTTGCCTTGGAAGCTTTCGCGGGCATACCAGAACCATCTTGTCATCGTCAGGAGGCCGCTCGGCTATGAAGCGCTGGCCCTGAGGTGAGCACAGGTCGCGGTGCAGGTGAACTTCGTACCCCATCCCCTCGAGGTGTCCGCCCAGCGACTCGAGGTCCTCGGCTCGCTCACCAGGCGTCGTGCAGATGAAAGTAACCGGGCTCATTTTTCAACCACCTTTGCGGAAGCAAGCTTCTCGTCCATTTCTTTCATTATCTTCTGGAAGATCGAACCCTCCGCGGAGGACACCCACTCCAGGCGCAGCGTGTCCGGGTCGATGCCTTTCTCAGGAAGCACTTTTTCCTTGAGCTTCCTGATCATCTCCTCACATTGGATATTGCCGTTTATGTAGTGGCAGTCGCCAGGTGGATGGCAGCCGCCAACCAGGACGAGACCCGCGCCCTTATCGAATGCGCGAAGTATCATCTCCTGGCTTATCCTGCCCGTGCACATCACCCTTATCAACCTGGCGGATGCCGGGTACTGGAACCTGCTGACCCCTGCCTGGTCAGCTCCGCCGTAAGTTCACCAGTGGCACACGAACGCAAGTATCTTGCCACCCGGGTCCTCCTCGAGCGCGGCGTCGATCTGGTCATCTATCTGCTCGTCGGTGAATCCCTGTGCTTCTACAGCGCCCTGCTTGCAGCGCGCCGCACAGACCCCGCACCCCTTGCACGAGGCCTCGATCACCCTGGCTCGTTTCTTTTTCTTGCCGTCGATCTCGACCTCGTCGGTCACTACGGCGGCGAACGGACATTTCTTCACACAGACCAGGCAACCGTTGCACTTGTCCTGGTCGATGTGCGAGATAATCGCGTCGAGCTGAATCAGCTCGTTCGACAAAAGGCCCAGGCACTTGGCGGCCGCTCCGCCCGCCTGCAGCAGGCAATCGCCGATATCCTTCGGATACTGGCAAGTGCCCGCGAGAAAGACGCCGTCTATCGCCGTCTCGAGCGGCCTGAGCTTCGGGTGGGCCTCGAGGAAGAACCCGTCTCCGCTTGTCGGCACCTTGAGCATGTCCCCTAACTTCTGGGCGTCCTCGGACCGCATCGTTCCGGTCGCCAGCACCACCATGTCTACGTCCTGCCGTGTTTCGGTGTCGAGGATCTCATCGCTGGCAACCACCTCGAGGGTGCCGTCTTTCGGGCGAACCTCGCTGACCTTTGCGCGCAGGAAAGCTACGCCCGAATCGCGTGCTAACCTGTAAAAATCTTCGTGCTCTTTCTTGTAGAGCCTGATATCGTCGTGGTAGACAGAGACCCTTACGTGAGGATACCTGGCCTTGATAGTCAAGGCCTCCTTGATGGTGTTCATGCAGCATATCCGCGAGCACCAGGGGTGCTCCTCATCGCGAGACCCCACGCACTGGATGAACGCTACGCGCGAGGGCAGATTCCCGTCGGTGCGCCGCAGGGGTCGCCCGGCCGTCGGGCCCTCGCTGTGCAGAAGCCTCTCCATCTCGAGAGCGGTGAAGACGTCGTTGGACCCGTCGTAAGCCCAGCGGTTCCCTTCCTCGGGCTGGTACGGCTGTCCACCTATCGATAGCACTATCGCCCCCGCCGTGATGGTCTCTTCAGTCTCGGTCGCGGACAGGTCGATGGCTCCCTTGGGACACGCGTCGGCGCATGCTCCGCAATCTTCGCAGAGGAGCGGGTCGATCACGTAGCGGTACGGCAGCGATTCTTTGTGAGGAAGGTGGATCGCCCTCCGCTTGCCGAACCCGACCTGGAACTCATCCTGCGCCTCGCTCTTACACACACCCTCGCACTTGCCACAGGCATCACACTCGTCGCTTACAAACCGCCCAAGCGAGCGGATCTTTACCTTGAAGTTCCCGATATAACCGGTGATCTCTTCAACGTCCGTAGATGTGTAGACGTTGATGTTGGGGTGGTTCAACGCCCGCATGATAAGCGGTGTAACCACGCATGAGATGCGCTCCATGCGGTCGAATATCCTGTTGAGCTGTACGGACCTTCCTCCGAGGTAGGGCGCTTTTTCGACGAGGTGGACCCTGTACCCAGCGTCCGCGATATCCACGGCGGACTGGAGGCCGGAGACGCCGCCGCCTATGACGACCACGGAGTCGGCCATCGGCACGATCCTGTCTTCTAGAGGCTTCGCTGTGCGAACGGCGGCAACCGCCATCTTGATCTGGTCTTTCGCCTTTGCGGTAGCTCCTTCTTTATCCTGCATGTGCACCCAGGAGCAGTGCTCGCGGATGTTCACCATCTGGAAGAGGTACGGATTCAGCCCCGCCTCGGTACAGACGTTCATGAAAGTCGGCCCGTGCATCTTAACCGAACACGCGGCAACGACAACGCGGTTGAGCCCGAACTCGGCTACATCGTCCTTGATCTGTATCTGGCCGGGGTCGGCGCACGAGTACATGTTCTCTCTGGCGACCACCACGTCCGGCAGGGTCTCCGCGTACTCGGCGGCGGACCTGCAGTCCACGGTCTGCGCAATGTTCAGCCCGCAGTGGCAGACGTAGACCCCGATCCTCAATTCTTCATTTTCATGGTCTGAATCGCTACTCATGTAAGAAATCCTCTCAGGCGTTCTACAGCCGTGATTTTTTCAACATGTCGGTCACCCTCGACAGGCCGCCCTCGCTCTGCCGCAGGAACCGCGCGTTCTCAGACAGCAACAGGTCGACCGCCCGGCTCCACACCGCCGAATAACCGTCGTTGCTCGAACGCAGCTTCATCCTTGTCAGGTCGATCGCGCCGTAGAAACACGCAACGAAGCAAGCGCCGCAGCATATGCAGTACCTGGGGTCTACGGTGACCCCCCGGTTGGACATCGACTTGTAGCACTTCGTGGGACACGCCTTGACGCACTGATCACACCCGACGGGGCACTTGTCGGTATCGACCTCAATCTCGCCGTCAAACAAAGGTGTTACTGTTATTGCCCCGCTCACCGGGCACGCGTCCTCGCAGTGAGAACAGGACAGGCACCTGGCCCGGTCGAGCTTCACGAAACCGCCTTCGACGGTCAGCGCCTCCCGGGGGCATACCTCGGCGCACTCTGAGCAACCCGGAGGGCAGAGGGAAGTATTCAGCACCATACCCTTTGAGAAATGCGGAATGCCGCCCACGTCCAGGATCGGCACGATCTCTTCCTCGGTACCGAGTAGGCTGTTCTTCTTGACAAGCGAGACCGCGTTGGTCGGGCAGAAGGCGGTGCACAACCCGCACATCGAGCACTTCTCCTCGTCCACGAGCGGGATAGACCTGCGCCCGTGGAACTTGTCTTCCGCGCGGTTGGTCGTGCGCTTCATGAGGGCTATAGCCTCCTTGGGACACGCCTTCCTGCAAAGCTCGCAGCCTATGCACTTGTCGATATCGATGGTCAGCACGAACCTGTCCACCCAAAGCGTACGAGATACAGTGATGAACCTGTCGCTCTCACGTTTCCTGGTGCCTTTTACAGCCAATCGTCTACCTCCTGGCGGCAGCCTTTTCTACCTTTACCGCGCACACCTTGAACTCGGGGATCTTGGAGATGGCGTCCCGGTCCGAGTTGGTCAGAGCGTTCGCGGCACTCTCCTGGAAATTGAACGGGATGAAGATGGTACCTTTCGGGACCGTCTGGGTCAGCCTCGCCCTGATCTTGACCTCGCCTCGCCTCGAGCTGACCCTCACCATATCCCTTTCGGAAATGCCGAGATCCTCCGCATCGAGAGGATTGATGTCCGCGACCGCGCTGGCCATCTCGCGGTTGAGCGTCGGGCTCCGCCTGCTCATGGTCCCGGTATGGTAATGGAAATGCACACGCCCAGTGGTAAGGAAGTACGGGTATTCCTCATCCGGCACCTCGGCGGGCGGCCTCCACTCCACGGGCGTAAACGAGCCGAGACCCCTGGTAAACTTGCCCTCGTGCAGAAACTCGGTCCCCGGGTGGTCCTCCGTGGGGCATGGCCATTGAAGCTCCTCCGAGTCCAGCCGCGAGTAGGTTATGCCAGCGTAAGACGGTGTAAGGGACCGAATCTCCTCGAAGATCTCAATGGGTGTCTTGTAGTCAAAACCTTTCGCGCCCATCAAGCCGGCCAGCTCGCAGATTATCTCCCAGTCCGTCCTCGCCTGGCCAACTCCGTCTATCGCCTTCCTTATGCGCTGGATACGCCTGTCCGTGGACGTCACGGTGCCGGCCTTCTCAGCAAAGCTCTGGGCGGGAAACACTACGTCAGCCAGCTCAGCGGTCTGGTTGATGAAGAGATCCTGGACGACGAGGAGCTCTAGATTCGAGAGCCCCTCACGAACGTGGTTTATGTCGGGGTCGGAGAGCATCGGGTTCTCACCCATTACATAGAGCGCCTTCAGATCACCCGCCGCGGCCGCGTCGATCATCTCGACGACCGTGAGCCCGGGTTCGGTCGGCAGGTTGGTGCCCCATGCCTTCTCGAACTTGTAATGTGCCTCGGGATCCAGGACTTTCTGGTAGCCGGTGAAAACATCGGGAAGAGCCCCCATGTCGCAGGCGCCCTGCACGTTGTTCTGACCCCTGAGCGGGTTGATGCCGCTCCCCCGCTTGCCGATCTGTCCGGTGAGCATCGCCAGGTTGGCGAGCGACATGACGTTGTCGGTGCCGGTAATGTGCTCGGTGATGCCCATGGTGTAGACGATAGCGGATGCCGGTGACTGGGCGTATACCCTCGCCGCCTGCTTGAGTAGGTCCGGCTCTATGCCCGTTATCTCCCGCACCTTCTCGGGAGTGTATTTTGAGAAGACCCTCTCGAGCTCCTCGAACCCCTCGGTGCGCTCCTCGATGAACTTCCGGTTGTGCCAGCCCTCGAGGAAGATCATGTTCATCATGCCGTTGATCCATGCGACATCGGTCCCCAGCCTGGGCTGGATGAAGAGGTCGGAGTGGTTGGCGATATGGATACGCCTGGGGTCTATGACGATGACAAAGGCGCCCTTCTCCCTGGCCTTGATGATACGCGACGCTATCATCGGGTGATTCTCAGTGGTGTTGGAGCCCGTGATGAGTATGCAGCTGGCCTTCTCCAACTCGGGCACGGAGTTGGTCATGGCTCCGCTGCCGAACGCTTTGGCCAGTCCCGCGACGGTCGGCGCGTGGCACAACCGCGCGCAGTGGTCTAGGTTGTTGGTGCCGACGACCGACCTTGCGAACTTCATGAAGAGGTAGTTCTCCTCGTTTGTGCACTTGGCCGAGGAAAGGAACCCGATGGAGTCCGGGCCATACATCTGCTTTATCGCCTGAAGCCGCTCGGAAACCATGTACAGGGCGGAGTTCCAGTCGGTCGTCTCGAGGTTGGCGCCTCGCTTCCAGAGAGGGCGCCTGATCCTGTCCTCGCTCTCCACGAACTCGTGGGCGGCCCATCCCTTTATGCAGAGTCCGCCGTGGCTGATCGGGTGGTTGATCACCGGCATCGTGCCCACCAGGTGCTCGTCGACCACTTCCAGGTAGACGCCGCAACCGCAGCCGCAGTACGGGCAGGTGGACTGGATGGTCTTGTAGTTCATCAGTCCTCACCTCCCCTTCGGAGTCCCTGGAGCACGTCAGGCCCGATGCCCACATCGATCTGGATCGGTGAGCGCTCATCTGGATCGCGTCCCGCCTCGTAACCGTAGACGCTTTGAAGGTAATCCCTGATAAGCTGGTGGAGCTTTCCGAGCGGTATTCCCATCGGGCACGCTCTTTCGCAGGCGAAACAGCCCACGCATTTGTCCGCCAGGTGAACCGCCCTGATGAGATGGAACGATGGGTACTCAGGAGGAATCTCTCCGACCCTTACCCAGCGCGCCTCCTCGAGTCTGCAGTCCTCGCAGTTACAGAGTGGGCAGACGTTTCGGCAGCCGTAGCACTTTATGCACCGGTCGAATATCTGCGTCCAGAACTTCCTGCGCTCGGCGATATCCATACGTATCAACTCGCCCAACGCAAAGTGGTCGAGATAGTCTACCTTGCCAACGCTGCGGCCGACCTCCACCTCGGTCGGGAACGGTCGTACGCAGTGGCAATCCTTGGCTTCGTCGACGGTGCAGGCGAGGCCGACGATCTTGATACGGTCGAGGTTGACACTCTTTTTCTTGGCAAGCTCGATGAGGTGCCGCTCGTCACATCCCCGCGCGATCACGGCGATCCTGCCGTTGTTGTCCCACCTTCTCAGTAGACGCTCTGCGACGCCGGCCACCGGGTAGTGGCCGGAGATATTGAGGTGGGCAAGCTCCTCCCGCGAGGTGAAAAGATGCGGCACCACGTGGTCCATAACGTGCAGTAGAGCGAGCACGCCGTCTACGTTACCTTCCGTCAGTAGGCGGCCGGCGATCTCGCGCGCCTGCTCTTCCCTGTTGTCTCTTACTTCCTCTGTCAATTTCTCCGCCATATCACTTGAACGGGCCGATGGCCAGCAGCCCGTCAATGTAGGAATTGACGATGCGTTTCGTTGTACCCTCATCGAACGGGTCGGCCCAGTGAACACCGAGACGCTCGGGGTATACTCCAGCCAGGGCCAGGATGTTCGAGAGCAGCGCGAGACGCTTCCACGCCTGTTCGTTACCGGTGCGGTAATGGCACTCGCCGATCTGGCAACCGAGCACAAGCACGCCATCGTACCCGGCTCCAAGGGCTTTTACGGCGAATTCCGCCTCCATCCTCCCGGTGCAGTTGAGCTTCATGAAGCTCGCGCGCTTCGCCACCTCGGCGGGTAGAAATGAACGGACATTCTCTTCGTCCGGCAGGCACCACCGGCAGTGGAACACAGCAACCCTGGGTTGAAACACATCAGTTTCAATTTCGGATGCCCGGGTCTCTTTTGTCTCGTCTTCTGTCTTCATCTGCCAGTATCACACTCGCTAACGACTGGATTTACCAAAGAGGACGAGCACTCCCAGCTCGTTCGCAGGACTCTGCTGGATCGCGCTGTTGGTGCACACCGATGAGCAGGCTCCGCATCCGCGGCACTCGGCAGGATCGACCCTGGCCACGAGGCCGCGCGGGCCTCCGGAGACGATTGCTATCGCATTATTGGGGCAAACGCCCGCGCATGCTCCACAGTGCATGCAGACCCTCTCGTTGACCCTGGCGGAATATGGATTAGGCTTTCCGGTCTCGATGGCGAGCCGCCTGAGCGCCCTGACGACCTCAGAGATCCGAACGCCTTGTGGGCACGTTTCTTCGCAACGCCGGCACCCGGAGCAGAGCCATATGAAATCGGACGCCAGAAGCTCCTCGGAGTCGCCGATGATCGCCCTGTAAAGAAGGGAGCGTGGGGTTATGCCATCATCGAGTCCGGCGAAGATGGCCACCTTGCAAACGGAGCTGCACCTGGCGCAACCGTGACAGCAGCTTATGTCGAACTGCGTGTCCGAGGCTGCGGTGAGCTCCCTTGCGAAATCCTTGAGGGTCAGAACGACGCTAGATTCTTCCATTTCCCACCATCAACGGAGTATTTCCAGGATGCCCGACCGGGCTCTCGGTACTCCATCCTATAACAAATCATTCCATTTCAGTAGGGTTCAGCCGCTCCCGGCCACCCAGGTCCGCCCTGTCGAAGTGCAGAGCAAACAATCACTTTATCTCACACATGGGACTCGTGCTCCATGATGCACAACAACTGTTTCGAAAATGTAACAGGGACGCTTCAAAACGGCCGCGCCATGTCGAGACCTGATTTGCGCTAACGCTCCATCGGGCCCGCACTCCCACTAGATGTTGTCGGCGACCGCCTGGCAGGTCTTGAGGGCCTCCCGAGCCGGATCTCCGAGCCCTTATGAATGGTTGCAGTTAATCCCTCGAGAAAATCTTCTCTGCAAGCTTGTAGCTGGGGCATGTGTCCGCTTTCCAGGGGTCGGTCGAGTATTTGATGCAGCGCCTGCAGCAGATCGCGACTTGCGCGCCCTGATTTGTCATGAGCGCCGCGAGAAAGCCGAGGAACTTCTTCGGATCCCCCAGCGCGGCGATTGCGGGAAGCAACTGGAGGATCGCCACGGAACCGCCCTCGGCTATAATGCCCGCTGCATCGAGGGACTTGCCCGGTTGGGCTGGGAAGAGGCGCGCGGCCCACTTTCCAAGGTAGTAGAAGTCGCAGGCTTTCCCGTAGTTCTCACACCGGGTGCAGATGAGATATTTACATAGCGTGAACCAGGTGATGAACGCGGCCAGCCACACTGGAAACCATTTCGGCCTCCTTCGCGCCACCATGTAACCTCCGTATGCCAACATCCAGACGCCCGACCCTATCAGGAAACGCATCGCCCACTTGTCGGGCTCCTTCGACTCGGCGCATTCCGCGCACTCGACTCCACAGACCATATGTTGCCCTCCTCTTCCCTTCAACTTGAGCCGTCTCTCAAGTGTTTTTCTCAGGCCCGGCTCCTGCCTTGCGCTACTCAAGATAGCGCTAATGGGAACTGATGGGCAACAATCGGTGCGGCGCGATATAATCCTGGCATGGAGGTGGTTGCGATGGGTTCACCAGTATTCTTCGCCACCGTTGGCGGTCATGCGAAACAAGGCCCTCTCGACAAGATCCGCATGCTCTTTGAAGAAGCCGGATTCGCTGACGTGGTAAACGAACGTGACCTCGTCGCGGTGAAGTGCCACTTCGGCGAACCGGGATGCACGACTTTCATCCCTCCCGTCTATATCCGGAAGATAGTGGACGAGGTGCAGAAGCGGGGCGCACGAGCGTTCCTCACCGATACGGGTTGCCTCTATTTCAGCAGAAGATACAACGCGCGCGACCACCTTGTGGCGGCTGAGGAGCACGGCTTCGGCCTGACCTCCACCGGCGCGCCCGTCCTCATAGCCGACGGGCTTCGCGGTACAGACGTGACGCCCGTCGAAGTTAATCTCAAGTATTTCGACACCGTCGATGTCGCGAGCGCCATCCACGACGCCAATAGTCTCATCGTGGTCACCCACGTCACGGGCCATGGCCTGACCGGCCTCGGTGCCACCATCAAGAACCTCGGAATGGGGGCCGCGGGACGCAGGATGAAACTGGCGGTCCACAGCCAGGTCCGCCCTTCCATCAATCCCGAGCGTTGCACCCTCTGCGAGGAGTGCCTGATGAACTGTCCCGCGGGCGCGATAAGCATTGAGAACAACGTGATCGTCTTTGACCACGACACATGCATCGGGTGCGGCGAGTGCGTCGCACTCTGCTCGGAGCGCGCGATCAAGGTATTGTGGGCCGGAGAAGCTCAGGAAGCGCAGGAGAAGCTTGCCGAGATCTCGAGCGGCGTCCTTGCCAACAAGAAAGACCGCGTCGGGTTTTTCAGCTTCCTGATAAACGTTACACCGATGTGTGACTGCTGGAACTTCAGCACGGCGCCTTCCGTAGCCGACATCGGCTTCCTCGCCAGCAAAGACCCGGTTGCCATCGACCAGGTCGCCGCCGATCTCGTCATGAAGTCCATCATGATGGGCGGGCCGGAAGGCCAGGCACCTGATGCAATGACGCGGGAGACTTTCCTCGGCGCCCACGGAACCGCCTGGAACCGCCAGCTCTCGTATGCCCAGGAGATCGGCCTCGGAAGCCGCGAATACGATCTGATCCACGTGGGCGACTGACCTCCCCTGCAACAAATGGGATCCGATCCCCGGTTGTTGCGTTATTGTTTTCAGGCTTGGGGGTGGTCTTTCCGACACCTTTCGCGATGAGAGTTCTATTGGGGAGGGATAGTTGAGGGAATCACTGGCGATTGCGATAGCGATTGTCGCGGCGCTTCTGTTGAACTGGGCGATATACCTCCAGAAGAAGGCGGTGCTGGACCTCCCTGAGGTCAAGGCAAAGATCTCCTGGACGCTGGTCAAGGCGTTCATCACCAATAAGCCATGGATGTTAGCCCAGATCGTGAACGTTTCCGGATTCGCGCTCTATTCGGTCGCCCTGGCCCTGGCCCCGGTCTCCATCGTCGAGCCTATAATAGCCTCCGGAGTTGTATTACTCGCCTACCTGGCTATAAAGAACCTTGACGAAAAGCCTCGGCGGATAGACTACTTCGCTATGAGCGCGAGCGTACTCGGCGTCATTTTCCTTGGTGTCAGTCTTGCCGAGGGCATCCCAAAAGACGTCCTCCGCCACCCCCTCGAGATATGGTTCGTGGCCGCGGGCGTCCTTCTTCTCGCCGTGGTGATCCCGATCTTCATGAGGGGCGGCTCGAACAATACCCAAGCCGCCGGCCTCGGCGTCTCGGTAGGCCTGTTCTTTGGGATGGCGGCGGTGTTCCAGAGACTGCTGATGTTGAACATCGGACACAACTGGGTACTGGTAGTTGTGTTCATCGCCGCTTGCATAGCGACATACGTTCCGGCTTTCATCATACTCCAGGCCGCCCTGCAGAAAGGGATGGCGATGGTTGTTGCCCCTATCTACAACGGGCTGATGGAGTTTGTTCCAATCGTGCTGGGCATGGCGGTGCTTAACGAGGGATTTCCTCAGAGCAACGTGCTGAAAGTGCTGAGGATCCTAGCCTTCGCGCTGATTCTCATGGGAACAGTGATCCTGTCCCAGAGGGCTGAGGGTGACGAACTACCGGAGCCCGCGATCACCGTGGAAGATCACGCTGCCGAGACCTGAACCTCTAGCGTCTCCCGGAACCATCCGGCTTGGCAAGGACGGATTCGATGACCCCCATAAACTCCGCGTCGTCGAACGGCTTTCGGAAAAAGCCTGACGCACCAAGCTGGCGTGCCTCTTCCCTCATCTGCTCGTCGTCAAAAGCTGTAAGGAAGATGACCGGGATGTTGCGCGTGGTGAGCGAGTGCTTGATCTTGTCAATGGAATCGAAGCCGCCACCCGCCGGCATCCTGACGTCGAGTATTATGAGATCGGGCCTGGTCTCCTGGGCCTGTTTGAACGCTTCATCGCCGTCGTAAGCCCCAACGACCCCGTAGCCCGCCGCTTTGAGCCTGATGGTCAGAGCCGTGACCAGGTCCTTATCGTCATCCGCTACCAGTATCAGCTTCCGATCCCTCTCTTCAATCACCAAAACCTCCAGGTCGGTACCTTATCGAGCTTGGCGCTTCGCGCAACTTCCAAAGCAATCAGCGCCTGTGCTGAGTTCCCTGGCCTGCGGCCGTGGTGCTCGCGGAGTGCGCCGGAAGAGCGAAGTGGAACGCGCTGCCCATACCCTCCATGCTCTCAGCCCACAGGGTTCCACCGTGAGCCCTGACAATCTCCCTCGATATAGAGAGCCCCAGCCCGGCTCCCTCCTCCACATAGACCTTGTCTTTCTCGACCCGGTAGAACAACTCGAAGATCTTGCCGAGGTCTTCTGTGGGTATGCCAATCCCTGTATCCTCGACCGAGACGATGACCCTGCNNGTGAACTTGATGCTGTTGCCGGCGATGTTCGCTATCACCTGGGCAACGCGGTCTTTATCGGCGTATACGTGAGGCAGATCATCAGCGATCTGCACCTGGAACATCAACTGCTTGTCCGCGGCCTGAGACTCGAGCTTGCCGGCGACGACGTCGATTATGTCCTTGATCGTTACGACCTCCATCCGGAGCTTGAAGTCTCCGGAGAGTATCTTGTTTGCGTCGATCAGGTTCTCGACGAGGCTGTTGAGCCTGAAGCTGCTCCTGCGGATGACGTCGACATAGCCCCGCTGGTCCTCGGTCAGGTCCCCGGCGAGCCCCTCGAGAAGTATATTGACATACTGGTCTATTGCAGCCAGCGGTGTCCGAAGGTCGTGGCTCACGTTGGCGATGAACGTCTTGTGGATCTTCTGGACTTCCTCGTCGGGAGTGATGTCGGTGCCGACCACCAGCCTCTCGACCTCACCCCTGCCGTTCCGTACAAACGCAGATATAAACCTGTAACTCTTGCCGTTCTTGAGCATCGCCCGCCACCTGGCGGAGCCTTTGCTCTTTACGCAGACTTCGCACGGCTCGGTCCGGTCGTAGAAAACATG
This sequence comes from Actinomycetota bacterium, assembly GCA_003154635.1. Classification (GTDB taxonomy): domain Bacteria; phylum Actinomycetota; class Geothermincolia; order Fen-727; family Anoxymicrobiaceae; genus FEN-727. The sequence goes on along the minus strand of PMDX01000172.1, from coordinate 818 downwards.
GTGGCAGGCGCCACCCCTCTGACCCTCCCCGAATATCTCCTCGGCGGCCCTGTTCGTCCAGAGGATCTGAAACTCGGGGCTGACGATGTACGCGGGGTCGACAAGGGTCGTGAGTATTCCCCTGATCTGGTCGTTGGTATCCTCGATTACGCGGTGGTACCAGTCGAGTAGGAGCTGCTTCTGCCCGGCGTTCAGCGACGCGAGCAAGCGTGGGACAGGGTTTTCGTTGAGTGGTTTGAAGATGAAGTCTATCGCTCCGCCAGCCAGGCTGTTCACCGCGCCATCGACATCTTCGCGCCTTGCCACCGCAACCACCGGCTGCTTCGTGAAACCGGCCTGCCGCAGCGCGGTAATGGGCAACTTCTCTTCGAGCTGGGTGCCGTCGCGGTCCCACAGCACGATGTCGGGCTTGAAGTCAAAGGCCGCCTGCAGCCCGTGCGTGTCGGCGGTCTCCCTCATGAAGGGGAACCCGACGGCATTTAGAGCATTCTCGAGAGCAATGGCGAAATCGCCGTCACTCCCGATGTATGCAACACGATAAGACTTCACAGATATCACCCGCACTCATTGTAAGGCTCGGTACTCAACCGGGCATACTCATGCAGTGTGAGACATCGAATCCAACCAGGCCTTCTTCCAAGCAAATCCCGGTCTTACAAGAGTTATCGGAAATCTTCGGTAACACTTGAAAGCAAAAGCAGGGCGATCAGGGGCTAGCTGCTCTTGCCAAAGGTCCTTTCCCAGGGGAACCCGACCTTGCGAGTAACCCTCGTCCGCTCTTCCACGATCTCAGGCTCCTGGTACAGCGACAGCGTTAG
>PMDX01000120.1:6329-19848 GCA_003154635.1 Actinomycetota bacterium | reverse complement strand
TATCTCTACTTCAAGAACAAGGAAGACCTGTACGAGGCCGTCTGTATCGAGACGATCAAACTGGCTATGGTGATGGAGGAGGAGGCCAGGGACAAAGAGGGTCTCGAGGACAAGATAAGGACGGCATACATGGCCTTCGTGGATCACTGCCTGGCGAACCGATCGTACCACCTCGTTGCGGAGGACTACCTGTTCGAGAGCATAAGGCGTAACGTCCCGGCTGCCCTTACCAGGCGAGTAAACAAGGTGATGGCCGAAATGCTGCGGTATCCGAGGGGGCTCGTCACCGAAGCCATAGAGACGGGGCTTTTCAGGCCTGACATAGATCCCGACGCCTTCAACCTCACAGCCTGGAGGATGGCGGCGGGTATCGGTTACCTGGCGTTCATAGGCGACGAACGTATTGTCAAGCAGGGGTCGCTCAAGAAGATATTTGAAGAATCCGTAAATGTCATGATCGAAGGCGCAAAGGCAAAGTAACGGGCGAGCGGTCAGGCAATTCGTTCGAATCGGCGCTCGCGGTTCTGACCAGGGGATATGTGAGAGGTAGCGGCGGCCGATCCGAGGAGGTTTGAAATGGCGTTCGATCCTGATGAGGCTTTCAAGTTCATGCGGTGCATGTATCGCAACGGCGTGTTCGAGAAATTCACTGCCATCCAGGGGGAGGCGATGGACGAGGTGATGACCGATGCCAGGCTTAACATCGGCGACCTGATGAACCGCATGGACCAGGCGACCGACGCCTCGATCGCCAGGATAGACCGCATGCTGGGAACGATGGGGCCTCTCTTCAAATACCTGGCCAACGACCGACTGATGAGATTTCTCTCAAAAACCCTCGACGTCTCATTCGTGAGGCGCCAGGTCCTGAAAAACATGAAAAAGACGATGCTTCAGGCGTTGACCGGCCACGCGGCGGCTCAGGTGGTGGGCACAGGCACGCGCGTAAGAGCGTAAGAGGGGGTTGCTGATGTCGCACAAGACTGTTGATCTCGACGGGTTCAAGCAGGTAGTTGGCCCGGACAACGTCTCAACACAGGAAAGCGAGCTCGAGAGCTTCCGGTCCGCCGGGATGGCCTCGCGAGGAAGCCCCGTGGCAATCGTCAAACCGACCGAAATGAGCGAACTCAGGGATATCATAATCCTTGCCCGCCAGACGGGCGCGAACCTCGTCTTCTCTTCTTCCGCTCCCCCGCGCTTTCGGGGAGATTCAATACCGAGCGAGGACGGCGTGATAGTCGACCTTTCGGGGATGGACGAGATAACGCGCCTGGACAGGCGCAACAAGGTCGCCTACATAGAGCCGGGCGTCACTTTCTCCCATCTGATAGAGGCTGCCGATAAAGTCGGGTTGAAAGTCCTGATGCCGCTCCTGCCCAGGGCTGGCAAGTCGGTGCTCGCCTGCTTCCTCGAGCGCGAGCCCATCACTATCCCCAAGTACCACTGGGATATGACAGACCCGTTGCTCTGCACCGAGATGGTGTTCGGTACCGGAGACCTGTTCCGCACCGGAACGGCGGGGAGCCCCGGCACGATCGAACAGCAGATCGACGCGGGCCTCGCCCACAAGAACCCCCTGGGACCGGGAACGACCGACTTCCTCAGGATCGTCCAGGGCTCACAGGGAACCCTCGCCGGTGTGACATGGGCTACGATAAAGCTCGAGGTCAAGCCGAGCGTCCATAAGATCTACTTCGTCCCCGATATCAAGCTCGAGCGGTTAATCGAATTCACGTACCGTGCTCTTCGACCAAGGCTCGGCGACGAGTGGCTGATACTGAACTCGCGAGCCCTTGCCACACTCATCGGGGAGACGTCCGCGGCCGTTGAAGAGCTCGCTGGGCGCCAGGCGCCGTGGACCCTCGTCTACGGAGTGTCGGGGTACAGGTATCTCCCCGAGGAGCGCATGGCCCTTCAGGAGAAAGACCTGGGCAAGATAGCCCAGGCCGCGGGAGTGGTGCCGGTATCTGAGGTCCCGGGCTGCCCGGCGAAAAAGATGGAGAGGATTCTTGCCTCCCCCTCGCCCGAGCCTTATTACAAGACGGTGCCGAAAGGCGCATTCACCGATATTTTCTTCCTCGCAACGCTCGACGAGGTAAGTACTTTAATCGCCGTGATGGAGAAAGCCTGCGAGCATCACGGCTATCCCACCTCCGAGCTCGGGGCGTACATCCAGCCGATACAGCAGGGCAGGACGGCCCACGTCGAGTTCGCCCTTTCTTACGATCCCGCCGATGAAGCCGAGTCGAAGAAAGTGGCCGAGCTCGCTGACTCCGCCAGCAGGGCGCTCGACGCCGCCGGGGCGTTCTTCTCCAGGCCGTACGGCGCGTGGTCGGATATCGCCTATCGAAACTGCCCGGATACGGTCGAAGCCCTGAAGAAGGTCAAGCGCGTAATGGACCCCGATAACGTGCTCAACCGTGGAAAGCTCTGCTACGGAGAGGAGGTGGTGTAGATGGCCCTGGAAGATTACAGGCGGGACATCGAAGGCTGCTCCCGGTGCTCATCGTGCAAGTGGGTGCCTTACAACCAGATAAAGAGCTGGAGGTTCTCCAAGAATTGCCCCTCCATCTACCGTCACAACTTCCATACGTACTCGGGCTCAGGCCGCATGGTCATCGGGTTATCACTCCTCGAGGGAAGGGTCGAGCTCGACGAGACCGTCGCCGAGATAATCTACAAGTGTCAGCTCTGCGGCGCCTGCGACAGCGCCTGCAAGACTTACAGGGACGATATCGACATAAGCGAGGTGTTGCTCGAGCTGCGCGCCTACTGCGTGGAGCAGGGAGAGCTCCTCATCGAGCACATGGCCATGATCGACGCCCTCAAGCGCGAGGGCAACACGCTGGGTGAGCCGAAAGCCCAGCGAGGCGATTGGGCCGAGGGACTTGACGTCAAGGATGTGAACGCCGAGACGTGCGACGTCCTCTTCCACGCGGGATGCCGCTACTCGTATGACCGGGACGCAAGGCAAACCGCGAGGGGCCACGTGCAGCTAATGCGATCGGCCGGAATGGGCGTCGGCATAGCCGGCAAAGAAGAGTCCTGCTGTGGTGGAAGGGCTTACGAGCTGGGCTACCGCGGGGAGGCGGCCAACTACGCCGACGACGTCTTGAGCCTTGTCAAATCCTCCGGGGCTAAGACCCTCGTCACCGCGTGCGCCGACTGCTACTCCCACTTCCAGTATGTCTATCCGAAGATGGGCAAGGAGCTCCCCGTGGAGATCCTGCACGTATCCCAGGTAACCGAGAAGCTCCTGGACTCCGGCAAGCTCCGGTTCAGGCGGAAGCTCCCGCTTTCCGTTACGTATCACGACCCCTGTCACCTCGGCAGGAAAGGTGAGCCTTTCGCCGGTGTCTGGAAAGGCGACAAGCTTGACCGCCCGATGAACCTCAAACGCTCGGGGCGCAAAGGCGTCTACGACGCGCCACGTAACGTGATTGATGAAATACCCGGCCTCGAGCTCACCGAGATGGAGCGCATACGCGAGTACGCCTGGTGCTGCGGCGCTGGTGGTGGTGTTCTCGAGGCTTTCGAGGATTTCTCCGCTTCCACGACTGCCGAGCGCATAGCGGAAGCGCTTGCGACAGGTGCCGAGGCGCTGGTCACCTCCTGTCCCTGGTGCCTGAGGGTCTTCAAGGACGCAGTGGAGGAAACGTCCGCATGCATCGCCGTCTACGACCTGACCGACCTGGCACTCATGTCCGCCGGCATCGCGCAGCCGGCGGCGGTTTAAGGGGTGATTCGCGTGATCAGCGACGAAGCATACAAAGAGCTCGAAGCAGCAGTAGGGCCGGACAACGTCTCGCGGCTTCCCGTAGTGCTCGACTCCTATGCTTTCCAGCCGTTCGAGAACCACGAATCGATGCCGTGGTGCCCGAGCCCCGTAGCCGTAGCCCTGCCCTCCACCACGGAGGAGGTGTCGGAGGTCATAAAGGCCTGCAACAGGCACGGACTCAAGCACAAGGCTTTCTCGACGGGATGGGGCATGTGGTGCGGGCCGACAACCGACAATGTCGTGCAGATAGACCTGCGGCGAATGAACCAGATCGTAGAGATAGACGAGAAGAACCAGTTCGCCATAGTCGAGCCGTACGTGTGTGGTGCCCAACTCCAGGCCGAGGCCATGAAGGTAGGGCTCAACACGCACATCATAGGCGCCGGGCCGAACACCTCTCCACTCGCAAGCGCTACCTCCATGTACGGAGTCGGTCATGACGGCATCTACATGAGCTACAGCGCGCGGAACGTGCTCGGACTGGAGTGGGTCCAGCCCACAGGCGAGGTCCTGAGGCTTGGAAGCCCTGGCTCTGACAAGGGTTGGTTCAGCGGGGACGGTCCGGGGCCATCACTCCGAGGCACCATGCGCGGATACACAGGGGCGCTGGGCGGCATGGGTGTGTTCACGAAGGTCGCGCTGAAGCTCTTCAACTGGCCAGGTCCCCCCCAGGTCAAGAGCTCCGGCACGGTAGTCGACCTGACGTCGGAGATCCCGGAGAACATCGGGCTCTACATGTGCTTCTTCCCAAATGCCGACAAGCTTGCCGACGCGTACTACGACATCGGCGAGGCCGAGATAGGATACAACTCCCTCAAGGTCGCCACACCAGCGTTTATGATGGTCCTGGCGCCACACCTGTTCAAGAAACTGAAGGACACAAAGAACCTCTCTCGCATGCTTGGTAAGACGATGGGTCATCTCTTCCTCATGCTGCTTGCCGGTACGTCGAAAGAGGATCTCGCACACCAGGAGAGAGTGCTCGAGGCCATCGTGGACGAGCACGACGGTTTCATACTGGACCAGAAGAACATCCCTCCCCTCAAGTCGAACTTCATGATGAACTTCATACGGGCCACTCTGCCGGCGCTGGTCTTCCGCATCGGCGGCTCCTTCTCAACTGCGCTCGGCCGGAACGACAGCCTGGACTCGCAGGTAACGTGGGGAGAGGCGATTGCCGACATCAAGAGGGGTTACGCCAGTAAGGGGCAGATCATCGACGACATGGGAGACAACCCGTACTTCGTGCCGTACGAGAGCAACATGTTCGCGCACTGCGAAGTCGTGTACCCGTACGATCACAGGAACCCGAGATACCTCGAAGGTAGCAATAACATCACCATGGACTTCATCATAGGCGCCGTAGAGTTGTGCATGGAAGCGGGCTTTGGGACGCTGCCACCCGCGCGCAAGATATTGAGCCCTCTGACGAGCAATTACAACTACTGGCAGAAGAAGTTCTCCGAGGCGTTTGACCCGGACCAGGGTTCGGACAAGGGTCTATACACCGACGAGACGGAGTTCGATTTCAGCGAGATAGCACCCGAGAGGGTCGCGAAGCTGGAGCGTCTCGTCAAGGAGCGGACCTGGACCGAGTTGGGGCCGCCCGAGTAGGAGTCCAGTACATGGCTGACCGCAAGAAAGATATGATGAGGAATGCCATGGGCAAGATGCTCGAGACCGAGTTCGGGACAAAGCACGGGAATGTGTGAAAATGGACCGAAGCGCGCGTCGCGGGTCTGGAGGTTCCATGATGCACGCACGAACCAAGCCGATGAGGGCGGCTGCGATCGAATGGAGGAAATGTTTTGGCAAACGAATCGGGGATCCTGATCCTCGGGGAAGTTGACGACAGCGGAAAGCTCGCATCGTCCACGCGAGCACTGTGCGGCCTGGCCCACGGGCTGGCCGCATCGCTCGGCGCGGAAGTGAGCGCGGCGCTCCTGGGCTCCGGTGTTCGTAACGCGGCCGAAGAACTCGCGGCGTGCGGCCCGGCCAGGGTGTTTCTGGCCGAGGATGAAAAGCTGTCCGTGTACAACCCCGGCATTCACTTACCGCTGATCAAGTCTTTGTGCAAGAGTGAGGGCCCGCGCGTTGTGCTCGTCGCGCACTCGACGATGGGGCAGGACCTTGCTCCTCGCCTCAGTTACGAGATCGGCGGGGGCGTCGTCACCGACTGCGTCGGCATCTCGGTGGATGGTAGCGCTTTAAAATGCTCGAAGCCCATCTACGGTGGAAACGTCATTGCCGGTTACTCCGCAACCGTTGCTCCTCTCGTCATAACGGTGAGGTCCGGGGTCGGCGACGCGCCGGCTCCCGGAGCGCATCCAGCCGGCATAGTCGAAGCACTCGGCGCGGAAGTGCCCTCCGCTGCAAGTGCCCAGGTGACAGAAAGGATCAAGGAGACCGGAGAGGAGATAGGGCTCGAGGAAGCACCCGCGGTTGTCTCCGGCGGTCGCGGCATAGGTGGCCCCGAAGGTTTCAGCGAGCTCTCGAAGCTTGCCGGCGTGCTCGGCGGCGCCGTTGGAGCCTCGCGACCACCGGTAGACTCCGGCTGGGTTCCTTCAACATCCCAGGTCGGTATCACCGGCAAGATAATCTCGCCCGAGCTGTGCGTCGCGGTTGCGATATCAGGTTCGAGCCAGCATTTGTCGGGAATGGCCGATTCGCGCACGGTGGTCGCCATCAACAACGACCCCGACGCCTACATATTCAAAGTATCCGATTATGGCGTGGTCGGTGACTGGAGGAGCGTGCTCCCCGCGTTCACCGAAAAACTCGCCGGGCTGCTGAAGGGGGGGGAGCAGCAATGAGCGAGCCGCTACAGATAGTTGTTTGTGTGAAGCAGGTGCCGGACCCCGAGAGCCCTCCCTCGTCGTTCACCCTCGATTCCTCCGAGATGAGGGTCACGTGTTCCGGGGTCCCACCTGTTCTTTCCCCGTTCGACGAGAACGCTCTCGAGCTTGCCATCGCGCTCAAGGAGCTGCACGGAGCCGAGGTGACGATAGTCTCGGCCGGCCGCGGCCTCTCGAAGGCCGTGCTGTTAAAGGCGCTCGCGGTTGGGGCCGACAAGATGCTCGTCGTAGACGATGAGGTGCTCACCCGCGACAAGGTTGACAGCCGTCAAACCGCTCTCGTACTTGCATCAGCTATAAGGGATAATGTAGAAAAGTATGACCTGGTCCTCACTGGAATCCAGGCGGCCGATACGAATGCCGGCCAGGTGGGGCACCTGCTGGGATGCATGCTTGGCATCCCGGTGCTCTCGCTGGTCCGCAAGGCCGAACTCTCCGATGGGGCAATCAGGGTTGAGCGGGTTCTCCCCGACGGCTATGAGGTCATGGAGGCCGGGCTGCCGGTGCTCCTCACAGTCAGCCACGAGGTCGGAGAACTCAGGTATCCGAGCCTTGTGGCCATCAAGGGCGCCAAAGGCCTGCCACAGACCACGGTGTCACTGGCGGACCTGGGCGTCGACCTGGGCTCGGAGAAGAGCGTCGACCTGGTCTCGCTCGAGCTCCCGGACCGGGAAAGGCGCTGTCAGATGGTCGAGGCGGATGAGCCGGAACTTGCCGGCGCGGCGCTTGCCGCGAAGCTCGTGGAGGACAAGAAGCTTACCGGTTTTGTCCATTGAGGATAGAATAGAATAGCGTTAGCTGCACTATACGGAGGGGGGACCGACTGTGAAAGGAAACTGGGGCAGGATCCTGACCGTTGACCTGTCAACCGGAACCACGGGCGTCGAAGAGCTTCCGGAGAAGACCTATAGAGACTTCCTCGGGGGCAGCGGCCTTGCCGCGAAATGGTTCTTCGACCGCGAAGGCTGGAAAGTAGACCCGCTCGGACCTGATAACCCACTAATGATAATCCTTGGACCCGTGAGCGGGTCGGGTCTGATAGGGACATCGCGCCTTGAGATATGCGCACGCTCACCCCTGACCGGCATATGGGGCGAGGCGTGCATGGGCGGTCATTTCGCTCCGCAGCTAAGGGGCACTGGGTATGACGGCATGATAATCACCGGCGCCTCCGACAAGCCGGTCTACCTCTTCGTGACCGATAAAGAAGTCGAGATACGCGATGCCTCGGATTACTGGGGCAAAGACACTTACGAGACTGAGGACAAGCTCCTGGATGATATCGGCGACAAGAGGGCACAGGTAATGTGCATAGGGCCCGCCGGCGAGAACCTCGTGAAGTACGCCAACGTGATGAACGACAAGGGCTCCACCGCCGGACGTTGTGGCATGGGCGCCGTGATGGGCTCCAAGAAGCTCAAGGCGGTCGTTTGCCGCGGCAAGAAGAAGATGGAGATCGCTGACCCAGAGGCGTTCAAGCAGGACAGGAAAGAAGCCGCCGAAAAGGTGAAGTTCGACCTCGTTGCCGATGGGCTCCGGGCGTTTGGGACCAACGTGCACATGGAATACGGCATGGCTATGGGCGACGTTCCCACCAGGAACTGGACCGTTGCCTACTGGCCGGACGGCCCGGAGAAGCTGGGCGGCACCACTATTGCCGAAACCATTCTCACCAAAGGCAAGTCCTGTTACGGATGCGCGGTGGGCTGCAAGCGCATCACGGCAGTAGATTCGGGCCCCTTCGCTGCCAAGGAAGGCCCCGGTGCCGAGTACGAGGGTGTAGTAGCGCTTGGCTGCCTCAACTTAATCAACGACGCGGAAGCCAACAACAAGGCAAACGAGATGTGCAACCGGTACGGCATGGATGTCATCTCCTCGGGCAGCACCATCGCGTATGCCACGGAGGCTTACGAGAAAGGTCTCATCACCGATAAGGACACAGGTGGGATCAAGCTTGGCTGGGGTCAACCCAGGACGCAGTTGCAGCTGCTGGACCAGATAGCCCATCGTGAGGGTTTCGGCAACGAGCTCGCAGAGGGCTCCAAGGTGATGAGCGAAAAGTTCGGGGGCAAGGAGTTCGCCATCCACGTGAAGGGGCTCGAGTGCCCGATGCACGATCCGCGCGCTCTCTGGGGCATGGCGCTCACCTATGCGACGAGCATCAGGGGCGCGTGCCACTGTGCGGACACAAACCTTTACACCGACATGGGCGTTCAGAACCACAGCGATATCGGAATCAAGCGTTCCTGGCCGTACAAGGTCAAGGGCAAAGCTGAGGTGACGGTCGGTTCCCAGGTCAAGGGTGTCATCTCCAACTCCGCCGTGATCTGCTCGTATGCATGGGGGGTCATCGGCGAGATGGACGAGCTGGTGACCGCGATCAACCATATCACGGGGATGGGCTACACAAAGCAGGAGCTCGTGGACGTCGGCCACCGAATCTGGTACATAAAGCGTGCCATTGGCAACCTCTGCGGGATGACGCGCGAGGACGACAGGCTTCCCGAGCGCATACTCAAGCCGCACGAGGAAGGCGCGACCGCCAACATGATCCCGCTGCTGTTCCCGACGTTCATCAGCATGGGACCGATGGGCAAGTTCCACAACGAGAAGATAATGCCCTACGTCCACAAGGTGCTTAACACCCTGCTCTTCCCGNNTTCCCGAACATGAACAAGATGCTCCGCGCGATGACATACCTGCCGCCATGGCGTGGCGGGGCGAAGAAACTCCTGGCACAGGATACCGAAGAGATAAGGCGACGCACCGTGCCGTTCGATGAGATGCTCAACGAGTACTACGTGCTGCGCGACATAGACGAGATGGGAAGGCCGAGCAGGCAGAGGTTGGCATCCCTTGGAATGGCCGATGTCGCGAATGCACTGTTCCAGGGCGAAGCAATCACTGCAAAGGGGCCGGCGGTGCAGATAGGTCGGCTGGAAGGAAGTACCGGGTAGCACAGCATTGGAGGCGAGATGGCTGTAACGGTCAAGCTGAGCACTATGCTTCGAAAAGAAACGGGTGTGAAGGAGTACGAGAGCTCGGCTCATACCGTCGGGGCCGTGATGGAAGAGCTCGTGGACCGTTACGGCACAGGCGTGAACCGTCACCTCGAGGGGTGTATAGTGACCGTCAACGGAAAGAACGCCGAGATGCTCAAAGGTATGAGGACAAAGCTCAGGTCAGGAGATGTCGTCTCTATCATCCCGCGCCTGGCAGGGGGTTGAGCCCCGGGTCAGGTGAAGTACCTGAACGGCATATGCGGGACCTGCTTACCCATGTGACAGAAGTCGAACAACATCCTCCCACACCTCCACCCCTTGGGACCGTAGAGTCGTTTTGACTCTAAAGTCAGTTCAACATACCGATGTTTCCTTGATGATTCAAACGTAGATTCGAACGGGTGGTCAAAGTGCGCGTTATACTGTCCGTGACCGCGGATAGCAGCGCTTGAAAATGACACACTGGAGGACCTGGTTGATTGAGAAAACGGGTGAAAGACCGTTCTGCGTGATCTGCGCGACCACGAGCGAGCTCGAGGCGATGAGGTCGATGATGTCGAGCGTTGTAGATGAGCACGACGACGGTATGCTGCACCTGACCGCCGGTTCGATCCGTGGCAGAGACGTGTTCGTTGTCAAGGCGCACTCCTTCGGCAAAGTGGCTGCGGGTGCCGCGACCCAGCTCGCGATAGAGAGGCACAATCCACGGGCGATCATAAGTTTCGGGTCCGCGGGAGCGCTGGTGGAGGACCTCGAGGTGGGCGACGTGGTTGTGGCCGAGGAGCTTATCCAGGGAGACGCCGGCGTCGTGACCAGCATCGGTTTCGAGCATACAGGGTCGACGCGAGAGAGCGAGAGCGGGCTTGTTGGGGCAAAGACGTACGCGTGCGACAGGTCGCTCCTCGATGCGGCACGGGGCATAAAGAGCTTCGAAGCCTCAGCAGGGTCCGCGGCAAAGGTCCGCTTCGGGCCGGTCGTGACATGCGATCAGTTCATAGTATCCAGGGAGGCCAAGCGCGACCTGAATTCGCGGTTCGGCGCGCTCGTCATCGAGATGGAAGCGGCGGCGGTGGCTCAGATCGCTTCGATATGTGGGGTACCGTTCGTCGCGGTCAAGTCGGTGAGTGACGCTCTCGCGTTCGATATGAAAGGCATCGCTTCCGCGATAGGACTGTCGGGCGAGTCGATGCCGTCCTTATGGTTTCGCAGGGCCAGGATGATCGCTGCTCATCCGGGGGCGGTCCGTGAACTCGCCACTTTGAGCAGGGACGTCAAGGTCGCCTCGCGCAATGCCGCGGCGTTCACCATCAAGCTCGTCGAGAGGCTTTGAGGGCATCGTCAAAAGTGCCATGCACCCGTGGTAATCGGGGTCAAGTGTTGAACTTGAAGATGATGACATCGCCGTCCAGGACTACGTAATCGCGCCCCTCGAGCCTGAGGGTGCCGGCTTCGCGTGCCGCGGGGAAGCTGCCGGCCGACAGGAAGTCATCCTGGTGTATGACTTCCGCTTTGATGAAGCCGCGTTCGAAATCGCTGTGGATCTTTCCGGCGGCCTGACTGGCCGTCAATCCCGCGCGGATCGGCCATGCCCGTGATTCCTCGGGGCCCGCGGTGAAGAACGTAATGAGGCCGAGCAGTTCGAAGCTCGCTCTTACGACGCGGTCGAGGCTCTCCTCCTCGACGCCCATCTCTTCCGCGAATAGCTCAGCATCTTCCGGGTCGAGCTCCGCTAGCTCGGCTTCGACCAGGGAATTCACGCTCAGGACCGGCACTCCATGAGGCTCTGCCCACTCCCTGAGTTTGCGCTCGTTCGTGGCGGAGTCATCGCTCGACTCATCAACGTTGAGCACGATCAGGGTAGGCTTAAGGATAAGTAGGCTCATGTCGGGAGCGAGAAGCGCCAGTTCCCGGGCGACGGAGGCGCGATCGGATATGACGTCGGAGCTTATCTCTTCCTCTGTCCTCTCGAGAGCCTTGACCCGTTCGATGCACTCTTTTGTTCCGCTTTTCGCCAGGCGCCGCACCTTTGAAAGCTCTCGCCCGAGGATCTCGAGGTCGTAAAGCCGTAATTCCGTCTCGATGAGCTCTACGTCCCGAACGGGATCTATCGCTTCGGCTTGAGAGGAAGAATCGCCCCTTTTGAACCCGCGCACAACATGGACAACCGCGTCGACCTGCCGGATATTCGAGAGGAACCGGTTCCCGAGGCCTTCTCCCCGGCTCGCGCCTTCGGCAAGGCCGGCTATGTCAATGAAACGCACGGTCGCCGGCACTATGCGAGCGCTCTCGGCAAGCCGGGCGAACTCGGTGAGCCTTGGGTCGGATACCGGGACAACGCGCTCGTTGGGCTCAATGGTCGCATATGGATAGGAAGCGACGAGCGCGCCCGAACGGGACAGCGCGTTAAATAGGGTGGTCTTTCCCGTATTCGGCAGACCCACGATTCCGACTCCAAGTGAACTCATACTCTCCGTGCGCTCCTTGTTGTTCCTGGCAGCAAGAGTCTAAATACTACGGATATGCGACTGGCATTAACACGCAATCCGTCAGATCTGGTGTAAATCTTCAACGAAGTACAGGACGGTGCCTGGCACAGATGCGCAGGACTCACAGTCAAGCTACTTCAGGGGGTTTTACTCCATACCTGGTGTTTACAGCGCGACGGCTGCTCACGACATTATAAGGACTGCGGCCGGGTTGGTCCAGCGACGGCGGTGTCGCGGTCTACCGGGTTCGATCTATTGCTATATATGAACCGTCATCCGTCCCAAATAGGTGATTAATCACAACTTGCGCTGAAAACGTTGACATGGCTGACCGCCGGTTATAGACTGACCCGTGGTCATTGGGTACTCAGTATGCTTTGGGTGACCTGGTGGCAGTCGGTACCTCCAGCGAAAGGCGATAGGCCTGTCCTATGAGCGTTGCGACTAGAAGAGAAAAGGAAAAGCTCGAACGTCGCAAATCCATCCTGATAGCCGCGCGTGACCTCTTTTACGAAAAGGGCTACCAGATGACCACCGTCGAAGAGATAGCCGACGCTGCGGACGTCAGCAAGGGAACGGTCTATCTTTACTTCACCAGCAAAGACGAACTCTACGTTTCGGCCGTCCTCGAAGGTTTTCAGATAGTCGATGACATGATGACCGAGATATTGGCAACCGATATGAGCACGGTCGAAAAAGGCAAAGCCGTTTTTCTGGCTTTTGTCGAGTACTGCATGAAAAACCGGGAATACTTCCGGATCACGCAGTACTTCATGAGCGAAAACGCCAGGAAAAACCTCCCCCACGCACTCATAGAATCCGTGTCAGGGCACACAGCCAGGCTGCTCGAACACGTTGCCGGGTTAGTCGAGGAAGGCAAGCGAAACGGACTCATCGTTGATAGTCTCGATCCGTATGCCTTCGCACTTATCACATGGCGGACGGCTACCGGTATCCTCGACCTCGCCGTCGTCGGCGAATCGGTCGGAGTGCCGGCCGGACCTTATAACGAACTTTTTGAGCAAGCAATAGAACTCCTGGTGAAGGGCGCCCTTAAATAATCCGGTCCGGGGCTTTGCGGGTCCCGAGCACCGGCTCCACGCGGGAGCGCCGCAACAGGTGTTCGCGAAAGGTCAGTTCTGCAAAGGGGGGGGTGCAGGATGTCCGGCTCTGAGAGAGTCATAATCTTCGCGGAGACAGAGGATAACGTCGGCCTCTCAAAGCTGACTACCGAGCTGATGGGAATTGGTGGGTGGTTGGCATCGCGTACCGCGGGGCGGCTAGTGGCGGTGGTGGCAGGCGAGGGAGTAGTGGGAGCCGCCGATCAGCTCCTCTCGCTGGGGGCGGATACCGTATTCGTGGCCGACCACCCTGCTCTTTCTACGTACAACCCCGAAA
>PMDX01000120.1:0-6315 GCA_003154635.1 Actinomycetota bacterium | reverse complement strand
GAGGTCGAGACACCGTCACGCATCGCGACGGTAAGGTCGCGAGTGGGGACCGCCCCCGCGGCGGCTCCGGGAACAGGCGAAGTCGTGATGCTCGAACCTCCGGCAGCGGACGGACGCATCGACGTGCTAGACAAGGTCGAAGAATCGATGGGTGTGAACCTCGAGAGCTGCCCCGTCATCGTTGCGGGAGGCCGCGGAATGGGAGGTCCCGAAGGTTTCGACCAGCTCGAGGAGCTGGCACTGATTTTCGATGGAGCGGTCGGCGCCTCCAGGCCCCCGTGCGATTCGGGGTGGGCTCCTGCCGCAAACCAGGTGGGGATCACGGGGAAGATCGTTGCCCCCGACCTTTATTTCGCGATTGCCATCTCCGGGTCGAGCCAGCACCTGTCCGGGATGAGTGAGTCGGGAAAGATCGTTGCCATCAACCAGGACCCGGAGGCCTATATCTTCAAGGCCGCCGATTACGGAGCGGTTGGAGACTGGAGGAGGGTGCTACCGGCTCTTACCGCCGGTGTCAAGAAGCACGTTCAGGGTTAGGGGGGATGTGGGCATGGGTATCCATATAGTCGTCTGTATGAAGCAGGTTCCCGACCCGGAGGGACCCGCCGCGTCGTTCGAGGCGGATACGGCGGGCAATCGTGTGGTCACCCACGGGTTGCCCCCCGTGGCGAATCCTTACGACGAGAACGCCCTCGAGGTCGCTCTCGGGATAAAGGCCGCGTGTGACGGCAATATAACTCTTCTCAGCCTCGGCAAGAGCCTGTCTCGCCCCGTACTCCTCAAGGCTATGGCGACCGGCGTCGACGATGCGATAGTCATCGAGGGAGACTCCCTGGACCCCCAGGACCTGGATTCGCACGCTACGGCGACTCTTCTCTCCACCGCGCTTCGCCGGGTGGATTTCGATCTCATCCTCGTAGGCCGTCAGGCAGCCGACACCAACGCCGGCCAGGTGGGCCTGGGAGTGGCTCAGATGTTGGGTATACCGGCGCTGTCACTCGCACGGAACATTGAGGTCGATGGCGGCAAGGTGCTTGTCGAGAGCGTGCTTCCAGATGGTTTCGTCCGGATGTCCGCGCCATTGCCGGCGTTGGTTACGGTGAGCCACGAAGCAGGAGAGCTCCGCTACCCGAGCCTCGCGGCGATAAAGGCCGCGAAGAACATCCCACAAGTATCGTACAGTCCCGGAGATCTCGGCGTGGAGCTGCCGATTGGCGCCATGGTCGCGAGAATCGCTGTGGCAATGCCTTCCAGAGAGCGGCGCTGCCAGGTCATATCCGGGGAGAACCCCGAGGAAACGGGCGAGATGCTGGCCGATAGACTCTACACTGACAAGGTCATCTAGCAGGAGGTGACGGATGATTTCCGACGAGGCTTACAGGGAACTCGAGGAGGCGGTAGGTCCGGAGAATGTCTCGCGAGAGCCTGCCGTCCTGGACACCTACGCCTGGCAGCCGTTCGCCAACGACAACCCCGAGCGCTGGGTCATCAGGCCTGTGGCCGTGGCCATGCCGGGAAGCACGGAGGAAGTGCAGGCTCTCGTGAAGGCGCTCGGCAGACACGGCCTCAAGTTCAAGGCGTTTTCCACGGGGTGGGGCGCGTACAGCTCACCCACGAGTGATGACGTCGTGCAGGTCGATCTCAGGCGGATGGACCGCATCATCGACATCGACGAGAAGAACATGTACACGGTCCTGGAGCCGTACGTCTGCGGCGCCCAGCTCCAGGCTGAGGCAATGAAAGTCGGGCTGAACACACACATCATCGGTGCCGGGCCTTCATGTTCTCCACTTGCCAGCGCCACATCGGCATTCGGGGTGGGCTGGGATTGTGTCTACATGAGTTATAGCGGCCGCAACCTCCTCGGCGCGGAGTGGGTCCTGCCGGATGGAGAGGTGCTTCGCCTGGGCACCCTCGGATCGGACTGCGGGTGGTTCTGTGGTGACGGGCCCGGCCCTTCGCTGCGAGGCATCGTACGCGGCTCGACCGGCGCGCTGAGCGGGTTGGGCATTTTCACCAAGGCTGCAATCAAGCTCTTCAACTGGCCGGGGCCGCCCCGGGTCGAGACTGACGGCCTGTTGCTTGACGCGCAGTCGGAGGTTCCCGAGAACGTGAGATTCTGTATGTGCTTCTGGCCCGACCGCAAGAACCAGGACGAGGCGATATACAAGATAAACGAGTCCGAGCTTTGCTATATTTTCAGCAGGACCGGACTCGGGGCGACGATCTCCATCGCTGCGCCGCATCTCATGAAGCACCTCACGGGTGCGTCCACGCTCAGGTCCATGATCACGGGCGACCTCAAGTATGGGTGCACCCTCATAATGGTCGCCGACTCCGACAACGAGATGGCTTATAAGGAGCGCGTCCTCAAAGAGATCGCAAAGCAGTACGGCGGGGTGATAATAGACCTCGCCGCCGCGAAGCCGATCATCCGCATGTTCCTTATGAACTTCCTGCGAAGCACGGCGGTGCCCGTGGTTTTCAGAATGGGCGGCCAGATGTTCACGGCCCTCGACAGGAACGACACCTGGGATACCCAGATGGATTGGGCCGACATGGGAGTTGAGGTCAAGCAGAAGTGGATCGACCGCGGCGGCATCCTCGACGACATGGCCGATAACCCTTACATGGTCTCGTACGAGGACAATACCTGGGGCCACTGCGAGGAGATATTCCAGTACGACCCGCGTAATCCGGACCACCTGGCAGCCCTCGAGCCGCTTTTCGTGGAGTTTTCTCTCGAAGCGGTAGAGCGGTGCATGGAGCCGCTTTCGTCGACGGACGCGCGACTGCGCAAGATCATCAGCCCGATGATGGGTCACTACACTCAATGGCAACAGAAGATATCCGGGTTCATGGACGGTAAGCGCACCGCTGATACCGGCATGTACTGCGACGAGGTCGACTTCGACCTGCAGAAGGTCGATCCCGACATAAGGACGAGGTTCGAAAAGGTAATCGAAAAGTTCAGCTGGACCGAGGACGGCCCGCCGGAATGAAGTGGGACGCGAGGCTCTCGAGATGCCGCGCTCGACACGGAGGTGATCCAAGGTGGCTTTAAAGCCAGGATTGGTCTTTAACGTAATGGCCAGTGCCTACAGGCACGATGTAATCGACAAGTCCATGTCACTTGCCGGCGACGCCATGGACCTGGTGATGCATGACACGGGTCTCAAGGTCGGTGACCTGGTAAACAAGATGGATGAGGCTCGCAATAACACCGTAATGAGAATAGACAGGCTGCTTGCCTGGTCGGGGCCCATGCTCAAGGTTGCCGCGAACGATCGGTTGATGGCCGGTGTGTCGCGCATGCTCGACTTCAAAGTCGTCAAGAAAACGACGGTCGCCGTATTGCGACGGGCAATGATGAGAGCGGCTATGGGGAAGACCCCCTCGGCCGCCGGGTCAGATCCGGCAAGTGCCGGTCTGGGCGCTTAGGGAAAGGGGGGATCGACCGTGACTGTCGGAGAGATTCAAGACGTTAGAGAGAAGTTCGAAGGCACCGCCGGCCCTGGCAGCGTTTCGGACGATAGCGAAGCTCTTTCCTGGTACGCCTCCGCGGGTTTGGCGGAGGGAGGCAAGCCGCTCTTCCGGGTCGCTCCAACTGATGCGACACAGGTCAGGGAACTGGTGAAGCTCGCCCGTAAGACTGGCATAAACCTGGTCTTCTCTTCATCGGGGCCGCCGCGCTTCCGCGGCGATACGGTCCCATCCGGAGAGGCCGTTATCGTGGATATGTCCGCAATGAACAAGGTGCTACGGGTCGACCGGCGCAACAAGATGGCGCTCATCGAGCCCGGTGTAACTTTCTCCCAACTGAAAGCCGTCGCGGAGAAAGCTGGCCTGCGGCCGCTTATGCCGCTGCTTCCGCGCTTGACGAAGTCCGTTATCGCGAGCTACCTGGAGCGCGAGCCGATAACCGTCCCGAAATATCACTGGGACATGACCGACCCGCTCCTCTGCACCGAGCTGATATTTGGTACGGGCGACCTCTTCCGCACCGGTTCGGCGGCGGGCCCGGGCAGCCTTAAAGAGCAATGGGAGAAGGGCCTTGCGCAAAAGAACCCGATGGGTCCGGCGCAGACCGATTTTGCGAGGATTGTGCAGGGTTCGCAGGGGACGATGGCTGCTGTGACGTGGGCAACGGTGAAGCTCGAGATCAAGCCGACGATTCACAGGCTGTACTTCATACCGGCTGAGAAGCTGTCAAAGCTTGTCGAGTTCTCCTATCCCGCGATGCGACGCAAGCTGGCCGATGAGTTCTTTATAGTGAGCGCATTCGCTTTGGCAACAATGATCGCGAGTAACCCTGACGAGATCAAGGCGATAGCGGCGAAGCAAGCCCCCTACACGCTTGCGTACGGTGTGACGGGTGGCGAGTATGTGCCGGAGCAGCGCGTGGAGTGGCAGGAGAAAGACCTCGGCGAGCTTGCGCAGGCGGCAGGCGTGAAGTCCACTCGCGAGGTGCCGGGATCATCCGCGAGACAGATGCTCGAGACGATCAGCAATCCAAGCGCGGAGCCCTACTTCAAGACGCGCGCGAAAGGCTCGTTCCTCGACATCTTCTTCCTCACTACGCTTGACAAGGCGCAGTCATTCATCGACACGATGCGTGATGTTGCTTCACGAAACGGATACCCGGTCGAGGAGCTCGGTGTCTACATCCAGCCGATTCAGCACGGGCGCTCCTGCCACCTGGAGTTCAATATATATTTCAACCCGCAAGACGCCGAGGACTCATCAAGAGCGAAAGCGTTGTTCGACGAGGCAAGCAAAGCGCTTTTGGAGGCCGGCGCCTTCTTCTCGCGCCCGTACGGCTTGTGGGCTGACCTCGCTTACGCTCGATGTCCCGATACCGTGAAGGCTCTCAAGAAGATAAAGGAGATGCTCGACCCGGAGGATATACTGAACCGGGGCAAGCTCTGCTTCAAGGAGGTGGGGTAGATGGCGCTCGCTGACTACCAGAACGACATGGAGGGTTGCTCCCGTTGCTCCTCCTGCAAGTGGGTTCCGTATAACCAGATAAAGAGCTGGCGCTTCGGCAAGAACTGCCCTTCAATCGTTCAGAACAACTTCCACGCGTACTCGGGCTCCGGCCGGATGATAATGGCGCAATCCATCCTGAAGGGCAGGAGCGAGCTCAACGACGACGTTACCGACATCATCTACAAGTGCCAGATGTGCGGCGCCTGTGACACGGCCTGCAAGGTTTACCGTGACGATATCGACCTTACGGAGGTTCTTCTCGAGCTCCGGGCCCACTGTGTCGAGAGCGGTCAGCTGATCATCGAGCACATGGCGATGATCGACGCGCTCAAGAAGGACGACAACGTAATCGGCGAACCCAAGGAGAAGCGCGGCGACTGGGCTGAAGGCCTCGCGGTCAAGGATATCAACACCGAGCAGGCCGACGTAATCTTCCACGCCGGCTGCCGGTTCTCGTACGACGCCGAGTTGAGGCAGACGGTCAGGGCGGCCGTCGAGCTATTGCTCGAGGCCGGCGTAGACGTCGGTATAGCGGGCAAGGAGGAGTCTTGCTGTGGCGCCAGGGCGTACGAGCTCGGCTACCGCGGCGAGGCCGAGAACTACGCCGACGACATGATCTCAAGGATGAAGGCATCCGGTGCCAAGACAGTTGTCACGCCATGCTCCGACGGTTACGCGGCGTTCCGTTTTCTGTACCCCCGCATGGGCAAAGAGCTTCCATGCGAGGTCGTCCACATGACCGAATACCTCACGCGGCTCGTATCGCAGGGCCGGTTGCGTCTCAAAGGCGAGGTGCCTATCACGGTCACCTATCATGACCCGTGTCACCTCGGCAGGATGGGCGAGCCGTTCCTGGGCGAGTGGAGTGGGGATAAGCTCTCGAGGCCGATGAGCATGAAGCGCGACGGGAAGAAAGGAGTGTATGACGCGCCAAGAGAGGTCCTGGCGGCAATCCCCGGGGTGGAGCTGCAGGAGATGGAGAGGATAAAGGAATACTCTTGGTGCTGCGGCGCCGGGGGTGGGGTCTACGAGGCGTTTCCGGAGTTTGCCGAATGGGCCGCTCGCGAGCGGATCGAGGAGGCACTCGCAACAGGAGCCGAGGCGCTGGTCACGGCATGTCCCTGGTGCGAGAAGGTCTTCAGGCAGGCTGTCAACGAGATGAACTCGGGGCTCACGATCTACGACATCTCGGATCTCGTAATAAAGTCGCTCCGTAGCTGAGAGAGGGTCTTGAGCCGCGGCTTGGAGACTCGCGACGCGAGACGATAGACGAACCGGATACAGGGAGCTGGCAATAATACAAGGGGGCTCTCATGGAGGAGTTCG
>PMDX01000229.1 GCA_003154635.1 Actinomycetota bacterium | reverse complement strand
GGTGGTGCGGCACCGCCGCCAGCTCGGCCGCGTTGGGCTTGGCCGTGCCAATGTCCATGCCGCGGTAGAACAGGCGCGAGTCGACGGAAATGATCTCGCCGAAAAGCGCTTCGGCCAGGCGGATGCCCAGCTCGGTCTTGCCTACGGCGGTCGGCCCGACGAGCGCCAGCAATCGCGCCCCCGGCTCGATCCCGATGAACTCCCGTGGGGTGGCGGGTTCGACCATCAGTCGTGCCTGGTCACTTTGAAACGCTGCAGCTTTACCGGCTCCCCGGGCCTGATGCCTGCTTTCATGCTCGCGATCCGCACCTGGTCCTCCGGCGTATCGACACCTTCAAGATCGGGCAGCAGAAGACCGGACCTTCCGCCTGAGCGCACTATGACTCCGTATACCTTTGGGTCGAGATGGGTAATGTCGGGAACGTCCTCGGCGTCACCCAGCACGTCCACCGAGTAGCTGATTCTGTCGAGTTCGTCGACAGTCACCGGCATGAACCTGGGGTCCTGCGTGGCACTGCTTATGGCGTTGTTCCGTATCTCCTCGGCTATGCTCCCGGCGACCGGCTGTATGGTGCCGATGCAACCGCGAAGGTCTCCGTCTTTCTTGAGGCATACGAAAACCCCCGCTTTCTTATTCTTCAGCTCGTCCGGCGCATCGCTGACGTCGGGAACTTCAGTCCGGCGTACGAACGACTCCACGACCCTGCGCGCCAGCTTTGCGTGCTCGCTTTTCTGTTCCTCTTCGGTCATGAAACACACACGTCCCTTCAACGACCGGTCGCGGCGTCCAGGGAGCGCCTGGGATCGGGCTCACCGGGCACAACCCGCGCCACCATGTAGCCCACACCGAAAGTGCCCTCGTAAGAGAGCACACTACTGTCAACCGAATAACCGTCAACCGCGCCGGCCAGTGCGAAAATAGACCTCAAGCCGCATTCGCCGGCCTGCTCGATCATGAAAGGATCCATCTCGAACAACCGCCTGTAATCACCACTGTTCATGATCTCGACTATCTGTCGGTCGAATCTCTCTCCATTGGGATTATATCCGTATGGCCCGGAATCACTTAAGTAATGCGACATGTCACCGGACGCCACGAAGACTATCTTTCTTTGAAGGCTAGCCGCGGCTTCCCTGACGCAGGTCCCCAGCCTGTAATGATCGCCATACTCGAGGAGTGAAAGGGACAGGCAGACCAGTGGGTACGTCTTCTTCTCGAGAAAATAAAGTGGCACCAGTATGCCATGGTCGAGCTCGCTTCCCTTGCTCATGGGACCGTCCGATGACTTTTTAACCCTGATGCCGGCTTTGCCGGCGCACTTGATTATTCCCTCTGACAGCTCGAGGTCCGGCTCGGCACTCATGATCACACTCGCGGCTCCGAACGACCTGAAGGAGCCTTCAAGTAGAGGTGCCATCTTCACGGTGAACGCGTCGGCGAAGATGGGGGTATGAGGTGACATGATGACTATCGTTTCGGGATCGATCGACTCGATTTCGGCAGCAAGAGATCCGAGCGCCCGGCTGGTCTCTTCAACCTTCAGGGCCTCGCGCCCGCCGACCTCCGGGACCAGGATCGGAGGATGCGGGGTCACACAACAAAGCTGTAAATATTCCACAGGCATCCCATACACCCCCTTCGTTGCGGACGCTACTGTTCTTTTACTATTTCGAGCGCGGAATTCCTCGCTTTTTCGAAAGCCTCCCGGCTGCGGGCTTCGANNGAGCTCGGCGGGAGGGTTGTCGCGCAACGAGGCCATGAGTTCTTCCTTGCGAGCCTGCGGTATGGGAATGTCGATGCGCTCGTCGAAGCAGGGGCCGAACTCTTTGTAAATATTGTAGAGGAGTTCGGACAGGGGTTTCTTGAAGCGGGCCGCTATTTCAATGAGAATCAGCCCGGCGATGAGACCGTCCTTCTCGGGAATATGTCCCGCAATACTCATGCCGCCGCTCTCTTCGCCACCGAGTATTATTGTCTTTTCGCGCATCAGTTCGCCGATATGCTTGAAACCGACGGGGGTTTCGAGCACGCGGCAACCGTTGTGCTCGGCAATGGTATCCAGCATGTGGGTCGTCGCAATCGTACGCGCCACAGCACCGCCGGTCGGTTTGTAGGTGAGCAGGTACCAGAGCATCAGCGTAAGTGCCCTGTTTGGAGTGAGATACACACCTGACGAGTCGATGACACCGAACCTGTCGGCGTCACCATCGAGCGCTATGCCCACATCGGCCTTGTTGTCCAACACCGCCTTCCTGAGGTCCTGCAGGTTCTTCTCAGTGGGCTCGGGGAGCCACCCACCGAACCCGGGATCCAGGTGGCAGTGCAGCGGTATCACGTAGACGGACATGTGATAGAGGGCGCGCATGAATATGTTCTGCCCTGCGCCGTACATNNCTGGTTGCCGACATCGAGCTTCCTGACGGGCCCTAGGGCTCGCCCGGCGGGCGGTTCGGTTTCTCCGGATTCAAGGTTCTTTCCGATCTCCCATTCGATGTCGTCCGTGATATCGGGTGTAGCAGGCCCACCGTAGTGGGGAATGAACTTTATCCCGTTGTAGTTTGGCGGGTTATGACTTGCGGTCAACATTATCGCACCGGCTGCACCCGACTCCAGAACCGCGAAAGCGGCCTGGGGGGTCGGGCAGAACGTCTCGTTCTTGAGGGCCGTGATGCCGTTCCTGACCAGGATGTTGGATACGACGTCAGCAAAAGACTCGGAGTGCGCGCGCGTATCGTACGCCACCACGCAACCTTTCTGTGCCATCTGCTTCTGGTAGAGGTAGTCGGCGATCCCTTGCGTCACTATGGCCACGTTCTCCTCGTTGAAGTCAGTATCAACGGTCGAGCGCCAGCCATCAGTGCCGAAAGAGATACCAGGCAATTCTATTCCTCCCACATTCCGCGCGGCCCAAAGCACGCATACCTAGACGGCGGTCTGCTTTATTTCCGCTTCGTACTCATCGAGTATCTCGATGCAGTCTTCCTCGTTCTTGCCCTCGGCGTAAACGTGCAGCACGGGCTCCTCGTGGTCCGGGAGTACAAGAACCCATCGCCCGCCGCCCCACGAGATCTTTATGCCGTCAGTGGAGTCGACCTCGGGACCCTGGTGCGCCTCTAGGAGTTGCCTCATGATGGTTCCTTTGTTCTCCCAGGACGTGAACACCTGGCGGTGCATCACGAAGTATTTAGGGAGCGCCGAAGCCACAGCAGAAAGGCTTTTACCCCGCGTGGCGAGCATCTCTAGAAGCTTGCCGAACGCCATCATCGCATCAAAAGCGGGCATGAAGTCAGGGAACATCACGCCGCCGTCGCCTCCCCCGGCGAATATGACTCCCTCCTCGCGGGCCACACCCATGAGGTTGGACTTCTCGACGCGGGTCCGAATCACATCGAAACCGCGTTCGTTCGCGATGCGCTCTATCACGGAGGGTTGGTCGACAGGTACCGCGATCTTTCCGGGAGGCTTTACGTGGGCGGTGACGAGCTCGACCATCGCAACCAGCAGTTCCGTGCCGACGAGCATCTGCCCGCGGTCGTCGACGATCGCCAGGCGCTCTGCCCCGTTATCGAACAGCATCCCCAGGTTTGCACTGAAGCTTCCGACCACTTCGCCTAATCTCAGCAGGGACTCCTGGAGTTTGGGGCGTGCGCTGAGGAGGCGCTTCTCGTCGGTGTAGGCATTCAGGCTGAGGACCTCGCACCCCAGTTTTCCCAGAATTGCAGGCATGATAAGTGAAGCGGGTCCGTATCCGTAATCGAAAACGACTTTAAACGCCGACTTTTTTATGGTCTCGATGTCCAGCTTCTCTTCGAGTGCGGTCGTGTAAGCCTCACGCGCACGCGCGGGATAGTAGATCTCACCGAGCTCTTCCAGGAAAGCGCGGCGGAACTCGCTGCGCGAATATATGCGCTCGACGGTGCGCCTCGCGTTAAGGTCAAGGTCCCTCCCGTGTTCGTCGAAAAAGCTGATGTCCAGCCACTGGGGGTCGCGCTCACTGGTCCGGGTGTCAACCCCTCCCTGGTCACTGTGACTCTCGACCGTGAAGCGGTTTACCGGTACGGTGTTTATCTCGAGGTCGCGGCAGTGGACGCCGGATGCGTTGGCGCCCGCCATGAAGGCACGCTTGATGATCCTCGCGGCGCGGGTGCCGTCACGGCTGGTGACGACCTGAGAGTTTATCGGAAGCATGGAGCCGTACGCCATGCCGAGCCGTACCGCCATCTCAGGAGTGATATCGACGTTGATGAGACCGGACACACCTCGCTTGCCGAAGAGGGAGCGCACTCCACGAGATTCCCAGATGATGCTGGTATTAATAGTTGCTCCGGAATCAACGGTCTTGAACGGGAATACCAGGACGTCGTGATTGATTATCGCGTTGTCGCCTATGAGGCAATCGTCGCCGAGGACCGCGCCCTCGTCAATCCGGGCACCGGATTTAACATCGCAGTTGCGCCCGATGATCGTGCCGCGTATGTGACAGGAGGGGCCGATGTACGTGTTGTCCATAACAATAGAGCGGTGGACGAAGTTGTCGTGCTTGATGACGACATTGTCTCCGAGCACGCTGTATTCTCTTATCTTGCAGCCCTCTTCGATCTTTACGTGATTACCAACCAGCAGCGGGCCCGAGAGCTTGGCGTTTTCGTTGACGTCGGCGCCGTCGCCTATCCAGACGTTATTCTCGAGACGGTGCCCCGGCACCTGGACATCAACGAGCCCGTCGAGGATATCGCGATGGGCCTCGAGGTACTGCTGGTGATTTCCAACGTCGGTCCAGTAGCCTTCGGCGATATAACCGAAAAGCGGCAGTCCGTTCTCGAGTAACTGCGGAAACAGCTCCTTGGAAAAATCGTAAGGCCTGTCGTCCGGAACCATGTTCAGGACTTCCGGCTCGATGATGTATATACCCGTGTTTATCGTATCCGAGAAGACCTCGCCCCAGCCTGGCTTTTCGAGGAATCGGACTATCTTGCCTTCCTCGTCAGTGATAACGAGGCCGAAATCCAGCGGGTTCGGTGCCTTCTTGAGAACTATCGTAACCATGGCTTCCCGCTCTTTGTGGTAGAGGGCCGCCGCGGTCAGGTCGATATCGGTCAAGGCATCACCGCTGATGACTATGAAAGGTGAGTCGAGAAAACTGCGCGCGTTGCGCACGCTTCCCGCGGTACCGAGGGGGCTTTCTTCGATGACGTAGTTCATGTTTACGCCCCAGGTGGAACCATCACCGAAATAGTTGCTGATCACAGTGGGCAGGAACTGCAGGGTCACGACTATCTGTTCAAGCGAATGGCGCTTCAGCAGCTCGATGATGTGTTGCATAAGCGGCTTGTTGACAATCGGTACCATCGGCTTGGGCTGGTTGCTCGTCAACGGCCTCAGGCGCGTGCCCTGGCCCCCGGCCATTACCACCGCCTTGAGGTCCGGCTTTTCGACGTCGTTCACTGGGACCCCTTTCCGGGCGCTACTCAGGCTGTTGATTCGGCCGGCGCCGTCTCTCCAGGATTCCCTTCCTTTTCCTCGCGCAACAGTTGAATGACACGCGCTACGTAGACGCCCCCCGACAGCAGGGAAAGAGCTGCCCCTACGATGAATAACCAGAGTCCCCATGTCTGCCACGAGGACCAAGTGGTGAAAGAGTAGCCATTGAAGCCGGCCTGGAATCCGGTGCCTGGACGGGGTGAGAGAATCAGCATGCCCAACGCCACAAACAGGGTGGCGGTCGCGACCTTTCCAGTCCAGTGGACGGCTACCTTGCTGGCGTCGATCTTCTTGACGAACGGGTAACCCGCAACCATCAGCAGGTCGCGTCCCAGTACGAGAACCATGAAGAGTAACGGGATGAATCCCATGACATAGAGCGTTATGAGTGTCGCCCCTATGAAAAGCCTGTCCGCGAGCGGGTCTACCATGATCCCGAACTGCGAGACTATGTTCATCCTTCTTGCGATCTGGCCGTCGAACCAGTCAGTGACAGCTCCGAAGGCGAACACCCCCAATGCCGCGTACTTGAAGCCGGTGCTGGTGTTCGACAGGACCATGAATACGACAAACAAGGGTGTCATGAACACGCGCAATAACGTCACGATATTCGCCAGGTTTTTCTTAAGAAACTCCAAAGAACCTCCCTGCTGGCATTGTCAGAATTCCGGTTGAGTCAGTTTACCACAACAATGAACGAATAGACCTCGCTCCGACTCCCCGCAAGAGCTGACCAGGCTTGAGCCGGATCCCTCCGGGCGCGTCTCCGGGCAATCTGTGAAACCGCCTTTTAATGATTTTCTTAAGCCTGCGTTATTTCACCCGCTGGAGGTAGAGGATCAGTGAAGAAGGGGTCAAGTCTTGGGATGTGGGGTCGTAACCGCTGGCATGATGTCTAGAAATACCCCACATCCCAAGACTTGACCCCTTGCGCCCATCCCGCCGCCCCCATTACCGCGGGGAGCAGGCACTAGTCGGAGAACCCACCTATCGTATCCGTCCCCGCTCCCCTGGAGTTCCAGTACATGGCGCGTTCTACGATTATCTTCTTTCCGGCTGTCTTGCAGTGGACCATTATGGATGCGCGGGAACCGGGGAGCATGTCTCCCATGGAATAACTCTTGCGGCTGTTGGCCGGCACGGTGTCGGAGAAGGTCACGTTACCGGCGCCAGTTGGGGTCATATAGGTAATATCCACATCCACAGCCGTGCCGTTTGGGTTCTGGACGAGCGTCCATGTCTCGTGCCCGCTGGAGCTCTGACCGTCAGGAAGATAGAAAGTGGCGTGCGGCTCGGAGATGCCGATCGAATCGTGACAAGCTTCGCCGAGAGCTGTGCCGCCACCCCAGTACATCGCACGCTCGGCGATCAGCGGGAGCGAGCCGCGGACATGTGTTGAAAGGTCTCTGGCCGGAACCACGCTGTTGACCTCGATAGTCTTGCGCGAGTTCCCGGGCATCGTGAACGGTTTCTGTTGAACCGGGCCCTCGGGCGTCATATAGGTGACGGTCACCGTATTCCGGGCGTTGTTCGGGTTTTGCACCAGCACGTACGTCTTGAATCCCCAGTTGGTCGTGCCTTCTGCCAGGTAGTAGTCCCTCGACGGAGCCGTCGTGCCGGTCGAATCGTGTCCCTCACGTCTATTGTTGCGGTACATCGCACGCTCGGGGATCACCGGCACGCTGGCCTCGACTTTAATGGATGCATCCGCGGCCCCAATGTCGTCAGCCATGTTGAAAGACGCGCGCGAGTTCGCCGGTATCGTCTTTGTGGCATGTTTGGGTCCGACGCCCTCCACCATATATGTCACCGTGCAGGTAGCCGACTTTGAGTTGGGGTTCTGGATGAGGAGCCAGCATTCGAATCCCCAATCCGAGGAGCCTTCCGGAAGGTACCAGGTCGTTGCGGGCGACGTGACGGCAATCGCGCTGTGGGCTTCCGGTGAAGGTGCGCCTTTGCCGGTCCACGTCATGGTGCGGTCCACCACTATCTGGCGTCCTTCCCGGCAGGTGACCTTCGTGGAGAAGTCGGTGCTCCCCAGGGTCGCTCTCGGGTAGACTGTGGCCTGGCTCTGCGGTGCGAGGTTTACCGAGGGGCCTTCGACCGGGCCGGCCTTAGTCATGTATGTCAGATCCGCAGTGGCTTGATTGGAGCCGGGGTTCTGGATACTGATGTAAGTGTCNNTAGACCCTTCGGCGAGGTACCAGCTCATTGCAGCCGTACTCGTACGCGTGAACTTGAATATGACCGGTCTTTTTCCTATGGCGGAAGAGGCGACCGTCAGTTTGCCGTCGGAAGCGCGGGATACGCCAGGTGCCTGCGATGAGGCTCCTGTATCAGGGTCGATCACCACAGCGTTGGAGTAAGTCGGATCGTTTAGGGTGAACGTCAACCAGTCACCCGCGTCGTCGGATTTCCAGGCGCCCAGCACAAGGCTGCCGTCAGACAGGCTGAACGCATGCGTCTCGAGCGTGTCGGGCGCTGAGCACGTGAAAGCCGCGACGCCCGTCGCCCTTGCGGTCGCTCGTCCGAAGACGCTCTCGAACGTCTTGTAATAGTTGTACGAAGCCTTGGCGGTGAGATTGTTATGAAGGAGCCCGTAGTAATCCGCGTAGTTGCTTTCCTCATCAAATGCGTTGTACCAGATCACGCGGTCCACATCGGTATCCGCGTAGTTAATGAGTGATCT
>PMDX01000203.1 GCA_003154635.1 Actinomycetota bacterium | reverse complement strand
GCGGTTCTGCGGTTCGCTGTGTCCGTCAGCCTACCATCCCCTCACGCGCCCTGTTCCCCCACCAGGGATTCCGGCGGCGGGAGCGGCGCGGCGCCACCCAGCGTGAAGTAGAACGTCGAGCCCTCCCCCGGAACGGACTCGGCCCATATCTTGCCGCCGTGCCTCTCTACTATGCTCTTGCTGATGGCAAGCCCGATGCCCGTTCCCCCATACTCACTCCTCGGGTTCAGCCGTTGGAATATGGTGAAGATGCGCTCCGCGTGCTCGGGCTCGAAGCCGATGCAGTTGTCGCGCACCGAGAAGACCCACTCGTCGCCCTCCTGCCTTGCCGATACGTGCACCCGTGGAGGCTCCTCACCCCTGAATATAAGTGCGTTTGCGATGAGGTTCTGGAACAGCTGGACAAGCTGGACCTCGTCTGCCGATACCGTCGGAAGCGGGTCGTTGGTTACGACTCCATTCCTCTCCTTGATGAGAAGATCCAGGTTCGCCCGTGCCAGATTCAGTGCCAAGGTCGCGTCGGTCGGCTTGATCTCCTTCTTGCTGGTCGCTACCCTCGAGAGTGCCAGCAGATCGTTTATGAGCCTCTGCATGCGGTTGGCCCCGTCCACCGCATAGCCGATGAACTCGTCCGCATCTTCATCGAGCCTTCCCTTGTAGCGCTTCTCTAAGAGCTGGACGTAGCTCGCGACCATCCTGAGCGGCTCCTGCAGGTCGTGCGACGCGACGTATGCGAACTGCTGCAGCTCACTGTTTGAGCGCTCAAGTTCGGCGAGCGCCCTTTTCAGCTCCTTTTCCGCCAGCTCGCGCTCGGTGATGTCCTGGCCCTGGGCTATAGTGGCAATGATGGTATCGCCATCCTCGTCGTAGATGTTGGCCGAGTTCCAGAGTGCGACGCGTATGTTCCCGTCTTTCCTGAGGATCGGTATCTCCACGGACTCCCAGTACTCGCCGCTCAAGGTGCGCTCTATCTTGCCCAGCGATTCCTCGCGAGTCTCCTCAGGGAAGAGGAGGCCGAGCTCCCCGTTGACAACCTCGTCCACCTTGTACCCGGTAAAGCGCTCAAAGGCGTGGTTGAACCTCTGGACCTTGAACTCAGAGTCCCAGACGATCATGGGTGCGCTGGCATAGCTCAGAAGGCTCTCGAGATGGTCACGCGTTCTGCCAAGCTCGGCGCCCCGTTCCTCCACCAGATCCTCGAGGCGCTCGCTGTGTATGCGGACCTCGTCCTGTGCGCGCCTGCGGTTCAGGGCTTCCGTTAGCGCAACTCCCAGTGCCTGGAGGTCCTCGAGGTCCTCGGTCCTGAAGCCTCCCTCCCTGTTAGCAAGAGCGATGATGCCAACCGTCTCGCCACCATCCTTCAGGGGGACCCCCAGGAAGCTTTCGATGGACGGGTGCCCATCGGGAGTGCCGATGAAGTCAGGGTCCGAGGCGGGGTCGTTCACCAGCTGCGGCGCGCCCTCCTTGATGACGCGGCCCCAGAAGCTGGCGAGCTCCATGTTCTGGATGAGCCCGGCGGCCTCGGACTCGGGTATCCCGCACTTTTTCCAGCCGTACTCGCTCAAGGACTTGGTGTCCAGCAGCCCTCTCTCGTTAACCAAACCAACGAAACCGAACATGGCCCCGGTGATCTCCACCGCGAGCGAGAGGCAGGCGCCGGCGATATCGTTCTCGGTCTCTTCGGTCAGAGTCGCACTGAAAACCCTCCGGATCCCTTCGCGGAGAATCTCCTTGCCTTTGACACTCCCGGCCATGTCATTGAACGCATGCGCCAACTCCGCAACCTCGCCCCTGCCGCTTTCGTCCATTCTGGAGTCGAGGTTTCCTGCCGTGACCTGTTCCGCCCCTTTGAGCAACACCGCGAGCCGTCGCAGGACCGAAAACCTTATGACAAGTGTATCCGCCACTACGAGAAGGGCCAGCGCGACGACCAACACGACGGGCCACGTGATGCCGAAGCGTACAGCCCCCGACAGTTCGAGTCGGCTCTCTTTTGCGAGTTCTTTGCTGAAGGCGACAAGCTCCTGCGCCTTCGCCGTCATCTCACCCACGAGCTGGTCCTCCACACGCTTGGCGCCAGCGGGGTCGAGCGCGCCGGATTGCTGGGCCTTCCAGTTCTCTTCCAGCTTTTCGAAGTTCCCGGCCACCGCGGGCTGCTCGCCCAGCAGGAGCTCCAGCTTGGACTGATTCGGGGGCGCTTTGAACTCCTGTTTAGCCTCGAGCAGCAGGCTTTTCACCTGCTGGTGCAACTTCCTCCACTGCGCGGCAGTCCGCTCGTTGTGAAACAGTAGCCAGTCAGACCTCAACGCTGTGCGCTCGAATGCCGTATCCAAGAGCTCTGTTGTGGTCTTGAGCCGCCGCTCCGCCTGGTTCGCCTTCGAAGAAGCCACAGCGCTGGCCGTGACCACAGCCGCTGCAACCAGGATAGTAGCGACCATCGTGATTGTAAGAATCGTCCTTATCTTCAGCACGGCCTCCTAGTGGAGTATCTCGACCGCGTCGGGGGCTGTCCGCTCCAGGCCCGTGAAATCGATGAGCATAGGGCAATCAGGAGCTGTGCTCGCTGTGCTCGCACCGGCGAGGCCGCTCTCCTCGAACCATCGTACTTCATCCAACCCGTTGGAGCGGAAGAAACCCTTCTCACCGGCGGCCGCTACGGGAGCCGTCATCTCGCTGGGATATGCCCCGATGCGCAGTTTCATCGTTGGCAGCGTCACGCACCCCCGGACGTAAATCGCCGCCGGTATAACGAACGCTGCCGCTGGCAACACCGTCATCAACCACCTTCCTCTGCTGGCGAGATCTCGCGTATCGGTATCCCAATGCTGCCGGAACGTCACCGCAAGTATTATTTTGCCAGCATCCATATTAAGTGTTGTCAATTCTTGATTTCGAGCTATGTTCGATTAACCCTGCTCAACTGGCGCGACGCCACAGAACTCAGATGAAGGGGCAATGTCTTGAACCCACTTTCTGAAGGGGATGCAGGAGCTGCAAAGAAGAAACCGGCCTCCCGGAATCTACTGGACCTCGTACATGCGGAGGGCGTCGACGAGTTGTTTCTCGCTTCCTCCGGTAAGATCTGACCATTTCAGCTTCTGCAGGATGGTGTCCTCGGGACTCGAGACCATGAGATCCAGGCCATGTACGGTTTCAGTGCGTTTGCGAGCAAATCGGGAGCGATCGAACGGCTCATCAGTAAGCATCCAGAAGTCTACCTTTAAGCCTTCCTAAGCATCGATCAGGTTGAACGTTCCACGTTGTTCGATTGCCTTCATGATGCTTTCTTCATCCAGGTTGAAACGTTCTGAAGGGAACAGCTCGACCAGCTTCCGGGCGTCAGATCTGTCTGGTATCACAACAAGATCGATGTCATGCGTGAGGCGTGGCTCGCCCTGAATGCTCGAGACGATCGACCCGGTGACCATATACTCGATTTCGAGGGTACCGAGGACCCTTATAACCCCGGCTGGTAATTCCTGTTGTGGCATTTGTCGATCCGTTCGAGGAATTAACGAAAAACCCAAAATTCCTTCGATTGGTTTCAACATTTGCGCTTCAAAATGGGCCTCAACCGACGCGCTATCCGGGTGTTCGGGTCCGAACTTCCGGAGCTCAGACTGAGAGCTGCGCGTATGAAGTATGGAGAGGCCCATGGTCAGACGCACGAGAAGCCCGTATCGAAGTGCCTTGAAGCACCC
>PMDX01000086.1 GCA_003154635.1 Actinomycetota bacterium | reverse complement strand
GTCAGGTCTTTTATTGTTTACTGTTACGGGTATCTCGAGCTGAGGACAGCAGCAAACAATAAAAGACCTGACCCCATGTTCCCTGACCCCATGTTCCCCCCGGATCCCCGTTGGTGTGAACCTGAAAGACCTGGCTCCGGTTTTCTCAGAGGGATTCGATGAAGGCTTCGACTCGTTCGCGGGTCTGGGCTTCGGAGTAGACGCGAGAATCGGTCATGTCGGCTTCGATTATCAGTGCCGGTTTGCCGGTGCGCTCGGTGATGGCACGTGACAGGTCGTACTGTCCGAGCGAGTAAGGCTTGCACGAGCGGTTGGAGTGCATCACCAGGCCGTCCGCCGAGAACTTCTCCATGAGAGCCACCAGCTGGTCGAGCATCAGGTCGATTGAGATGTTCAGGTATACCTTCGTGTAGGCGTCGGCCATGCTGGTAAGCGGGTCGTCTATCTTGATGTCGATGGCCCACGCGGTGGTGTAAGTATCGGCTACCAGGCATGCGTGATTCTGCGCGAAGAGGTTCCCCAGGCTTCGCATCTCGTACCATATCGGGATGTTGTCCCAGATCAACCTGAACTTCTCCTCGGGCACCGCGCTTATCCCCTGCTCTATCCTGTTCTCCATCTCCTGCCTGAGGAGCTTGTAGTAGTCGACGACCTGTTGCGTGCCTCGCAATGTGACGATGGGCGCCATGTGGATGAACGCGTCAAAGCAGGTGAACGGCGAGGGCTTGTGCTCCGCGGTCTTGAGCACACCCTTCCACAGGTCGACCGCCTCGACGCTCAGCATCGCGACCTCCGCGAACCTGTCGAGCGAGAAAGCTTTGCCGGTCTTCTCTTCCAGAAAGCTGATGAGCTCGAGGCACTGCTTCTTCACGTACTCGGTCGCGTGCTCGGGTTTCTCTTTGTGGATGAAAGGTGTATCCATCAGGAACAACGGGACGTTGAAGAACCTGGCGAGCTCTTCGTACCACTTGATCACGGTTCCGCAGATATTGTTGCAGCACAGTAGGAAGTCCGGCTCGGGTAGCCCTCCGGGGATCGCACCGCCCTTGGTGACGGCCGCGCCGATGTCGAGCCTCGCGTACGAGCACACATCGCGCGAGAAGCCCATGTTCTCGGCCACCTCGGCGAGCTCGGGAGCTATGTGGGAGGCGCCGCACATCGCGCCGTGGTTCTCGGGGTAGACCGGGATGACGTCCATGGCGATGAGGAACTCGACCGGCCCGCCTGAAGTGATCCAGCAAACCGGCTTGTGCGTACCCTCGGGCAACCTGGTCGTCTTGGCCTCGATGTAATAGTTGGTGATGAGCTGCTTCATCTGCTCGGTCGCCTGTATCTTCGACGTGAGCAATCCCTTGTCTTCGGCACTCACTCTACGACCCCCTTATGGTCTCGATAAGCGCCTCCACCCGGGTGCGCAACTGTTCGATGGACACCGAGCCCTGCTCTATCTCGAGGTTCAGCGAAGGAACCCCCTGGTCATCGAGAGCCTTCTTGATATGCGGATAGTCGAACGCGTGCGGCTCGCAGAACTTGAACATCCAGAATATTGCGCCCTTTGCCTTCGACTCGGCGACCCGCCCGGCCAGGCACACCGCGCGGTCGCGGTCGGTGCGGTGCTTGCACGGGCAAGACTGGCGCTCCCACAGGCGTTCGGTGATGCTCTCGACCGGGTCGATTCCCTCCGGCGCCTCGGTGTCGAAGTAGCGGCGCCCGTTACAGAAGTCGTCGTCCACAATTGTGCCGCCGACGTCCTCGACCATCTTGAGGAAATCCCACTGGTCCATGACCGAGCCTATGCCGAAGAGCCTGACCCGTCCGTCAGGCTCTGACCCGGCGCCGGAGGACTTGAGGTCAGCGAGTATTTCCTCGAGGATGGCGTTATGCTCGCTCTTCTCCATTAGGGCGCTCGATGTCACGATCCAGAGCGCCTCGTCACAAGAGACGAGCCCGGGATTCTCTAGGCGAAGCGCGTACAACTCCGAAAGCAACCGCCGGTTCTTGTTGTAGATCTTGATGCTCTCATTGAGCGCGTCGTCATCGATGGGCCCGAGGGACTCCTCCATCTTCCTCTTGAAATGAGAGAGCTCGCTGACGGCGTATTCGTGCGCGGAAGGTCCTTCAAACCGCACGGGAAGCACGATGTCCCCGTGCACGGCAAACCCCGCGTTGAGGCGCCAGATGTCGGAGAGCCGCATCATGGTATCGCAAGTATGGACGAAGACGGTTCCGTCCATGAAGGAGAGCTCCCCCTCGAGGGCCATGTCGAGGCCCGTGCGAGCCAGCGAGCAGCAGTAGCTCTGCAAGTGAGCCCCGCTCTTCGAGATAGTGCGGTTCTCTCCCGTAATGCGTACGGGAAGGGCGCCCGCCGCGTGTATCATCTCTTCTGGCGCCAGGCAGCAGAAGAACCCCAGGACCTTTCCGCCAGTGCGCTCCTTCCACCCTCGCGCCCACGCATAGGGGTCGTCCCGCTTTTCCAGGAGTCTCTTGAGAGAGTCTGAGGCCATCTACACTCCTCTCGTCACCACTGCTCTTGAGCCGAGTCCACGGGCCGGGCCTGACGCGGCACGTAAAATCCGCTAGCCGGTCCCGGGCAGGCCAAGGGATCGGCCTTCCTCTTACTGCTCGAGTTCCTTTCGTAGTATCTTACCCATCTTGGTTTTAGGCAACTCTTCGCGGAACTCCACTGCCCTGGGCACCTTGTGCTCGGACAGGTTCTTTCCGGCGAATTTCTTGACGTCGTCCTCGGTGAGCCCGGCTCCCTGCTCCGGCACGACGAACGCCTTGAGGCTGAGCCCCCGGAAGTCGTCGAAGAGGCCGACAACGGCAACCTCTTTGATGAGGGGATGCGTGCGAAGCACTGCCTCCACCTCAGCCGGGTACGCCTTGAAAGCACCGGAGACTATCATGTCTTTCCGGCGATCGATGATATAGAAGTATCCTTCGTCATCCATCCGCGCGATATCGCCTGTGAAGAGCCATCCATCCCTGACGGT
Source organism: Actinomycetota bacterium (assembly GCA_003154635.1). Taxonomy (GTDB): domain Bacteria; phylum Actinomycetota; class Geothermincolia; order Fen-727; family Anoxymicrobiaceae; genus FEN-727. The sequence goes on along the minus strand of PMDX01000086.1, from coordinate 3,377 downwards.
CGTCTCGGTCTCACGCGGTCGGTTGTGGTACCCCTTCATGAGACATGGGCTCTTGATGGTGAGCTCGCCCGTCTTCTCGGGGGCAAGTTCCCTGGTTCCAGTTTCAAGATCTACGATCCTGAATTCGACGTCCGGGAAAGGAATGCCTATCGAGCCGGGTTTGTTGACACCGTGCGCGGGATTGGCCGATTGGGCCGTGACCGCTTCGGTGAGGCCGTATCCCTCCAGCAGCACCGCGTCGGTGAGGTTCTCGAACCGCTGTCGCACGTCCGCCGGAAGAGGCGCCGAGCCGACGAATACATACTCGAGAGAAGACATATCCGCCGTTTCGATGCCGGGCAGTTCGGTCAGGACCGCGAGGGTCGAAGGTACCCCGATCAAGAGCTTCGGCCTGGCTTTCTCGATCGCCCCAACAAGCTCTTTCCATCCCTGGCTCCCGATGAGGACGGTCGCGGCCCCCTTGAACAATGGGGCGTTGATCCCAGCGCTCATCCCGTAGCTGTGGAAAAGCGGAAGGGCCGCCAGTACGGAGTCTCCCTTGCCGAACTCCACCCATGCCGCGAGCTGAGCGGCGTTCGCAACCACTGCGTAGTGAGTAAGCACCACCGCTTTCGGCAAGCCGGTCGTTCCGCCGGTATAGATCAGTACGCAGGGATCCTCGCGCGGGTCGATATCCGGCTCGGGAAGCGCCGGCCCTCCACGCTCCAGCAACCCGACGAAATCATGCACCTGTGGACCTCGCGGCAAGATCTCGCGCTTGCCGGTAGGGGCAAAGCCGCATCCCGTCGCTATTACCGCGTGCAGGTCCGCGCCCTCCTGCACCGAACTGACCTTCCGCCAGGCTGCATCGTTGCAGATGAGGACCTTGAAGCCGGCATCCCCGATCGCCTGGGCGAGCTCTCGCTCGACCAGTGCCGGGCTCAACATCACCGCTGTTGCACCGGCGCGCATTACCCCGTAATAGGCGATGGGGAACTCGGGGCAGTTCGGCATATAAATGCCGACCATGTCACCCGGGGAGACCCCGAGTTCGGCGATGGCAGAGGCAAACGCCTCAATATGTGAAGCAAGCTCACCGAACTTGACGGTCGCGTCCCCAAAATAGAGCGCCACGTCTTTCGGGTTTCGTGCGGCCATGTCCAGTACGGTCTTGTAGACGGGCACGACGGGGTATTCGATGGATTGAGGAACCCCGGGGTCGTATGCGGACAGCCATCGCCTGTTCATCGATCTCCCCGAATTACCTTGCAACACCGCTTCCAATACAGACGATGCCTGCTCCCGGCAGCTAAGCGTTGGCGCGCTCGCCCGCGATCAAAGCCGCGCCCAATGCCCCGGTGTGCTGTGGCATCTCCGGCACCAGGATCTCCGAGGCGAACCTCTTTTCGAGGGCCTTGACCACGCCCCTGTTGCGAGCGACTCCTCCTGTCATGATTATCTTCTGCTCGACGGGCACCCTGGCGGCCATCGCGTATATCCTCGAGGCTATCGCCTGGTGGATGCCGGCGACGATGTCGACCTTGCTCACACCTTCGGCGACCCGCGACACAACCTCGCTCTCGGCGAACACCGTGCAGACACTGCTGATGGAGGCGGGTGAGTCGGACTCGAGGGACAAAGCGCCCAGGTCGTCGAGCTCGATCTCGAGGGCGTGCGCCATCACCTCTAGGAACCTGCCTGTCCCCGCGGAGCACTTGTCGTTCATCACAAAGTCGAGCACCTTTCCGCGGCCATCGATTGCAATAGCCTTGGAATCCTGACCCCCGAGGTCGATGACCGTGCGGGCTTCGGGTATGGTGAAATGCGCGCCGCGCGCATGGCACGTGATCTCGGTGACCTTGTCTTGCGTGAAGTCGGCGGCGAGGCGTCCATAGCCCGTGGCAACGATGCCCGCGAGGTCTCCCTCTGAAATCCCCGCCTGCTCGAGAGCGAGATCGAGCGTACGACGGCCCGACTGGCGGCTGTTATGCCCTGTCGGCACAAGGCTCGTCGCAACTATCGTGCTGTCTTCGAGGATCACCGCTTTCGCGGTGAGAGACCCGATATCGACTCCTGCTACCGGCATTTGCCACCCTTTCTCCCATCCAGTTCGATCCCTGTGATTATAGCGTGGCTTCGGTTTATACACACAGAAAAAGGGTGGCACCACCTAAACGGGCCACCCTTTTGTTCAGTCTGACTCGAACTAGACCGCTACTACTTCTTTTACCTCAGGGATCTCTTCCTTGAGCTTGGCCTCGATGCCCCTCTTGAGGGTCATTGTCGCCATCGGGCAACCGCCGCAAGCCCCGACAAGCCGGACCTTCACGGTGCCGTCTTCTTCGACCTCAAGAAGCTCGACGTCTCCGCCGTCCCTCTGAAGCATGGGCCTAACCTTGTCAAGGACACCCTCTACCTGCTCTTTGGTCATCTAAAGCCCCTTTCCCCTGCTTTAAGCACAAGTGCGATTATTGACTTCATCGATAGCTATAATAACCCTATCGTACGGATATAAAAATGACAAATATCAAAGCTGTGCAAGGGCCGGGCGTCCGACCCCGAACTGCTATAGGCGGGGGTCTCTGATGAACAGTGACGTTATCTTCCAGTGGCTGGGAACGGCCGGCTTTCGAATAGAGCACTCCGGCAAGGTCGTGCTCATAGACCCTTTCTTCTCGAGGAACGAGAACTCGACTCCCACCCTGAACCTGAAGCCGGCCGACATGTCCGACGCGGATCACATCTTCGTCTCGCACGGCCACTTCGATCACATCGCGGACGTGCCGGAGATCGTCGGGCTCTCGAGCGCAGACGTCTGGTGCTCCACGGTTGCGGCCGACACGCTCATCAAGATGGATGTCCCCGCCGGGAAGATCAACAGACTGGCCGGCGGTGAGTCGATCGACCTGGAGACTTTCACCATCGACGTAGTTCCGACCAGGCATATCCGTTTTGATGCCAGGCTCGTCCTTTCGACCATCCCGGGAATCCTCAGGGAACGCAGGCTGGTCAAGGGGCTCAGCCATTATCAATCGGGCGCAGTGATGATTTATACGTTCGATTTCGAGGGCTTGAGAGTGATCCACATCGGGAGCCTCGGGCTCCAGCCCGGGGATGTAGCGAAACTGGGGCTAACAGAACCGAAGCCCGATATGCTCCTGCTCCCCGTACAGGGTCACACCGACATCTGCCGGCGGGCAGCCCTGGTCACCACGGCGATCCGCCCTCGCGCCGTCGTGCCCCAACATCACGACAACTTCTTCCCGCCGATAAGCCGCGTGATCGACATCGAGCCGTTCCGCAAGATGGTCGCCGAGCTTGTGCCGGATTGCGCGTACTACGAGCCAGTGATGAGCGAGAAGTTCACGGCGGCGGAGGTGCTCGAACGCGACTAGCTC
>PMDX01000139.1 GCA_003154635.1 Actinomycetota bacterium | reverse complement strand
CCACGCTCGCCGCGTTCTCGAAGAGCGAGTGAATCCAGGGCACCTGCCACGATGAGCGTGGGAACCTGGTCGTGAACACCTCGAGACAACCTGTCGCGTTCGTTAGTATGACGTTGGGCCCCGCGGCCTCCAGGACCGTGCGGGCCGCAAGCGCCTCACCGCATCCGGCACACCCCGTGTGCCCATAAGCCATGAGCCTCGACTCTACCTGCTCGTTGGCCATTGCTCCTCCTGAGAATAGAAATCAGTCGTTTATCTGGTGCGCGGACCAGAGCACTTCGTGGTCTATGCCGGTCATCTCGACACGGCAGGTCGAATCGGACAGCAGGCCAAGAGCGATTTTGCGGATGTCTTTCTTGCGGACGTCGCGACCGCCGAGGCCGACCACGAAGCTCGAGATATTAGGGGTTAGGGCGGCTCCACAGAAAGCGGACCGTATCTCCGAGCAGAGGATTCCCTCGAGGCCCAGGGATATGTCTTTTTCTATTACTCCTACAGCCTTCGCCCTGCTCAGCGCGTCGTGCAGTTGATTGCGGGGGAACGGCCTTACCGTCCTCACCTTGAGAATGCCAACGGGGTGGCCTTCGTCCCGCAGTTCGTCGACCACGTCTTTCATCGTCCCGAGAAGCGAGCCCATGGATACGAGAAGCACTTCAGCGTCCTCGGTGCGGTAACCCTCGACGAGGTCTCCAGAAAACCGGTCGAACTCCTCGCCAAAGCGGACGGCCGACTCCGTGATGGCCCGGCTTGCCTGCTGCATCGACTGGTGAAGGAGCATGCGTNNCTGCACCGGCTCGAACGGCGGCAGATAGGCGTCGACCTGCTCCTGGTCGGGCACGTCCACTGTCTCGGTCGCATGCGTGAGAATGAAGCCGTCCATGCAAACCATCACGGGGATGTTGAGCTTCTCGGCGACCTCGAACGCCTGGATGTGCATGTCGCACGCTTCCTGCACGTCTTCCGCGTACATCTGTATCCATCCACAGTCCCGCAGCGACATAGAGTCCTGCTGGTCGTTCCATATGTTGATTGGAGCCGAGACCGCGCGGTTCGCGCAGGTCATGACGACCGGTAGCCTCAGCCCTGCGATGTTGAACATCACCTCAGTCATCAACAGCAGGCCCTGGCTCGAGGTAGCCGTATAGGTACGCGCGCCGGTCGCGGAAGCGCCGAGCACGACCGACGCGGCCGTGAACTCGCTGTCGGCGAGGACGTACCCGGCGTCTAGTCTCCCCTCGGCAAGCATGCGAGCGAGGCCTTCGACTATGTGTGTCTGGGGTGTGATTGGATACGCGCAGACTACCTTAGGCCGGCAGAGACCGATGTACTCCGCGACCGCCTGCGAGCCCTCTAGCATCTGTCTCATCGCTTGCCACCCTCCGGCCTGTCCCGTGGCTCCCGCTCGCGATCGGCTGAGGAGACGATGCCACCGCCGTAGTCCTCATCCGGGTGCTCGACCGGGGCTCCTTCGACCTCGGGACCGGAGACGTTCCGTTGCTCCGCGGCCTCCGACTCCAGGACCATGTCGATATCATCGACCGGACACATCTCAGCGCATATCCCGCACCCCTTGCACGCGTCCATGTCGGCATCGAACCTCTTCTTGTCGATGCGGTATATCGCCCCGTCCGGGCACAGCAACTCACAGTCACGGCAGCCGATGCAATCTTTTTGTTTATGGCGTGGGCGGTAGATGCGCCATCCTGTCTTCTTCTCTTCGCGGGTCGTCCCCGGTTGGACCACGACCCCGTACACCGGCTTCATGCCTTCACCCCCCCGACCTTCTCGAACGCTTCGCGCATCGCCACTATCTCCTTTTCCCCCAGCTCTCCCGGATAGCGCTCGAGCACGCTCTTTTCGAGGGCATCGAGCTTTATCTCCCCTGACGCGCCGGCGAACGCGCCTACCATGATTGTGTTGATGATCGCTTTGCCCACTATATCGAGGGCGAGTTCGGTCGCCGGCACCGTCACCACCCTGAAACTCCCGGGTATCTTGAAATCCGACGGCGGGCGCGTCGTGTTGATGACGATGAGACCTCCATCCTTGAGGCCTTCCAGAAGGTCGGCGCCCTGGAAGAGGCTGGCGTCCTGGACTATCACGTAGTCGGGCTCGTAGACCTGCGAACGCAGCCTGATCGGGGCGTCGCTTATCCGGACGTAAGCCGCCACAGGCGCTCCATGCCGCTCCGACCCGAACATCGGAAACGCCTGGGCGTACAGGCCGTCGGCGAACGCTGCTTCGGCGAGGAACTCGCTGGCGGTAACGTTGCCCTGGCCGCCACGCCCGTGAATGCGTATCTGTTTGATCAGCCTTAACACCTCCATGCTTTACGCGAGACTCCTGCCGACCTCGCCTGGCCTAGTCCTTCCACGGCAGCGTCCGAAGCGCCCACTCGCTGTCCGGGTAAAGGCGGTCGAGTTCCTCTACCGCGACGTCGAGATGGGAGCTGTCGTTTGTCGCTTTGCGGCGTGCCACGGAGCGAAAATAAACCGCCTCGGGTGCGAGCATCGAGCCGGGAAAATCCCCGGCCACCGCATCGAACAGCTCCGCTGCGTGAGAGTAGTTATGCCCCCAGAACGCGACGAAAGCGTTACCAATCGCCAGGTGCGAGAGGAAGGCCAGCGGGGGCAGAAAGCCCGTTATCCTGTGGCGTTCGTTTCCATCCTGGTCGGCGAACAGGATGGTCGGCGTCCAGAAGATGTTGTATTTCCTCAAAAGTGCGCTCTCGTTATCGAAGTCGACCCTGAACGGGATGAAATTGTCCGACACGTACCTGATGACATGCTCGTTTGGGTACGTCACGGTACCCATCATTTTGCAACCGCTTCACGCTTGTTTGACACAATCAATCAGTACCGGCCGGGCCGACTGCCTTGCCGTCTTGAGTGCGTCAGCCTCGTCCGTCACCCAGTGGATCTCCATGCCGCCTCGATTCAGGCTCTATTGCTCGCGGATCCTTAAGGCTTCTTCAATGCTCGGGCTTTGTCTCCTGCCTTCGCGGTAGCGGTGCATATCGCGAAGACAGGTCGCCAGGCGCTGATTCGATACAATGGGAGCGGTTCGACGGTCCAGGAACCGTGGATCAGCCGATGGGGTCAGTGCACAGATTCCGGGCGAAGCAGAACTTGAACACCGAGCCTCCGCCGTCACGTTGTCGGTGGTGGATCTCACCGTCATGCCCTCCGACTATCTGCCGGGCGAGATACAGCCCGAGTCCGAGGCCTACTTTTGAGTGGTGCATGACCTCTTCAACCTGGTAGAAGCGGTCGAAGATAAGCTCCTCGTCTTTTTCAGGCACCCCGATACCGCGATCCGTCACGGACATGACCACCCTGTCGTCCTTGAGCCTGGCCTCCAGCTCTATCGGGGATGCTGGCGGGGAGAATTTGACCGCGTTGTCCAGAAGGATCACGAGAAGCTGTATCAGCTTGTCCGGGTCTGCGGCCAGCGAATTGGCGTCATCTGAGACCGAGACGGTTATCTCGTTGTCGTGCCCAAGCGCTTTCATGTCCGCAACGGCGGAATTGAGGAGTGGCTCCAACTGCACCTGCCTCATGCGGAAGGTGAACCGCCCTTGTTCGACAAGAGATACCTGGAGCAGCTCCTCGACGAAGTGGGTCAGCCGGTCCACCGCGATGTTGAGAGCGCCGAGTATTCCTTGCATGTCTTCGGGATCCATCCTTTCGAGATATCCCTCGAGCATCGTCGTGTAGCCCTTGACGACGCTGATGGGATGTCGAAGTTCATGCGAGGCCACCGTCAGGAAATCCGCAAGACTCTCGGCCCTCCCTTTCAGCTCGAGCTCGGCCTGCTTGCGCTCGATGATCTCCTGCTGAAGGGAAAGGTTTGTCTTCGCAAGCTCCGAGGTTCGTGCCTCGACCAGCTCCTCGAGTTGCTCCCTGTACTTGCGCAAGCGCTCATCGTTCTGCTTTCGGAGCGTAATGTCTCGCGAGTTTATGACTATGCCTTCGACAGCCGGGTCGTCCAGGACGTTTCGCGCGAGGCACTCGAAGGCGCGCCACGGCCCGTCCTTGTGGAGCAACCTGAGCTCGAGCACCGCGATGGCGCCCGGGGTGTCGATTACCCTTTGCGCGATGCCCAGAATCCGCTCGCGGTCATCGGGGTGGATCAGAGCGAGGACGGATGAACCTATCAGGACCTCGGGTTTGTGCCCGAGAATGCGATCGATCGAGGGGCTGGCGTACATGATGATACCGTCCGGCGAGACGACGGTTATGAGGTCGCTTGCCTTCTCGATGAGCGTTCGAAAATGTTGCTCCCTCCTGCGCAGCTCGTCCTGGGCCCGCCTGAGACTGATCTCTGTCATTGCTTTTTCAACAGCCTCCGCGAGGCGAGAATTGAGGTGGCTGTCTTTGACTACGTACCCTGAGGCGCTGGAACGGAACGAGCGGACAGCGGTCTCCTCGTCGCCGTGGCCGGTGACCATTATCACGCGCGGGGGGCCGCCGCCGCCGGGAGTTATCTCTTCGAGGAAATCCAGGCCCCGACCGTCGGGAAGCATGAAGTCGAGTGTCACGATGTCGAAAACACCTTCAGAGATCTTTTCCCGCGCTGTCGCGCAATCGTAAGCCATCTCCACGGAGAGCGAGAACTTCTTTTCGAGTATTCGCTTGAGTTGGCGGGCCATGTCCTGCTCGTCTTCAACGACGAGCGCCCGCATCTTTTTTGAGTCGGACTCCACCGCTACCCCGCGTCTACCGTGAATCTGAAGATCGATCCTCCACCCTGGCGTGGCTCGATCCAGATATTTCCACCATGCGCTTCCGCTATCTGCTTTGCGATATGGAGGCCGAGGCCCAACCCGATCTTGGAGTGGTGGGCGGCGTCGGCCACCTGGAAGAATCTGTCGAAGACCTTTTCTCTGGCGTCCTCCGGGATGCCGTCACCCCGGTCCAGCACCGATACCACCAGCATATCGTCGCTACGCTCCGTTTCGATATCAACCTCCGACCCCGGAGGGGAGAACTTCGCCGCGTTGTCTATCAGGATGTTGAGAAGCTGGACGAATTTCTCCGGGTCGACGTTCACGCTGAGACCGCCATCCGTCGCCCTGGTCTTAAATATGTTGTCGTAGCCCATTACCAACATGTCCTCAACGGCGGTCTCGATGAGCTCCTTGGGATCCACGGATTGCTTGGCCACTATGACCCGGCCCTGTTCTATCCGCGAGATATCGAGCAGTTGCTCGACGTAACGCGTAAGCCTGTCCGTCGACATCTCGACATCGTGGAGGACCTCATCTATGAGCTCCTTCGGCATTGTGTCCATGTATTCCATGAGGGTATGAGCATAGCCTTTCACGATGCTGATCGGGTGGCGGAGCTCGTGAGAGGCGACAACAAGGAAGTCACGAAGCCGTTCGGCTCTTTCCTTGAGGTCTTCCTCGTACTCTATCTCGCGGGTGATATCAATAAGTGACACGGCGCTGGAATCCAGTACCGGCATGAACCCGAGGTTCGCCAGCATGTGCAGGATCTTGCCGTCGCTGGCTCTGAAACTGCATTCGAAGTGTTTGGGCGAGGCGCCGCCGGCGTGGCGGATCTCTTCCTGGTGCGTGCGGAAGCTCTCTCCACCGCCGTCGGCCAGGAAGTCCGTGAAGATGGCTTTGTTTACAAGGTCGTCCGCGGTATATCCGGTTATCCGCTCGAACTCGTGATTCAGGAAGGTGATCCTCGCTTCGGCGTTCACGATGCACATCGCGGTTCCCGTAGATTCGAAGACGGTCCTGTACCTCTCCTCTGATTCCTTGAGCCGGGCTTCCGCGCCCCTGGACTTGGTTATATCAATGCCCGTGGTGATGATGTACTCGACCTCGCCGTCGGTCCCCTGCAGCGTCGCACTCGAAAGCGAAAGCAAACGCGATTCGCCGCTCCTGGTCTTCCAGGTCTCCTCGTAACCGCCGACGTCATGACCGAGGAGCAGCTTGCCGAACGTCGTCATGGCTTTTCGCTGGTCGGCGGCATCGAGAAAAGCGTCCCAGACGGTGTTGCCTGCTATCTCTTCGAACTTGTAGCCCGTGATATCCTCGGCGGTCCTGTTGAACAGCACGACCCGGCCTCCGCTCTCGCGCACGAGAACCAGCGCTCCAGCGGTATCGAGGACCTTCGAGATAAAGTCGCGGTCCTTTTTCTGGGCTTCTTCTACNNTGGTTGTCATAGTAGGTTCCGTCGAACTGGTCCTCGAAATGGCGGTCCTCGCCGGTCTTGATCACCTTTTCGACGGCCGCCTTGCGCCTGGAAGCGAGCTCCGCGGGGAAGAGGGACACGAGGTTCGCCCCGATGAGCTCTTCCGCAGGCTTTCCCAGTTCATGCGCGCCGGTTTCGTTTATGGCAAGCAGAGCGCCGGACTGGTCGATCATGGCCGCCGACCCGATCGGGACGTTTAACAGAGAGCGGGCTGTATCTTCGCTTTCGCGCAGTGCGCGCTCCATCTTCTTGCTGGCGCTGACGTCCGCAAGGCTTTCGAGAAGGTGCTCGCGCCCTTCGAACATGACGCGCGTTACCGTCCTGAGGACCGTGAGGTGCTCTCCGCTGGTCCTGCGCAATTCGCTCTCCACGCCGGTCATCTCTTCACTGAGGTCCGTCACGGGGCAGCTCCCCGGCTCGGCGAGGCAAGCCAGTCCGAAGCATGACTGGCCGATGATCCCTTCGCGGATGAAGCCGATCATATGGAGGGCGGCGGGATTGGCATCTACTATGGTATGCGTGTCCGGGTCGACGATCAGCACTCCTGTCGCCACCGAATCGAGTATTGTCTTGAGCTTGGCTTCACTCTCGAGTAACAGGGCTTCGGTGTACCGCCGCTCGCGCCGCGCCTGGGCTTCTCTCAGGGCTCTTCGCACCGCGGGTCCCAGCCGGGAGAGGCTCACCTTCGGGACGTAGTCTATCGCTCCGTTTCTTATCGCGTCGATGATGAGTTCCTCGCCCATGGCGCTCGACACGAAGATGAACGGGATATCGGGATACTCCTCCTGCACAATCTCGAGCGCGCTCACGCCGTCGAAGTCAGGCAGCCAGTAATCTGAAAAGACCATATTGGGCTTGAACTTGACCAGCCCCGCCTCAAAGTCCTTCTTGCTCTCGACCAGAAGCGTACTGAACTCGATGCCCGCGTTGCGCAGCTCGCTTTCGGCCGCCCAGGCGTCTTCGGGGTTTGCTTCGAGCATCAGTATCCGGAGTGCTTTCTCCATTGGCCCCCTTGAATGATACGGATGATCACCGCGGTTACAATGAATATTATAACGCTTGAGAAGTTGTGGTCGACGCTCAGCTCTCGTGCGCACTCCTCCACCACGGCCGCTCTTATTATAATGTGGAGGGGAAAGGCGCGCAGGATCGGAGGCAATGCGAGCCGCGAAGGTTAAGCCGCCCGGCGTTGCGCCACCCGGGCAACCAACAAGAGGGAACGAACAATGTACATATCGGTGATAGGGCATAGCAGGTGTGACGAGCGAAGGATCGAGCTTGCGTACGAGGTGGGCAAAGAGATCGCTCTCCGGGGGCACGTCCTGGTCAGCGGCGGGCTGACGGGGGTCATGGAAGCCGCTTCACGCGGGGCATACGACGCGGGAGGCGTAGCCGTCGGAATACTACCGGGAGCGGATCGCTCCCAGGCAAACCGGTGGCTGACTGTCGCACTGCCGACGGACATGGGCCACGCCCGCAACACGCTGGTGGCGCTGGCGGGCGATGCGATAATCGCCATATGCGGCGGCTACGGAACCCTCTCTGAGATCGCATTCGGACTCAAGATGGGCAAACCGGTAGTCGGGCTCGAGAGCTGGGATCTGGGAGAATGCAAGCAGGAGGACCTCACGATGATGCAGGCTTCGACCCCTACCGAGGCCGTCGACCTCGCAGAGAAGTTCGGCCACCGCCCCCCCATCCACCGCCCCGACCTCGGCGTCAGCTGAAGGGGCTCAGGGCACGTTTTTTCCTCGAGGTCCTCGTGGAAAGAGCGATATGTTTCAGACTTGAGTCCACTGCGGAGTTCGACGGAAAAAAGTACCCCTCGCCCTGCACTTAAGGATAATAAGAAGGCTTTGATCTGGTTGGGGGGTTGAAGAAACAGATCTGACCCCTGGTTTTGAATGGGGAATTATGTGGGAGATGGGAGGGGGAGGGAGAGGGCGCGATAGGCGGTCAGGAAGAAGAGGGCTCCGGCGAGGCATACGCACCCTGTCATGACAAATGCTGCACGATACCCGAACGCCGTCACGACCGGCCCCATTAGCATCGCGCCAAAGACGATCCCGCCTTCAAATGCCGCGGTGAAGATGCCGAAAGCCCTCCCAAGCTCCTCGTGCGGAACGCAGTCTACCAGCATCGCGGAGAAGGCTGGAGACGCGAAAGAAAAACCAGCTCCCCATACGATCGCAGAGACGCAAACCAGTGCAAAACCGTTGGCCATGGCCAGTACGAGCATGGAAGCACCGAGGGCGACAAGTGCGAGGAACCCTGTCAGCTTCCGGCCGATGGTATCAATCATACCGCCGAAGGCCAGGCGTATCAGGATCAGAAAACCGCCGGAGATAGTGAAGAACAATGCAAAGTGGGCTATGCCCTCGGCCTGGGCGAACAGCCCCAGAAAAGCTTCCACCGTTCCGAGTGTCGTCGTGCTCGCAAAGACAGCCACGCATACCAGGACGAGAAGCCTCCGCATGCCCAGGCCCTTGAGCGCGGATTCGGCGGGCGCCGGCCGGCCCGGCGCCACCCGCTCGTTGATGAGGAGACTGATGGCGAGCGAAAGGGCTCCAGCAAGGGACGCCGAGATAAACACCCATTTGTAGCCGAAAACGTCTTTTATCAGTATCGCAAGCGGTGGGGCAGCCATCACCGAAAGGTTGAAGGAAGTCTGGAACCATGCTTGTGATTTCCCCCTCTGGGAACTGGGTGCGATGTCGCCGATAAACGTCAGCGAAGCCGTATGATAGCAGGCGATGCCGAAGCCGTTGAAGAGGAGTACGAATGGCAGCGCCCAGATGCTCCTCGAGGGAATATAAAGGAGTGGCGCGACGATAAACACGGCGGCGCCGATCAGGAGGAAGACCTTGCGGCCGACCTCGTCTGATTTTCGTCCCACGAACGGACGAAACAGCATCGAGGCGAAAGTCAGCAGGCCGACCAGGAGACCGACCTGGGTCGTCGACGCCTTCACGACATCGCTAATGTAAAGAGGGAGCACTGGTATCAGGAGGTATAGGCTGCCCATGCAGAGAAAGCTTGCCACGAACAGCAGGACGAACTCGCGGGTTATTATTTCTTCCGACGCGTCTGGGGCTGTTGCTTCCTCTACTTCGCGGACCATGGTCCGGATTATACCGCAGCGCCATGACGGAATGCCCAGTGTGGGTGGTAATATATCAAAATGCGGATAGTAATTGCGCCCGATAAGTTTAAGGGAAGCCTCACAGCCCTTGAGGCGGCGCGCGCGATGGCCGAAGGCGTGCGTCAAGCCAGACCCTCCGCCCGGTTCGTTCTCTGCCCGATGGCCGACGGCGGAGAAGGCACGGTTGAAGCGATCGTAGCCGCTACCGGCGGAGAGGTCAGAGAGAAAGTGGTCGCCGGACCCCTGCCTGAACAGACGGTCAAAGCCCAATGGGCGTATCTGCCCGCCGGGACCCTGGAAGACCTTGAGGCCGGAGCCGCCCTGTCGGGATTCGTCGATAGCGTTCATCCCATGGCTGTTATCGAGATGGCGCAGGCGTCGGGGCTCTCGCTCGTGCGTGCCGACCGTCGCGACCCAATGGTCACAGCGACAACCGGCACCGGACAGCTCATCCTCGAGGCGCTCGACTACGATTGCACGCGAATCGTCGTTGGCATCGGCGGGAGCGGGACCGTCGATGGCGGGATGGGCATGGCGAGCGCGCTCGGGTTCCGGTTCTTCGACAGCGACGGGAGATTGCTGACACCATGCGGCGGTTCTCTCCCGAGAATAAGCTCGATAGACGCGAAACTTCGTGACCCCCGGCTGTCCGGTACGAGATTCCTTGTGGCCTCCGACGTTGACAACCCGCTGGTCGGTGAACACGGAGCCGCCCGCGTTTTCGGCCCGCAAAAGGGCGCGACCCCTCAGCAGGTCGAATATCTTGACGAGGGACTGCGCAGGTTAGGCGAGGTGGTAGAGAGGGATCTGGGTATCCGCGTGGCCGATATGCCTGGAGCGGGTGCGGCGGGAGGGCTCGGGGCCGGTCTGGTTGCCTTCTGCGGCGCAAGCATAACGAGCGGTATCAGGCTTATCGCTGGCCTTGCCGGGCTCGCGGGCAAGATCGAGGGCGCTGACCTCGTCCTGACGGGCGAGGGCAGCTTCGACAGCCAGACTTCGAGAGGCAAGACACCGGCTGGCGTAGCGGAGATCGCGCGCGAGCATGGAGTCCCCTTTGTGGTCATTGCGGGACGGCTGGCGGGTGACCTCGAGACCTCTCTGGAGCAAGGCATTGAGGCGTTCTGCATCTCAACAGGTCCGATGGACCTCGAAGAGGCGATGACCGGCGCCGAAAGCCTTCTAAGGTCCGGAACAGCCAGGCTGGTCCGACTCCTTTGCTTGCCGGTCCGCGGATAGTGGACCATCCCATCACCGGGGTGATACCCAGGGGGTACGGTTCGAATCCGACCGTATTACGGGAACGTCCACCAGACGCGGGAAAACCAGAAGATTGCCCTCAATTCATACTCCATAATGCCGATTGCCTCGTTATAAGGAGCAGATGGATTGGAGTATAATAATAATCGGTAACTAACCGTGCGACTCTAGCTGGCTGGGAGCACGTCCCGGTGTCGCCCGAGGTTAGCAATCAACGCGTTTGGCTTGGAGTTCAATTGAACGATGACCTGACAGAGGGCGGCGAAGGCCGCGCTCCAGAAGAGCTGAGCGAACGATATGTCGATGAAGCCGTTCTCTTCGTCGTTAACTGGCATGCCGCAACCGTGAACATGCGGCTATACCCGAAAACGAGCACCATGGTAACCGACACCGTGGAAAACGCTCGCTTCCACCTCCAGAAGCTATTCGAGGATAGCCATGGTTTCAGCGTCAGCGTTCTCGAGAACAGCCTCCTGGTCAACGATATCAGGCTCGAGGAGCTCGATCAGCAGAAAGCGCCCATCAGGGCCTTCATCCAGTGGATGAACGAGCGCGGGCTCACCAACCTCGAGTTCCGCGACGGCGTCACTCCCGACGAGCTCAACATCGTCTTCGAGGTGCTGTCCGCTGCATCGGACAAAGAAAAACGCCTGAACCTCGCTGACAAGCTCGTCGAAAAAGGCGTTACCAACGTCTCGATAAACCAGCGCGTCTACGTAGCGATAACCGCCGGCGAGGACGTGACCAGGGCGGGACCGCTCGACGCCCTCAAGGACGAGCTCCTCATGCGCTATCTCATGGGCAAGGTCGAGCTTGGCGACGTCGAGGACAGGGAGCTCGTCGACGTCCTCTCGGACTCGGGCAAGGTGGGTGGACTGCTTTCCACATTCATCTCCGAAGAAGGAAACGAGGGCGGAATACTGGTCCGCAGCCAGAAAGCCGAGGAGGCGCTCAACCGCCTCTCCGATATGATCGACCAGCTCGAGGATCCCGGCTTGCGCGAGATACTGTCGGACCAGATCGGCAGTATCGTCACCGAGATGTCGCCCAAAGAGATGACCTCGGTCTTGACGGGCGAGGGCCCGGACAACCTCAACATAAGAAAAGTCCGCGAGAGGGTCGTCACGATGCTCTCCGACCAGAGACTGCTCGAGATGGTCGATTCGCTCATCGACGAGTACGTCGACATGAAGACGGAATCAAACGAGCTCGAGACTGATTGGCAGAAAGACAAGCTGCGAAACCTCAACGAGCTGTTGATCGAGGTTCGCGAAGACCGGGGCGACGCGATCGCGGAAGTCATCGATACCAAGCTCGAAGGCGCAGGCATCGATGAGGAGCGCGATCCAGCGACGGGCATTCGCGTCCTCTCGGCATTCCAGTTGCTGGGTGGACCGATCGACGAGGAGTACGTAGAGCTCGTTGACGGGATCGACCAGACCGTCCCCGAACAGATAAAGAACCTCTACGAGATGGAGGAGCACGAGATGGCCACGGGGATGCTATCCAAGCTGGCCGATAACCTTGCACAGGACAGCCCCAAGGTGCGGCGGTTTGCGGCTACCCTGGTCAAGGATACGCTCTCATCGCTCGAGCCGGAATTCTGTCTGCAGGCTGCGGGCATCCTTGAATACAGGCTCCTCGAGGATGTTGAAGCCGAGACTGACTATGCGGCGTACATACCACAGGTGGACTCGATCGCTGTTCTTGCGCGGTGTTACATGATGGAAGGCAACGCCGACAGGGCGTCGAGCATCATAGACCTCCTCGAAGAGCAGGCCAACCTCGGCCAGGGCAAGGGGCCGGAGCTGGTAAAACATGCGTCCGCGGTCCTGGAAAGGCTGACCGGGCCCGAAGGGATGATCGATATCCAGGTGCTCCTGCTCGAGGAAGACGACGACAAGAAGACGGCGATGGTACAGGCCCTCGCGGACATAGGCCCATCGGCGCTACAGCCTGTCGTCGACCTGGTAAAGGACAGGGGTCAGATTGACCTCCGGGAGCTCGCTCTCGAGGCGATCCAGATGGCAGGGCAGCCTGGCATAGAAGCGCTAATCGCTGAGTTGGCGAAGGAAAATCCCTGGTACATCCATCGAAATATCCTCAACGTCGTCGCTGACCTCAAGCTTACCGAAGCGGCGGAACAGGTGGGCACCATGGCGTCCAGCCCGGATGAGCGAATAAGGAGAGAAGCCCTTCGCAGTCTCGCGAGGATCGGTTCCAGAGAATCGGTGAGCGTCGTGCAGGCAGCCGCGAGTGATCAGAGCCCGGCTGTAAGACGCACTGCGGTTCGCGTCCTGGGCATGTTCGGAGAGTCATCGGTTGCGCTGTTCCTGATCGACATAATCAACGGGCAGGGGCCCAGAGGCAGAGAGGAAGAGCAGGCCGTGATGGAGGCAGCCTGCCTTGCGATAGGCGACCTCCACGATAGCCAGTACCTGCCGCAACTCGCGGAACTACTCGCCAAAGGCGGCTTATTCCGCAAAGCCAGACCGGACGAGATAAGGGCAGCCGCCTGCGTAGCGCTTGGGACCATTGGGGACCCGGAGGCCGTTTCGGCTCTCGAGAGGGCAATGAAGGACTCCAGCATCATGGTCCGCAGCAGCGCTGAGAAAGCACTTCGAAAACTCTCGGGCGGAATCGCGATACCCGAGCCTATAACTGAAGAGGAAGCAGAGGAGCTTGGCCTAGCTCCTCCGCCAGGACAAGCGGACAAAGCGGTCGAGCCGGAGCCGGCAGGTCCGGCCGAATTCCGGTCACCTCCACATCCCGAGTCCACGCCGGAGACCATTGTCGCGCCTGAGACCGTTCCACTGCCACCGCAACCGGTACTGGAGCCACCCATCAGCCAGGAACCTGAACCTCTTACACCACCACCGGCGCCAGAGCCATCCGCGGTCCTGGAACCCGAACCTCTTACACCACCACCGGCGACAGAACCACCAGTTGTAGAGACGGCACCCGAGGGGCAGCCTCCAACGGCGCCCGATCAGTTTGCGGCGCTGGCTCCACGGGCAGAAGCCGGGTTCTCAGCTGACGCCGATGCTGCTTCCCTGGCAATGGCCGAGGAGCCCGCCGCGCCGCGAGTCCCGGGAGCACCCGAGTGGGTTGAGATGGAAGCCACCCCCTCGCCGCAATGGCCAGCGGAGCATGTGGAACGGGAGCCCGGGGCGGCCGCGGGACCCCTGGAGCATGCACCGGATTACCCGGCGCCGACTGTTCCTCCAGACGACTTGCTTATTGAAAGCCTTGAGTCTGAGTTCGAAGAATACACTCTCGAGACGGAGCCGTTCGCAGGACTCTTGGAACTGCCCGGTCCGGAACAGATGAATGAAGGGGCCACAGAACTCGAGCAACCCGCGCCCCACCAGGAGGAACCGGAGAACCAGACGTTCGAACAGCCACCCGAGCAGGCTCCCGAGACGATCAAGCCATCACCAGCACCGGAAGCTCCGAGCCAGCACGTGGAGGTGCCTCCCGAGTGGAGGCGGCCGGGCGAAGTGGTCGCCCCGCCGACGAGCGAGCCCGAACTGGCGCCAAGGCCTGATTCAACGGCCGACTGGCCACTGGCTGGCTATCATCTTGTGCAGCCTCCGCCGCCCGCTTCTCTGGATCCCGAACCGACAGGAGAGCAGCCTCCGCCTCCCGATGAGGATTTCGCTCCCGGTCGCATGGACCAGCCATCGACTTTCGAGAGACTCCTCCAGGCTCCGCCACCGCCTCCTGCCACGCCCGCGGAGGACGGGCAACAGACACCCGCACCTAGAGAGGACTGGCAGGCTTTTCAGTGGCCCGAAGCTCAAACCGCGCCGCCCGTACAGGCGACGCAGCCACAGGTGTCTCCGGAGGAGTTGGCTGGCGCGTTGCAGGAACAGGCTCCCGGATTAGAGCCGCAGGAGCCTCAGCAGGGCGACCCACCACAGACTGGGTTCCAGCCTCCGCCGCAGGGACCGGATACGGCGCCACCAGAGTGGCCGCCGCTCCAGGCGCCTCCTCTTCCCAACGGGTGGAAGTAAAGAGCAGAGACCGAGTCCACCCTGATCCACGGGCGAGAGCAACGGGGATATTCCTCCCGGTTTTCAGGGCATTAACCTATCGTTGGGGACGTGCGAAACGGTATCTGAAAGCTAGCCTTTGCTTCGCGAGCGACGGCGCTGGAGCATAAGGTCCACGAACGCTTCAAGCCGTGTAGTCATGCCGGTCGGTGAGGCGTGTTCGTCGAGGCACAGGTTCAAAATGGGAATATTGAAATCCGACTCCAAGCGCGGCAGGATCGCCCTGCAGATGTTTTCCGGCATGCACGTGAACGGGTAGAGGTGTATCACACCGTCGTAGCCGTTCCTGGCGGCGTTGATGGTGCCGGATATCGTCTGGTGTTCCTCGCCTCCCAGGACGTACGCGATGTATGGCCTGGCCGTTCGGCGCGCCCTGCGTTCTTCGATCAGGATGGAGGGGTCGGTCTTGAGCGGCCTGAAAAGCCACTTATACACGCTCATCACCGGAAAAGGCATTATGCCCATCTCACCCAGCCTCCGCTCGATATCGAAGTTGAGCGAAGGCTCGAGCACCGCGTAGATCTCGCCCAGCACCGCGACTTTCAGTGGTGGCTCCATGACGTCCTCGAGTTCCACCCCATCCAGCAGCTCCCTGGCTCCGTCAAGAGCCCTGTCGGCCTCTTTCAGACCTCGAGCCTCGTGAACCAGTCTCAGCCCCTCGTCCATGGCAGCCGACGTCGACCCGCGATCCCTCTCGTACGGCCTCTTCTCTCTCGCGGACTTTTCGATAGCATCCATCGCCTCGGCTTTGCGCTTGAAGGCCCGAAACGCGCGCAGCCATGACAGCGTAAGGTTGCCGTCAACGGTGTCGCGGAACTTGTTGTATACGGCTCCCACTCCCTCCCGCCCGAGCAGGATGCTCTCGAACTCGAACCCCGCATCCCTCAGGATTCGATGCTGGACCCTCCCGTAGTATCCGAACCTGCACGCCCACATGCCGCTCACCATGGCAAGCGTATCCGCGCCCATCTGGAGCGCCCGGAGGTTGTCTCCCAGGTTGACCTTGAAAGGGAGGCATACGAACTCAGGCGCATGCAGGGCGCCGGCATCGATTGTCTTACTGGTGGGTCTGGGCGGGACAATGACCTCCGCGCCAAGATTCGACAGCAGGGCGGAGAGGGGAATATAAGCATTTCCCATATGGGGGAACGAGACTTTCATCGGTACAGCCTACTGTCTCTCGCGAGCGTGGCGGATGAGGTCCACGAATGCCTCGATCCTGGTCGCCACTCCGGCTTCGCCCGTATGCTCATCGAGCACCAGCGTCGTGAGGGGTGGGCTCAAAGGGGTTCGAACTTCGCGGTTTATGATCTCGCCGATTATTGAGTCGGGTCCGCATGCGAAGCCGATTATGAGCATCACGCCGTCAATATCGTCGCGCCCCAGGAAATAAGAAGCCGCGCCGAGCAACTCTTTCTCGTAGCTCCATGATATCTCAGGGTACCGGCACAGCTCCTTTTCGAGGACTTCCTGCGGCACCTCGGACATCAGGATCGGGTTGGCCCCGAGCGACTTGAGTTTGCGGGGGAGGTTGTGACTAATGAACGGGTCGTGGATGAGGTATTCGTGACCGACGAGCGCGATATTGACATTGCGCTCCCCCACGGCGGCGCCCTCGTGCTCTCCGTTACCACCCTCGAAGACTTTCTCCATGGCCTGCTCGGGCGTCAGTCCCCTAAGGAGCTCCGCCTCGTAACGGGCCTGCACGTCGAGCGACCGGGAGAGAATCTTCCTGGCGGTGCCGGCACGTGCTCCGAGATCCTTCGCGAGCTTCTTTGCCGAGGTTTTCAGCGACATGTTCTGGATGTCGACGACGAATTCGATCATCGGCGGGAGTCCTTCGAGCGAGCTCTTTATCATGTCCGGAAGCCCTATAAGCTTCGGGCAGGTGTAAGTATCGCAATCGGCTTTTTCGACCGAGACGACGCGTGACACGAAAAGGCTGTCGACCCGGTCCTTCAGGTCGAGCACATGCCCGTAGTACAGCTTCACCGGGACGCATATATCGTCGACGCAGTGTCGCACTCCGTTTTCAAGCAGGGACTTGCCGGTGCGCCTGGAGAGAACGACCTCTGCCCCGCTGCCTTCAAGAAGCGTTTTCCATAGCGGAAAATAGCGATAATACGACAATGCCCTTGGAACTCCGACTTTAGCCATGCAAAATATTATAGGTCTATTTGCGATAAGATGTAAGCGGCGCGTGCAGTGTGCCGAGAAGGTTGAGATAGCGTTCTACACGGCTTTCCGGGGGATGAGATGATTAAGAGGCGCGTAATGATATGGTCGCTTTTCACCCTGCTTCTTACGATCGTCGTGGTTATCAGCGCGGGATGCGGCGGAAACAAATCCTCTATTACAGGGAGCTCCCAGCCCACCGGCAAATCCCAGGCAATCTCCACCCAGGCAAACTCGACCCGGGGGACTCAGCCCGCGGGCACGACCGTATCGATATTTTTTCTCAAGGGTGAGGTTTTCACCAGAGTTACGCGCCCGAGCGCCAAGCCGGGGCCGGAAGCGGGGCTCATCGAGCTGTTGAAGGGTCCGAGCGCGAGTGAGAAACAACAGAGCCTGTCGACCGCGATCCCCGGCGGGGTGACGCTGCTCAGCTACAGCTCACAGAACGGACAGGCAAAAGTGGACCTGTCAAAGGAGCTGGAGAAATACGGGGGTGGCTCCGCCAAGGTACAGGCGATCATTCATCAGATCAACAATACGGTGACGTCGAACGACAGCACCATCAAGTCGGTCTCGATAACTATTGCCGGTGTCCCTGCTGACGAAGTCCTTCAGCCTTGAGACGGCTTTTCAGGGGAGATCTGAATCGAAACGCTTGAGCATCGTGATGCGAGTGCCGCTGGTTCCAGTCCGGGTCTCTACCTCGTCCATCAGCATGTAGATCATGAACATGCCCCGGCCTTTCACGGCCTCGGGGTCGGGTAACTCCGGCGGGAGTTGCGCCTCGTGATTGAACCCGTTTCCTCTGTCGCTCACCTCGATGACGACGGAATCTTCCATCACCTTGCAGACGACCTCGACAGGCGCGTCGGTGTGCGGGTTGTGAACCACGGCGTTCTTGGCAGCCTCGTGTGTCGCGGAGACTATGTCATGTACGATGGGTTCTACCGGTTTGA
Organism: Actinomycetota bacterium; assembly: GCA_003154635.1. GTDB lineage: Bacteria > Actinomycetota > Geothermincolia > Fen-727 > Anoxymicrobiaceae > FEN-727. The sequence goes on along the minus strand of PMDX01000139.1, from coordinate 7,832 downwards.
ACGGCTTGAGGGTAGTCCGGATGAACTCCCGGACCGAAGTCAGTGAGGAAGCGGTTGGCTCCAGGTTGTACCTGCTGATTTTCTTCGGTCGCCCGACAAGCGCGTCTTCCGCTGCCATTGTCTCTTGCTCCAAAACTATTCCAATAGTGAAACATTACATTAGACTTATACGTTTGAAGAGACTTAAAACAATCAATTAGGAACGAAAGGCAAGATATTGGGGGTGGAGTCGTTGTTCGTTGAGATGAACGGAAAAAGACCGGTTGTTGCTAAGGATGCGTTTGTGGCGCCGACAGCGGTGCTCATCGGCGACGTAGTTGTCGAGAGCAGGGCGAGTGTCTGGTGGGGTGCCGTCCTCAGGGCAGACTGGAACACGATCCGTATAGGGCCCCGCACCAGCGTCCAGGACAACTGTGTGGTCCACTGTACGATGGTCTCACCTGCCACCGTCGGGGCGGATGTGACCGTAGGCCATGCGGCGGTCCTGCATGGGTGCACCGTAAAGGACGGCGCGCTCATCGGGATGAACGCGACGGTTCTCGACGACGCCGTTATCGGGGAGCAGGCTGTCGTCTCGGCCGGGTCGGTGGTAACGCCCAGGATGGAGGTCGAGCCGGGTTGGCTGGTTGGCGGGGTGCCGGCAAAGGCTATAAAGGAGCTGGAAGAAAAGGCAAAAGAGCGATTTCGAGGGGGAAAGATGCTCTACGAGGAGCTCGCCCAGCTGTATCTCCGCTCGGACCTCGACGAGCCGTAGGCTCAAAAGCATTCAATCCGGGAGCTCCCACTGATATTATTGTTACCGTGAAGATTTGAGTTGATCGCCCTGACCATGGAGGTGCAAAGTGGGCTTCTTTGACAAAATACAGGAGACTATCACCGGCGCTGCCGAGCAGACCAAGGCAAAGGTCGACGAGACACAGTTCAAGAGCGAGCGCAAGAAAAAGCTCGAGGCTGTCGGCGAGCAAGCATACAGCCTCTGGTTGAACGGGCAGCTCTCCAACCCCGAGCTGGTGCCCGCATTGCAGGAAGTCCGAGAAGTCGACCAGCGGATCGCTACGGCTCAGGCCGCAGCACAGGCAGCGAGGCCCCAGCCCGCGCCACCGGCTGCGGGGCAGCCTTCCGCCCCGTCCCCTCCAGGGGCACCGGCACCTCCCGCTCCTCCACAGGCAGCGGCTCCACCAGCACCACCTGCTGCTCCAGCACCACCGGCGGCACCCGCGCCTTCTGCCCCACCTGAAGCACAGGCTCCACCGCAGGCGGCACCCGCCCCCCCGCCCCCGCCTCCCGGTTTCGGAGAAACCCAGGGATAGGCAAGCTGCGTCCAAACGGAGAGGCGTACAATTGCGGGGAGGAAAACGCGGTTACCAAGCTGAAATGCAGTGGTATAATCTATCGACGGCTCTTCCCCCACTCCAGGAGGTTTTTAGTGGGAAACTCGGCAAAACCGGGGGCGGTAAGGCGGCTGGCGGCTGGGATCGTGCTCGTGCTTGGGCTTACGATCGTCCTGGTTGCGGGTTGCGGGGCTTCGACGCCCCAGCAAGCGGTGAATAACTTTTACAAGGCGATCGAAGCGCACAACTGGAACGCATATCTTGATTCCGTCCTTCCAAACAACGTCAGAAGGATGACAGAGAGCGATACCAGTTCGCAGAAGAAGAAGTTCAAAGAGGTCGACTACAAATACAACGGGCTTCAGTATAAGACAGTCATCGACAAGAAAGACCCGAACACCGCGGAGGTAGAGCTCACGTCAGGCACCATCACAGGCACCAACCCTTCGACCGGGAAGAAAGAATCGACAACCATCGCCGAGATAAAGAAGTCGTACGGTATAACCCCGACTGTAAAGGTTCAGAAGTACAAGGGCACCTGGTATGTCAACACTCCTCTGGCGACTGCCGATGTGCCAACACAGCAACAGTAGTCCGTTAGACCGGAAGCTGTTGTCCCGGCACTGGACGTTAGCTATATTGCATCAGCGCGGGGTCCCTGTTCACACTTCTCTCGTGCGCGGATAGAGCCAGGTTTGCTGGTATACTGATTTTCAGCAGGTTGTATGCACGTTTCTTGACAGGGGGTTTGCCTGGCTATGAAGAGCTTTCCCGGGTTTTCCAGAAAGACCGTCACGGTCGCGGCGCTATTCATTATCGCCATTTTGCCTTTAACCGCGCTGGTGGTGGGATGCGGAGGCGGCAACTCGCCCGAAGGCGCGGTAACAAAGTACTTCAACGCCATGCAGAGCGGAGACTGGAACGCCCTAAAAGCTTCCGTCGTCCCGCAGAAACTGACGAAAGACCAGGAAGCCCTCGCAAAGCAGAAATTCGAGCAGGTGAAGGTCAAGGTGCAAGGTCTCTCCTTGACCACCGAGCTGAACAAATCGGACAAGAACAAGGCGACGGTCGTCATCACCGACGGCAAGATAACCTATACCGCCCCGATCCTCGGCCAGGAGAAGACCGAAACCAGGGATTTCAAGTCACTGCAGAAAGAGGAAAGGGTCTTCAACGTCGTAAGAGTTAACGACATCTGGTACGTGGAGACGGCGCTTGGCTGAGATGGGAGATAATGCCCGATGGCGCCGGGCACTTGCGGAAGCCTTGCTTCCTTTTGGTCCGGCCCTGGCCCGAAAAGACCTGTCTCAGGAAGCGGCATCGAGCAGCTCTACCAATGCCTCGATCAGGTCCGTCTCGGTGATGATCCCCACGAGCTTGCCACCCTCCACTACGGGGAGGCCTCCGACCTTCAGCTCCAGGATCAAACGCGCCGCGTCCCTGATATCCGCTCCGGGGGAAATGGTTCCCGGCTCCGGCGTCATTATGGAATCGACCATGACGGTGTCGAGCAGGAAGTCGTGATACTGCTTTTCCATCAGCACGACAGATGAAGCCGTCGCATCCCTGAGGTCGCGGTCTGTGACGATCCCGATGAGCCTGTCCCCATCCATGACCGGAAAACGGCGGAGCTTCTTCTTTTCTACCAGCTCCCAGGCCTGGCGCATCGGTTCGGAAAACGAGACCGTGACAACGTCCGCGGTCATACGTTCGAACACTTTCATTGGCCGCCCTCCCCGTATCTCTTCCGTGGCGGATATGCGCGCTTTGGGATTATCTTCGCAATTTCAATTATACTTCTTGCGTTGGAGAGATAAAGCGGGGACCAATAACCACATGTTCCGAAAAGAAAACAAGAGCGATAAAAGGCCCGGCAGGGCGACCGGGGGTGCGAGCGTACCCTCAGGGACCGCACCAGAAAAGGGAACGCCGGGGAAGCCTCCCTTCGCCTATGGTTTCGGAAGGGTCCTCGATGGAAAGATAAAGGAATCCGAGCGGGAGGAGCAATCAGCTCCGCGGAAAATAAACGAACTCGATATTGAGTCCCCGAAGGGAACAATCCACCTCGAGAATTACTGTCCCGCGGAAAAGCTCGAGCAGCTGACCGTGGACCCGGGCATCAGGATGTTCAGCAGGAACAACCCGGACCGCCAGAAAAAGGCGCTTATGAAAGTCGCCAGCCTCGAGGGTGGCAATGTCATCGCAGGTATCGTGGACGACCTGCTGATATCTTATATTGGGATGCACCACCCCGCCGAGCGCGAGCGATGGGGAAAGCCCATGTATCCGTGGCTGTTCGAACTCGGCGCGATCGAGGTAAGCCGCAATTACCGCGAGATCGGCCTGGCGGGCAAGATGTTGCAACTTACCTTCGACGACCCGTTGTATGACGACAAGATAGTGCTGACCACGGCTTTCACGTGGCACTGGGACCTCGAAGGTACGGGGATGGACAAGATGCAGTACCGGGAGCTCTTCATCCATCTCGCGGAAAAGTTCAGCTTCATAGAGATGGCCACTGACGAGCCCAACGTGACAATGGATGCAGCCAACCTGTTCCTCGTGAGGCTCGGAAAGAACGCTTCTTTCTCAAACTACCAGAAATTTGCCAGCCTACTTTTCTCCAACGACTGGGAAGCCATGCTCCGTGGCTTCTAAAGGGGACCCCGCGCTCTCCCTGAGTTCGACAAAAATAGTACCCCTCGCCTTACACTTTAGGAGAATAAGAAGGCTGTAATCCGAGGGTTGGGAGAACAGACAAAAAAGAAAGGGCGACTTTGAAAGTCGCCCTTTCGCGTGTGGTTCTTTGGGGGTTCAGTCTACTGCTTCAAAGCGGTCTTTCAGCTTCTTCATGACGCTGGGCATCGTGGTGTACTCCATCTCCTCGAGCGGGAGCCTGTGGGGCTCGAACGGGCCGTGCCTCCTCAGGTAGTCAGCCGCGTCGAGCGCCTGCCGCCTGGCGTTGTCGTAGCTAATGTCGGCGAACATGTCGCGGGGTCCGATCAGCTTGCCGTCCTTGAGCTGGAACCCGAGACATACGACACGCGGAGGCCCGTCGAAGCGGGTCGGGGTGTCGTCCGCAAAGCCCACGGGCATCAGGGGACCGTGGTGCGAACCTCTCATCCAGCCGGCCACCGTGTGTGGGAAAGAGAACGGCTCGAGCACTTCGCCGACCGCCGGAAGGCCACTCTGCGCACGAACGGCCATAACCGGGTCGTCCTTGCCCACGTAACGTCCGGCCATCAGGAAAAGGCGCTGTGTCGAAGTGACCGCTACGGGCTCGTCAGAGTCTTTGCGGAATATCTGCTTGATGACGTAGCGCGAAGGCGAGCCGATGAAGACCAGCATGTCATAGATCTCTTCGGGGGTATTGAAGATGATCTTGCGCTCGCCGATAAGGTCCAGGACCTCGTAACGGAATCCCTCGTGCATGCTGGGGTCGATCACGAGCCCGATGGTGTTGAACGGGTNNGGTCGGCGAACATCTTGTACAGCGGCAGGTTCCAGGCACCTGGCTCCGTCTTGTCAGCGAGGAAGATGAGGATCGGCTCGGCGGGGCGCTCCTGAATGGTCATCTCGGCGTACCCGGGCCCCATGCCCTTGAGGTTGCCCGAGAAAGCATCGACCAGGAGGTCCTGCCCGGCCCCGTACTGGCCGTACTCCTTCGCGACCTCCGTCATTGCGGTGAAGGTGTCCCACGAAAACTTGTGGATCTCTTCGTTCTCAATACCCTTCGTGTGAGTCATGATGAGCGCTATGTCATCTCCGACCTCGCCCTGGCAGTAGTCGATGATGAGCCCGTCCTTCTTTGCCTTGTCCAACTGTGCGTTGCAACAGTTCCTCAGCTCCGGGTGAACGTCCGAGTGCCCGACCCAGCCCCCGACGTCCGCCTTAATAATGCTAAGCGTGACCTCCATGTGCCAACCTCCTTGCTACCGTCAATTCTTCAATCGTGTCAAAGTTCTTAAGAATTCAAATATTATAGCAAAATGAGGGCCAAGCGGTGGACAGGCCTCCAGACATCCGTTCTGAAAGCTGTGACTTCGCCCCGATTGACCGAAATCCTATCGTGATGCTAGATTATTTCGGCGGGAACGGGAGGGTTCCTCGGGGAACCGGAAAAGCGTTTAATGGGCATCCTTGATGCCGGCGGATCAACGGCGCTTTCGCGGGGGTGCTGGGAGGTACTAACTTGAAGTTTTCGACGCGGGCCAGGTACGGCATGCGCGCAATGCTCGACATTGCCGTCAACGGCCAGGGGAAGCTGGTGTTGCTCAAGGACATAGCCGCGAGGCAGGACGTGTCCAAGAGATACCTGGAGCACATGATGACTCTCCTGCGTGACCACGACCTCGTGGTCGCAGAAAGAGGCGCCAGCGGGGGTTACAAGCTGGCGCGTGAGCCCAGCGACATCAGGCTCGACGAGATATTCGAGGCGCTCGAAGGTGGCCTCGAGCCGGTCGAGTGCGTGAGAGACGCGTCCGTCTGCGAACGTACCGATGAGTGCGTCGTTCGGGACCTGTGGTGCGAAGTCACCGACGCGATGAAGGGCGTGCTGCACGACAAGACATTGGAAGACCTCATGCGGATGCACGTGCGAAAAGAGCACGGATGAGAGGCAGGCGGGCAATATGCGCCGGTCGTTGAAAGACTGTTCCACCCGGACCGTCGAGCTGGCTTATCGAATTGGAGGTGTCCCCGATAGACAAGGTCTACCTTGACCACGCGGCAACGACACCGCCCCATCCCGACGTGGCCACGGCGATGCAACCGTATCTCGAGGGCATGTTCGGCAACCCATCCGCGCTCTACGCGATGGGCCGCGAGTCTCGCGCCGCAATAGAGAAGGCGCGCCGGCAGGTAGCCGCGCTCATCGGCGCCGGGACAGGGGAGGTCTTCTTCACATCCGGCGGGAGCGAGTCAGACAACATGGCTCTCTGGGGGACATTGCTCGCGAACGAGGGCAAGGGCAACCATGTTGTCACTAGCGCCATCGAGCACCATGCCGTCCTCGAGACCGCGGAGTTCCTCACCGCACACGGCTACGAGGCGACGTTCGTGGGAGTTGATTCTGCGGGCGTCGTTGACCCCGATGACATCCGGAAGGCAATCACCGGGCGCACCATCGTGGTATCGGTGATGCACGCGAACAACGAAGTGGGAACGATCGAGCCGGTTCGAGAGATAGCCGACGTTTGCCGCGAGGCCGGCGTATTGCTCCATACGGACGCGGTCCAGACGGTCGGGAATGTCCACGTGGACGTCGACGACCTCGGGGTCGACCTTCTCAGCATGTCCGGACACAAGCTGTACGGGCCCAAAGGCATCGGTGCTATCTATGTCAGGAATGGGACGAAGATAACCAGGTTCATCCACGGCGGCGAGCAGGAGCACGGGAAACGCGCAGGAACGGAGAACATGGCCGGTATAGTGGGTCTTGGTGCGGCAGCGGAAGTGGCGGCCGGCGAGATGGATGACAAGGTCGGTCGCATCGGGAAACTGAGAGGCCGCCTGGTCGATGGCTTGAGTGCGGAGATCCCCGATATGTTCCTCAACGGGCACCCCACAAACCGGCTTCCGAACAACGTCCACCTGGGAGTCAAGTTCATCGAGGGCGAGGCGATCTGCCTGCAGCTCGATGTTGTTGGCATCTGCGCTTCGACCGGATCGGCGTGTTCATCCGAGGCACTCGAACCTTCACACGTCCTTCTTGCTATGGGCGTGCCCGCGCGCGACGCGCAAGGCTCCGTGCGCTTCTCTCTGGGTCGGGGCACGACAGCCGAAGAGATCGACTACGTGATCGAGACGCTCCCCCCGATCATCGAACGCCTTCGCTCGATGTCGCCTCACGCCCGCTGATAAGAAAGCTTCGCGTCGGGGTGGAGCCGGCTTCAGACAGAAGTCGCCTTGCCACGGGTTGCGAAAATATCGGCTCGGGCGAAGGCATACACCCAAAACAGACCTCTACATCAAAACATGACCGCTCGAGGGAAGCGTTAACGTCTCCCCAACCTCCCACTTCGTTGGGAGGGGATCTAGAGGGAGATGTTGTCGAGCAACATCTCGTCGGCCGATGAGATCGTGTTCGTGGTGGCGAATTTGAAAGCGTTCTCGGTCATCCAGAGGTTGCTGGGATAGGGTGGATTATACGAGTTGTACGGAGTGTAGACTTCGCAGGTTACATAGTAGGTCAGGACCCCGGAGACCTCTCGTACCATTTTGATCGAGATCCCGCTTGGTGCTGACGGCTCGCCAAACCCCTGGACTATCGGTTCCTTCGAAGTCTTGTCCTCGGGCGGCCAGTGGTAATAACAGTTGCCATCGGCTTCCCGCGCCGGTGGGTCGGCCGGGTTTATCGTCTCGGCGTAGTTGCCGTCAGGCGCCATGTAGTCTACAAGGTGCTGCTTTACGAAACTGACGAAGTCCTCGACACCGTACAGGTACATTAATGCCCGCAGGAAATCCCCGGCAGGACTGACCCCACGCTTGTACAGGTCGAAG
>PMDX01000232.1 GCA_003154635.1 Actinomycetota bacterium | reverse complement strand
GGCATCTTCAAGTCGGAGGACCCCGCCGTACGCGCGAAGGCTATCGTGCAGGCGACCACGCATTTCGAGGACGCCGAACTCATTGCTGAAGTATCCCACGGCATCGGGGAGGCCATGAAGGGCCTCGAGATCAGCGAGATCGGCAAGGAGAACCTGATCCAGTTCCGTGGCTGGTAAAGATGTGACGATCGGGGTGCTCGCTCTGCAGGGAGCGGTCCGCGAGCACCTCGCGATGATAGAACGATGCGGGGCCCGGGGGGTGGCCGTCAAGCGCCCGTCCGGGCTCTCTGGCGTGAGCGGGCTGATCATCCCCGGAGGAGAAAGCACCGCCATTGGAAAACTAATTGATGAGTACGGCTTTGCCCCGGAACTCAAGAAGGTGGGGGAGGCCGGAACGCCTATTTTCGGCACGTGCGCGGGGCTCATCGTGCTCGCGCGACGTGTTAAAGGCAGGCACGCGACGCTCCTCGGCTTCGTCGATGTGACCGTTGAGCGAAACGCGTTCGGACGGCAGGTCGACTCGTTTGAGCGGGATATCATGGTCTCGGGCATCGATGACGCGGACAGGCCTTTCCGGGCGGTGTTCATACGCGCGCCGGTGATAGAGGAGGCTGGGCCCGAAGTCGAGGTCCTGGCCAGAATCGACGAGGGCATCGTCATGGCGCGGCAGGGAACGTTTCTGGTGGGAGCTTTCCACCCTGAGCTGACCGGAGACGACAGGATTCACCGTCTGTTCGTGGACATGGTGAGACAAGCGGGATAGACTTCGGAGGCACGGGCGGGGGTATGTTCGTGATTTCGAGAGGATGCCCCGGGCCGGGGTGTGAGTGACTAATCAAAGCTGGGTCTGGAGAGACCCGGCTCAAGAAATGTGAACGAATATCAGATTGTTTTCAGAAGCGCGGGACGGAAGGCCGCGACGTGGAGGTAGGAGATGTCTGGGCACTCCAAGTGGCACTCGATCAAACATAAGAAGGGCAAAGAGGACGCGAAGCGAGGACAGCTTTTTGGCAAGCTCGCTCACAAGATAACGGTCGCGGCGCGTGAGGGCGGCGGCAACCCCGACGCAAATGCGGCGCTGGCTACAGCTATAGAGACGGCGCGCAAATACAGCCTTCCCATGGATAACATCAAGAGGGCTATCGCCAAGGGCACCGGCGAGCTCAAGGGCGCGGGCGCGCTCGAGGAGATGAGCTTCGAAGGTTACGCAGAGGGCGGGGTCGCGGTCATAGTCGAGGTTTTGACCGACAATCGCAACAGGGCCGCCTCGGATGTTCGCAGGGCGTTCACCAGGGCCGGCGCCAGGTTGGGAGAGACCGGGTCGGTAGCCTGGATATTCGAGAAGAAGGGCGTCTTCCTCGTCAAGAAGGATCCGGCCCACGACGAGGACGAGCTTCTTGAGATCGCACTCGAGGCCGGAGCGGACGACCTGACCTCCGAAGATGAGGAGTCCTGGGAGATAGTCTGCGATGTAGAGCAGTTCAGGAGCGTCCGTGACGCCCTTGCCGAGCACGGCATTGAAGCCGAGAGCTCGGAGATAACGATGGTTCCCAAGAACACGATCAAGCTCGACCGCGACAGCGCCAAGAAGGTGCTGCGCCTCATCGATTCGCTCGAGGAGATTGACGATGTCGGCGAGGTCTACGCAAACTTCGACATACCCGACGAGATCCTCGAGGAGGAGGCCGCTTCCCTTTGACATTGAGGGTTCTGGGCATAGACCCGGGAATCACCAACACCGGGTATGGGCTCGTGATCGAGGAGTCCGGACGCCCGATTGCCGGTCCTCACGGTGCAATAAAGACCTCAAGCTCCGAGGATATGTCCGACCGGCTTGATAAGCTATACCGGGAGGTCTCGAGGGTTATCGCCGAGCTTGAGCCCGACGTCGTCGTCCTTGAGCAGCTTTTTTTCAACACAAATCAGAAGACTGCGATAGCCGTCGGACAGGCCCGGGGAGTGATACTGCTCGCATGCCGGCACTCGGGTGCGCAGTGGGCCGAGTACACACCACTACAGGTCAAGATGGCGGTCGTCGGCAACGGCAACGCCAAGAAGGAACAGGTGGCGTACATGGTTTGCGCGCTCCTCGGCATGAAAGAGCGGCCTAAGACGCTACACGCGTGCGACGCGTTGGCGATGGCTCTTTGCCACCTGCAGTCGAGGCGCATGCGCGAGCTCACCGGTACGTGATGATGCGATGATCTCTTACCTCAAAGGCAAGCTGATAGAGAAGTCCGCCGAGCACATGGTGGTGCTCGTCGGCGGCATCGGGCTGGAGGTGCGGGCCCCGGCCGGCACCATTGACAGGGCGCCCGAGACGGGACCCGACATCTCGCTCCATACATACCTTTACGTGCGCGAAGACGCATTGCATCTCTACGGTTTCGATTCGCCCAGGGCACGCGATCTCTTTACCAAGCTGATGAGCGTGTCGGGGTTCGGTTCGCAGAAGGCCCTTGCCGTGCTGTCGGTGTTCTCGCCCGAGGGTTTCGACGCCGTCGTCCAGCGGGGCGACGCCGAGGCGCTTACGATCATCAAGGGCGTTGGCAAGAAGGGCGCCGAGCGGCTGCTGCTGGAGATGAAAGACAAGATTGAGCCGGCTTCCGAAGACCTCACTGCCCTTCCGGTCGAGGCGCGCGGCCCGTTTCAGGAGGCCGCGGAAGCGCTGGTACAACTGGGTTACACGAGGCTCGAGGCCCACAACGCCTTGAGCAAGTATTCGTTCGCCTCGGGAGACGCAAGCATCGAAGAGCTTCTCCAGTTCGCCCTCCGAAACATGGATCGTAGTTGATTGTGCATGCAGGCCGGAGCCGGGTATTGAGATTAAACACTCGAGGGCGGTCTCCTGGGCCGCCCGGGTCCGAGGCTGAGAGACCCGGCTCGAGTGTGCGTGACGAAGAACATCAAATGGAGCTGATTGGCGATTGACTGAAGATAGAAACGGAATCACATCGGGCGCTCTCTCACCGGAAGAAAAAGCGGTGGATGTCAGCCTGCGGCCGCGGGCGCTCGGCGAGTTCATCGGCCAGAATGCAAACAAAGAGCAGCTCCGCATCTTCATCGAAGCCGCCAGGAAGCGCAAAGACGTGCTGGATCACGTTCTACTGTCGGGCCCTCCCGGCCTGGGAAAGACCACGCTCGCGAGCATCATCGCTAACGAGCTGGGGGTCAACACGCGGGCGACGAGCGGGCCCGCGCTCGAGAGGCAGGGAGACCTCGCTGCGATACTCACCAACCTCGAGGCCGGAGAGGTGTTCTTCATCGATGAGATACACCGTATGCCCCGCACCGTGGAAGAGATCCTCTATCCCGCGATGGAGGACTTCAAGATAGATATCATAATCGGCAAGGGACCGGGCGCTCGCTCGGTGAGGCTCGAGATTCCACGTTTCACCCTCATCGGCGCAACGACGAGGGTGGGTCTCATGACCGGACCTCTACTCACGAGGTTCGGGGTGTCTATGAGGCTCGACTATTACCCCGTCAACGAGATGGAATACATCGTCAAGCGCGCGGCGGGCATCCTCGGCATTGAGATAGATGAGGGTGGGTGCCACGAGATCGCGCGGCGGTCGCGCGGGACGCCGCGCGTCGCAAACAGGCTTCTCAGGCGAGTGCGGGATTACGCGGAGGTCGAGGCGGACAGGGTCATAACAGAGGATGTCGCGCATGGAGCGATGGCCATGCTCCAGGTCGACAGCGTCGGACTCGATGTGCTCGACCAGGCGATCCTCAGTGCGATAATCGACAAGTTCTCCGGCGGCCCGGTGGGCCTCAAGACGCTGGCCTCAGCGGTAGGCGAAGAGACAGACACCCTCGAGGAGGTCTACGAGCCTTACCTTATGCAGATCGGGTTCCTCAAGCGAACGCCCAGGGGCAGGGTCGCGACGCCCAGGGCGTTCAAGCATCTGGGACATGAGATGGTGGAGGGCACCGGGGAATTGCTTTTCTAGATGATGAGTGACATGAAGATTCTCTTGCACACTTGTTGCGCGCCGTGCCTGATCGTGCCACACAGGGTTTTGAGCGAGCGGGGCTATGAGGTGGTGCCGTTCTTTTACAATCCCAATGTCCATCCGTTTCGCGAATATCGTGAGAGGTACTTCGCGGTGGTTGATTACTGCGAACAGCAGGGGCTTGAACTTCAAACAGGGCCGTACGACATGGAGGGGTTCATCGCCGAGATCTCGTCGCGCGTAGATACGAGATGCGAGAAGTGCTTCCAGGTAAGGCTCTCGCGCGCGGCTGCCGAGGCGCGCAGGCTGTGCATAGCGGAGTTTACGACGACCCTGCTTGTGAGCCCGTACCAGGACCAACACCTGATACGGGAAGCGGGCGAGTCCGCCGCGATCGAGCACGGAGTGATCTTCCTGGGTGAAGACATGACGTCGGGCTACAAAGAGTCCGTCGAACTCTCGCGCCAGGCAGGCATCTACCGCCAGGGTTACTGCGGCTGCGTATACAGCGAGAAAGAACGCTATCAGAAGAACGACCCCCCTCGCCGATGAAGACCGACCTGTTTGACTACCAGCTACCCGTAGGACTCATTGCACAACAGCCCGCGCCAGTGCGCGACGCCAGCAGGTTGATGCACGTCGACCGTGCTACCGGGACGATATCTCACCACATCTTTCATGACCTGCCCGACTTCCTTCGCGCTGGAGATTGCCTGGTGGTCAACAATTCGCGCGTTTTTCCCGGCAGGCTCAACGCGGTCAAGGAACCCACGGGCGGGGTGGTTGAGCTTTTGTTGCTCGAGAAGGTCGAGGAAGCCACCTGGAGCGCCCTCACGAAAGGTGCGAAGCTCAGGCCCGGAACGCGGCTGTCGCTGGGGGACGGTCGTCTCGATGCGAAGGTGCTCGAACGGGGAGAGGGAGGCCGAGCGCTCGTCGCGTTCGCACGCGATGGGGGCCCGGCCTCCGACGCGGAAGTATTTAAGCTGGGCAGCTTCCCGCTCCCACCCTACATCACCGCCCTTGTACCTGATACCGGGCGTTACCAGACGGTCTACGCCGAGCGCGAGATATCCGCCGCCGCGCCGACCGCGGGACTCCATTTCACCGAGGCCTTGCTTGCGCGGCTCGATTCGGGAGGAGTGAGGAGAGCATGCCTGGAGCTGGCAGTCGGGATGGACACGTTCGTCCCGGTCCGGGAGGAGGAGGTCGAAGGCCACCCCATGCACTCCGAGTGGTATTCAGTAAGCGAAGGCTGCGCCGCAGCCGCGAACGCGGCGCGCCGGGTGGGAGGCCGCGTCGTGACAGTAGGCACTACCGTCGTACGCGCGCTCGAATCGGCCGCGTCGGCCGATGGAGCCATCCGCGCCCGCGCCTGCAAGACCAGCCTTTTCATCACACCAGGGTACGCGTTTCGCGCGGTGGACGTTCTCATCACCAATTTCCACTTTCCCCGATCCACCCTGCTCATGCTTGTGTGCGCTTTCGGGGGCACGGAGCTTATACTTGATGCTTACCGCACTGCCGTCAACGAGCGCTACCGCTTCTACTCTTTCGGCGACGCGATGATAATCACGTAAAGGATCTGGTCACGACATGTTTAGATTGACCGATAAAGATGACAGGACCAAAGCGCGCCGCGGCATCCTCTCTACGCCGCATGGCGATGTCGAGACCCCGCTCTTCATGCCCGTCGCGACCCAGGGGACGGTCAAGGCCATGCGCCCCGAGCAGGTCAGCGAGCTCGGGTTCGGGATGGTGCTCTCAAACGCCTATCACCTGTGGCTGCGGCCGGGCCTGGAGGTCCTCGAGGCCGCCGGCGGTCTGCATTCCTTCATGAATTGGGATGGCCCGATACTGACGGACTCCGGTGGCTACCAGGTCTTGAGCCTCGGTAAAGATGTCAAGATAACGCCCGAGGGCGCCCGTTTCCGCTCGCACCTCGATGGCTCTTCTGTCTTTCTCACCCCGGAGCTCTCTATGGAGGTGCAGGAGCGCATCGGTGCCGACGTCGCCATGGCTCTCGACGAGTGCCTGCCTTACCCTGTCGAGCGAGTAGAGGTGGCGGCCTCGCTCGAGCTGACGCGTGACTGGGCCAGGCGCTGCCGCGGCAGCCACCGATCCGGACGCCAGGCGTTGTTTGGCATAATACAGGGCGGGATGTTCCCTGACCTGCGCGCCATGAGCGCGGATCTCACCGTCGAGATCGGTTTTCCCGGGTATGGCATCGGCGGGCTCTCGGTGGGTGAGCCGCGGGAGCTCACGCTCGGGCTCCTCGAGGTCACCCTGGACCGCGTACCACCGGAGGCGCCCCGGTATCTCATGGGGGTCGGTGACCTTTCGGGCATAGCCGAGGCAGTGGCGTTGGGGGTGGATATGTTCGACTCGGCTCTCCCAACGAGGATTGCCCGTAACGGCTCCGCGATGGTGGGTTCAGGGCGGCTCAACCTCAAGAACGCGCGCTTTGCGACCGACGAGGGGCCGCTGGACCCGGGCTGCGGGTGCTACACCTGCAGGACGTTCTCCCGCTCCTATATTCGCCACCTCGTAAACGCCAGGGAGATACTCGGTTTTCACCTTCTGACGGTGCATAACCTTCACTCTGTATACGCCATGATCTCCCGGCTCCGGGCCGCGATATCCGAGAGAAGAGTGCCTGAATTGCTGGCCGAGTTGCGGAGCGGTGACTCAGCCCAATGACAAAGGGGTCTCATTACATTATGATATTGAAGATTGACGCGCGACAGAGCGGTTATTTTTGAGGAGGACAATACTTGATGTTATTTGTATNNGTAGTGTTCTACTTCCTGTTGATCCGGCCCCAGAGGCGGCGGGCCCAGGAGCACGACCAGATGGTTACCAAGCTCGAGAAGGGCGACGAGGTTGTAACAATCGGCGGCATCCACGGCACGATCAAGAGGATCAGCGAAGATACGATTGTCCTTGAGGTCGCCAAGGGTGTCAACATGACGTTTGCCCGGTCGGCGATCGCGAGAGCGGTAGTGGTGCAGGAGCCCGAGGAAGAAGAGCTCCCGGCCGAGGAAGAGTACGAAGAGGAAGAATACGACGAGGATGTCGAAGACGAGCTCGAGGAAGAGCTCGAGGGCGAGGAAGTCGAGGAAGAATACGACGAAGATGCCGACGAGTACGAGGACGAGGAGTCCGAGCCGGAGCCAGACGGAGGCAAGAAGAAATAACTCCGTCGATCGCTTGAGGACCGTGACGCGTTTTTCGAGCCGAGCATGAATATTTCCCTCGGCTCCAGGCTGTCAAAGTAGCACCAGCCGGTAGCAGCCGGCGCTGACAATACGAAAGGGGATGCCGGGAGCCCGTAAAACCGGGAGGGACCCCCGGCGTGAGACCATGAGCCGGACAACCAAGAACCTGCTGTCCATAGCCCTTGTTCTCGTGCTTCTCGGTGGACTGTATATCGCCAAGTTCGCGACCGGCAGGACGCCGAAGCTCGGGCTCGACCTCAAAGGCGGAGTGAGCCTCGTCTACGAAGCCAAGGGCAAGAATGTTGACCCTGATGTCCTGGCAAAGACGGTAGAGAACATAAGGAAGAGGGTTGACAGGCTGGGTGTATCAGAGCCCGAGATAACAGTGCTCGGCCAGAAGAACATCGAGGTCCAGCTTCCGGGCATCCATGACCCGGAACGCGCAAAAGCGCTCGTCGGGCAGACGGCGCAGCTCCAGTTCAGAATAGTCCAGGAATCAAAAGACCAGAGCAGCGTCAAGAACGACTCTGCCTGGAAGGAAACCACGGGAGATGCCAACCTTCAGCCCTCAAAGACACTGGTCCTACCGCTCACGGAGGACAAGTCGACGACCATGCTCAAGCTTGGCCCGACGCTCCTCACCGGTGACGCCATAAAGAAAGCCGAGGTCGGATACGACTCGTCGAATAGCGCCAAGATATCTTTCACGCTAAACGGCGCGGGAGCCAAACAGTTCTCCACTATCACGCAGCAGAACGTAAACAAGCAACTGGCCATAGTGCTCGACTACAAGGTCGAGTCGGCTCCAAACATTAAGGAACAGATCTCGGACGGTAGCGGCGAGATCACCGGCAAGTTCACCGACAAACAGGCCAAGGACCTTGCCATCGTGCTTCAGACCGGTGCCCTGCCGGTCGAGCTCAAGCTGCTCACCGAGCAGGATGTCACGGCGACGCTCGGGCGCGACTCTCTGCGCCAGGGCCTCACCGCCGGAATAGTAGGGTTGATAGTAGTGGCGCTGTTCCTGATGGTCTTTTACAGGGCGTTGGGCTTAGTGGCGTGTATCGGGCTCATAACCTTCGGCCTCTACATGTACGGACTTATCTGCGTCATGGGCGATTTCTGGACCATGACCCTTGCCGGTATCGCAGGTGTGATCGTATCCATTGGTGTAGCGGCGGACTCCAGCATTGTGTACTTTGAACGCCTCAAGGAAGAGCTCAAAGGAGGCAGAACTCTCAGGTCATCGGTGGATTCCAGCTACAAGTCCGCGTTCCGCACTATCCTGGCGGCCGACACGGTTACCTTCGGGGCGGCGGCTATCCTCTATCTGTTCGCCGTAGGTTCAGTGAAGGGCTTCGCCCTGACTCTCGGCATCGCGACGGTGTTCGATGTCTACATCTCATACTTCTTCACACGTCCGGTAACATCGCTGCTTTCAAACCTGAAGCTTTTTGAAAGGCCCGCGTTGATGGGCGTCAGATTGCGTACCGGGCGCGCGGTAGGGGGTGGTGCGGAGTGAAGAGATTCCGCAGGCCTTATCTCAATATCGTAGGCAACTGGAAGATAGTCTACGCGATATCGTCGACCATCTTTGTCGTGGCGATAATCGCGCTGTTCGCGCGCGGCCTCAACTTCGGCATCGANNACTATCTCCAAGATCCGTAGCACCACGGGGAAGTTCGGCTACGCCGACGCTCAGATACAGTCGACTGGCGACAACACCTTCGTGATAAGGGTGCCCGAACTCAAAGACCAGCAGAAGACCAAGCTCGTCGATGGGCTCGCCAAGGACATAGGCATCCAGAAGGACAAATCGGGGAACTACATCGTGAACGTAAACGATGTAGGACCAGGTTGGGGAGCCCAGGTCAGCAGGCAGGCGATAATCGGGCTGGCGATGTTCCTGGTCGCCGTGATCATCTACATCAGCCTTCGCTTCGAGTTCAAGATGGCTATAACGGCGATCGTGGAGATCGTGCACGACTTCGTCATAACTATTGGTATCTACGCGCTTCTGGGATTCGAGGTGACGCCCGCGACTGTGATTGCGGTCCTTACGATCCTGGGTTATTCGCTTTATGACACCATAGTCATCTTCGATCGTATCAAGGAAAACTCCGACCAGTTGACGCGGCAGAGCAGGAAGACTTACTCCGACACCGTTAACGAATCGGTGAACGAAGTGCTCGTTCGTTCGATAAACACATCGCTCGTCACGCTCATCCCGATAGTCTCGATACTCCTGTTCGGTGGTACGACGCTGAAGGAGTTCGCGTTGCCACTGTTCATAGGAATCCTGTCGGGGACGTACTCGAGCATCATCCTCGCACCACCGATCCTCGCCCAGTGGAAGGAGACCGAGCCCAAGTACCGCACTTACCGCGAGCAGATTGAGAGGGGCCGGTCCAAAGGCGCTTCCACGAAAGGTTCCACTGTGGCGAAGTCCGCAAAGGCTCCCGACGCGAAGGTTGCGAACAAGCCTGCTGCCGCGAAGCAGAAATCCGCCGCGGGTGGACAGGCGCAGAACAAAGCGGGCAAGGCCCCGGCTCAGAAGGCGCAGGCGGCGCAGGCTGGGCCTAAGCCAAAGCCGAAGTCCACCACGCCGAAGCCTGATGAAGCGCAGGGTGCGGGCGATAAGGCCGGCGCAATCGCGGGCGACAAACCCAAGCCCAAGCAGAAGCCTCCAGCTCAGAAGGCGGCTCAGCCGACATCCAAGAACCTGGCGAAGTCAAGGACAAAAGGGCCTGGGAGCGGGAAGAAGAAAAAGAAGAAGAAATGACAGAGGGGTCGCAGCGGGCCGACAAGCTTTTCCTGATCGCGCGGCGCTTCCTCAACAAGAGCGGCCAGCGGCAGCTTGAGAAAGCGTACCACATGGCCCTGCACTCCCACTCCGACCAGTACCGAAAATCAGGCGAGATGTATATAGAACATCCCGTCGCGGTCGCCACCATCCTCGCCGAACTCGAGCTCGACTCCGAGACACTGAGCGCGGCGCTGCTGCATGATGTCGTCGAGGACACCCCGGCGACCCTCTCCGAAATTCGCGACGAGTTCGGCGACCAGATAGCCGAGATAATCGACGGCGTAACCAAGCTGGACCGATTCAAGTTCGCGTCGCGCGAAGAGCAGCAGGCCGAGTACATGCGCAAGATGCTCATCGCGATGGCCAAGGACGTGCGGGTCATACTCATCAAGCTCGCCGACCGGCTTCACAACATGCAGACCATCGACGCGCTCCCCGCCGCACGCAGGCGTGCCATCTCCGAGGAGACACTCGAGATCTACGCCCCGCTGGCGCACCGCTTCGGTATATCTCAACTCAAATGGAAGCTCGAGGACCTGTCGTTCGAGGTGCTCTATCCAAAGCGCTATCAGCAGATACAGCGCATGGTAAACGAGCGGCGTGTCGAACGAGAGAGGTACATGCAGCAGGTCAGCGATCTCATAGAGGCCGAGCTCAAGAAGAACAAGATCAAGGCCGATGTCCTGGGCCGGGTCAAGCACTTCTACAGCATCTACGAAAAGATGGTCAACCGTGGCGTCGAGTTCGACGAGATAATGGACCTTTCGGCCGTCAGGGTCATAGTCGAGTCGGTGCGCGATTGCTACGCTGCTCTCGGCATCATCCACTCGATGTGGACGCCGGTCCCCGGTCGCTTCAAAGACTATATCGCGATGCCCAAGCTAAATATGTACCGCTCGCTTCATACCGTGGTGATAAGCCAGGAGGGGCGACCCCTCGAGATACAGATTCGGACTCTGGAGATGCATCGCACCGCCGAGTACGGCATCGCCGCCCACTGGTTATACAAAGAGACCAACAGGCGAGACGCCAGCGGCAGGACATGGCTCAGGCAGGTCATGGAGTGGCAGGATGAGCTCAAAGACCCTACCGAGTTCATGAAGACGCTCAAGATAGACCTCTTCCAGGACGAGGTCTTCGCCTTCACGCCGAAGGGCAAGCTCATGTCGCTGCCCAGGGGCTCAACCCCGATAGACTTCGCGTACAGCATCCATACCGAGGTCGGTCACCGGTGCGTGGGCGCCAAGGTGAATGGCAAGATGGTCCCGCTCGCGTACCACCTCGAGAACGGCGACATCGTGGACATCATGACGTCCAAGATCACCACCGGTCCGAGCCAGGATTGGATGAACATGGTCGAGACCCCGCGGGCGCGCAACAAGATACGCCATTGGTTCAGCCGCGAGAGGCGCGAGGACGAGATCCAGGAAGGCAAGGAGGAGCTTGAACGTGCGATGCGCAAGCGAAGTATCCCGTTTCAGCGAAAAGAGGTTTCGCGGGTCCTTGCGCAGGTTGCCGAAGAAAACCACTGCGCGAAACTCGAGGACCTCCATCATCTCATCGGCGCGGGCGGCGTGTCGGCAAACCAGGTCGCCAACAAGGTGGCCCATTACCTCGAGCCGCCCCAGAAAGCAAAGTCGGTAATAGTGCCGGAGCGCGAGACCACCGCACGGCCGGGCTATCACACCGAAGCCGAAGAGCAGAGGATGGGCCAGCGTATCAGGGTTCATGGTATCGACAACGCTCTCGTACAGGTCGCCCGCTGCTGCTACCCGAGCCCCGGGGACTCCATCGTCGGCTTCGTGACGCGTGGTCGGGGAGTCTCGGTGCACAGGGAGGACTGCACCAACGTACAGGGGCTGTCCAGGGAAGCGGACAGGATGATCGACGTGACCTGGGAGCCTACGGAGCCGGCGATAAGAATAGTAGAGATACGCGTCGAAGCGTGGGACCGGCCAAAGCTCGTCCGCGACATCACGACCGTGCTCGGCGACCAGCATATCAACATCCTGTCAGCATCGTTCTCCGCGGATCCCCAGAATCTCTCTCACAGCTACTACATATTCGAGATAGGTTCGGACGTCCATCTCGAAGAGATACTTAACGACCTCAAGAAGATCGAATCGGTGATCGATGTGACCGAGGTCTCCACGGAAGAAGAAGCCAGGTAAACGCGCGATGAAAGCGGTCATCCAGAGGGTCAAGAGCTGTAGCGTCTCCATCGAAGGCCAGGTTGTTTCCGAGATCGGCACCGGCCTGTTCGTTTTGCTTGGGGTCGCCAGGGGTGACGGGCCCTCCGAGCTTGCTTTTCTCTCAGACAAGGTGCTCAACCTTCGCATCTTCCCCGACAGCGAGAGAAAGATGAACCTGTCGGTACTCGAAATCAACGGAGAGCTCATGGTCGTGAGCCAGTTCACGCTTCTGGCAGATTGCCGCAAGGGGCGTCGCCCTTCTTTCGTGGACGCCGCGGACCCAGCGATTGCCGAGCCGCTCTACGAGGAGTACGTATCGCGCCTTGCCGCCTCCGGGCTCAAGGTCGCCACCGGCGCTTTTGGAGCGATGATGGACGTCCGACTCGAGAACTGGGGCCCCGTTACCTTAATCATCGACTCCCCCCAGAGGGATAAGGTGTAACGCTTTCTGCTGAAGGCGGATGCAAAGAACGTGGAGAAGGATGGGGAAATCTGGGGTGAGAGAAAGAATGGTATCATTCATCAAGTATTCGTTTAAGAAAGGATTGAGTTTGGGGCGTCTGGATATCAAGATGCTGCAGGTCGGTATGCTGGGCACGAACTGTTACATCGTGATGGACGATGAGACAAAGGAAGGTTACATCATCGACCCTGGCGGAGAGGCAAGGAAGGTCATCGATACGGCTGATTCTCTCGGGCTGAAATGCGTCGGGGTTCTCTGCACGCATGGGCATATGGACCACGTCGGAGCGGTCGGCAAGGTGGCTGAAGCAACAGGCGCCATGGTGTACATATCGAAGGAGGACTCGGGCGCGCTTTCAGGTTCCGTGCAGGGAATCGGCGCGAAGCTCGGTTCACTCGTGACCTCCAAACCGAAGAGCTGCGAACTGATTTCCCAGGGAGACCGGTTCGAGTTCGGAGGGCATACGCTGGAGGTATTCCGGACTCCCGGGCACACTACCGGCTCGCTCAGCTTCCTGTGCGAAGACAACCTCTTCTGCGGCGACCTGGTTTTCCAGGGCTCAATCGGGCGGACCGACCTGCGTGGAGGTTCCATGGGGGAATTGCTGCAGTCGGTAAAGAGCCACGTTTTCACGCTGCCGCGAAACGCCCGCATCTGGCCCGGTCATGGACCATCGACGACAGTCGGCGCAGAGAAAACAAGCAACCCGTTCCTCCGCTCTCTCGGAGGAGGTGCTTAGGATGGCATTGAAGTACAAAGCGCCGAGAGGCACCTCCGACCTGGTGTTCCCGGAGTCGACGCGGATATCGAGCCTGCTCGAGGTGGCGGCCCGCATACTGACGCTAAACGGCTACCAGCTCATCAGCACACCCATCCTCGAGAGCACCGAGCTGTTCAGGAGGGGGATAGGCGAAGAGACCGACATCGTCACAAAAGAGATGTATACGTTCGAGGACCAGGGAGGCGAGTCCCTCACGCTACGGCCGGAGGGGACGGCTCCAGTCGTCAGGGCGTATCTCGAGGGGGGGCTGCAATCCCGGGGCCTTCCACAGAAGCTCTATTACATGGGACCCATGTTCAGGCGGGAAAGGCCCCAGGCCGGCAGGTACAGGCAGTTCCTGCAAATTGGCGCGGAGGCCATCGGTAGCAGGGATCCATTCATCGACGCCGAGATAATCTCCATCTCCAATAACCTCTTCAAGAAGCTGGGGCTCTCTCACTATGAGCTTCTGGTGAACTCCGTCGGCTGCGCCGAGTGCCGGCCCGGTTACGTCCGCATGCTTAGCGGGTTCCTCGAGGGAATCTCGCAGCAGCTCTGCGGGGAGTGCCGCCGTCGCTCCAGGGAGAACCCGTTGCGCGTCTTTGACTGCAAGAACGAGTCATGCCGCGAAGCACTGGCTCGCGCCCCGGTTATCGGGGAGCAGCTTTGCCCGGCTTGCAGAGAGCACTTCAACGGCGCGTTGAGACATCTCGAGAGGCTCGGTGTCGCCTACACGATTGACGACCGGCTCGTTCGCGGGCTCGATTACTACACGAATACTACGTTCGAGTTCCAGTTCGAGGGGCTCGGTTCGCAGAACACGGTCTCCGCCGGCGGCCGCTACGACTATCTCACCGAGCAACTGGGCGGGCCCGAGACCCCCGGGGTCGGGTTCAGTCTCGGAGTCGAGAGGCTCGTCATGGCAGTGGAGGCGCAGGCGGCGTTCCCGTTTTCGCCGGAGCGGCTGGATGTCTTTGTCGTTGCCGCGCCCGGCGCCGACAGGGGGAGGGTCCTCGATATCCTCACCGCGGTGCGAGCCGCCGGCGTGAGCGCGGACGCCGACTTCATGGAGCGGGGCCTCAAGGCCCAGATGAAACAGGCTGCCAGGCTCGAGGCCCGGCTTGTGTTGATTATAGGTAAAGACGAGCTCGAGCAGGGCGAGGTCACGCTTCGCGACCTCGATCGGTCGAAGCAATGGCGGGTGCCGCTGTCCGGCATGGTTGCCGAGCTCAGGAGATTTCTGGAGGATGGTTGTTTCAATGGGTGAGGATGAGAGCCACGAGCTCAGTGTTTCTTTCGAACTAAAGCGCGACACGTGGTGCGGAGAGGTCAGGCTGTCTGATGCGGGACAAGAGGTTGTCCTCAACGGGTGGGTGGCCAGGCGGCGCGACCACGGCGGACTTATATTCATAGACCTGCGCGACACTACGGGTGTGGTGCAGGTCGTATTTGATCCGCGCGAATCGGAGGAATCCCATGGCGTCGCAGAGAACGTCAGACCCGAGTACGTCCTTGGTATATGGGGCGACGTCCGGCAGCGCCCGGACCGCACGGAGAATCCCGACATGGAGACCGGACAGGTAGAGGTCCTCGTCCGCGAGGTCGAGATCATAAACTCGAGCATCACGCCTCCTTTTGAGATCCGCGACGAGACGAGGGTCGACGAGCGTGTGCGCCTTGAGTACCGCTTTCTCGACCTGCGCCGCGACGAGATGCATGAGAACTTCAAGCTCCGCCATCGCATCGTCAGGTCGACCCACGAATACCTGGACTCGCAGAGGTTCACCGAGATAGAGACGCCTCAGTTGTGCAAGAGCACGCCCGAGGGCGCCAGGGACTACCTGGTGCCGAGCCGCGTGCAGCCGGGGAGGTTCTACGCGCTACCGCAATCGCCCCAGCTGTTCAAGCAAGTGCTCATGGTATCGGGGTTCGATCGCTATTACCAGATAGCCAGGTGTTTCAGGGATGAAGACCTTCGCGCGGACCGGCAGCCTGAGTTCACTCAGGTCGACGTTGAGATGTCGTTCATCGACGAGGGTGACATAATGTCGCTGATAGACGGGCTCCTCGATGTGATTTTCAACGCGTCGCTTGGCTACGGGCTCGAGCTGCCCATCCCTCGCATGCCTTACGACGAGGCGGTCGAGACCTACGGCAGCGACCGGCCCGACCTCCGGTACGGTTTGCGTATGGCCACCCTCGACGAAGTCTTCGCCCAGACCGGTTTCAAGGTCTTTGCCGAGGCGCTCGGCTCGGGCGCGAGCATCCGTGGCATGCGTGTCGAAGGCGGCGGCGGCATGTCCCGTTCAGAGCTCGACTCCTGGAACAGGAAGGCGATGGAGCTCGGCGCCGGCGGACTGGTCTGGCTCATACTTGAGGATGGGGGCCTGCGCTCGCCCGTCGCGAAGTTCCTTTCCAAATCGGAGCAGGAGGGGCTTATCCGGACGCTGGCCCTGAATCCAGGCGACGCCGCGTTTGTCCTGGCCGGCAAGCGCGAGGAATGCAACGATATCCTGCATCACCTGCGTGCGCAGGTGGCAGCCTCGATGGGCCTGTGTCCCGAGGGCGAGTTCAAGCTCACATGGATAGTAGACTTCCCGCTGCTCGAGTACGACGCAGCGGAGAAACGCTACAAGTCGCTGCATCATCCTTTCACGAGTCCGACTCAGAGGTCCCTGGCCAAACTCGAGGAAGACCCGCTCGGTTCACGCGCACGCGCCTACGACATCGTGATGAACGGGGTCGAGATAGGCGGTGGAAGCATCAGGATCCATCGCAGGGATGTCCAGGAGCGCATGTTTCGCCTTCTCGGGATAACAGAGCAGGAATACCGGACAAAGTTCGGTTTTCTGCTCGAGGCTCTCAAGTACGGCGCCCCACCACATGGCGGCATCGCGCTCGGGCTTGACCGGCTCGTCATGTTGCTCGCGGGCCGCGATTCCATCCGGGAAGTCATAGCGTTCCCCAAGACTCAATCCGCTTCTGACCTCTTCACCGGCGCGCCGGACGAAGTGTCCGCCACGCAGTTGCGAGAGCTCGGATTGAAACCGTCTTTCGAATAGAAATGTCCTGAACCGGGAGGCTCGGCGTACGTTTATTCCTCGAGGTCCTCGACTGATGGCGTCGGTGTCTGGAAATGGGAAATGTTTGTCAAAAGGAGTAGAACATGGGCGGCAGGTGGTCAAACAGTATCGAGCTTCTCAAGTCCAGTTGGTCGGTGCTGCGGAAGAACAAGTCTCTTGTGTGGTTCCCGATTGTCTCGACAATCGCGACGATTATCCTGATAGCGGCGCTGGCTCTGCCCGCGTACTTTTTCACCGGGGTGAGGGACGGGCACGCCGATAAAGTGATGTTTTACGTGTTCTTCTTCATCTTCTACTTCATCGCTTCGTTCATCGTGATATTCTTCAACACCGGACTCATCGCGTGCGCCAAAGAGGCGATGCACGGTGGCGACCCGACCTTCGGGTACGGTATGAGCGTGGCGGCGAAGAATATCGGAAAGATACTCGGCTGGGCCGCGATCAGCGCCACGGTCGGAGTGGTCCTGAAGATGATAAGGGAGAGGGGCGGACTACTTGGCGCGATCGTGTCAAGCATCATTGCGATAGCCTGGAACCTGATAACGTTCTTCGTTATCCCGGTGTTCGTCTTTGAGGGCCTCGGTGTCATTGCCTCGATAAAAGAGTCGGCGGCGCTCTTCAAAAGAACCTGGGGAGAGAACATGATTGCCAGGTTCGGGCTCGGCATCGTGTTCTTTCTGCTGGCGTTAATCGGCGTCGTCCCGATAGTGCTGGTGGCGCTAACCAAATCCGCGGCTTTGATCATCCTTGTCTCCGCGGTCGTTCTCATGTACTGGGCGGCCCTGGCGATAATGAGCGCCAGCCTCACAGGAATACTCTCAATGGCGCTGTACGAATACGCCTCCACCGGTCAGGTGCCCGCTGATTACAATCCGCAGACCATCGCCGGCGCGTTTGCACCGAAGCCGGCCAAGAAAGGCTTCGGAAAGCGCTGACGGGTATCGGGTATTTCTATTGGGCCATGCCGAGAGCCCTGCGTACGGCGTTTGGTAAAAGGCAAGCCATCTTCTCGTCTTTCATGATGTAGTCGAACGCTCCGAGGTCCAGCGGATCCGGGTCGATGCTGGAGCGGTCGAGTGCGCTAACCATAACGACACGTGGTACGCATGGGTTATGGTGGAGTTCGATCAGAAACTCGATACCGCTGCCGTCGGGAAGTAACTGGTCCAGCGTAACGAGGTCATATCGGCAGGAACCGAGCAGCAAGCGTGCGGTTGCCAGGTCGGCGGCCACATCCACATACGCATTGAAGCGCCGACACAGCAGCCGTTTTATATTCGAAGCCGTGCTTGGCTCATCTTCTACGACGAGCATCTTGAGTTTGTCCTTACAGAAGTCATCCCTGAAAACCGCCGCTTCCAGCTCTTCCATCCATATCTGGTCGCAGATAACCAATTCGTACAACTCCTCATTGAAATAGGGTTCCTGACCGTCTAGAGCTTTCATCCGCTCTATTTTTATATTGCAGGGCGGATTCCTGTTTCTGACGTCCTCGAACCTGCGTAAAACAAAAAGACCCCGAGGCGCCCTTTTCTGCTGAATCCGTTGCGGAAAGTACCTGATCCATGGCGGCGAAAAGGGTTTTCGACTTGCGTGGGGGCCTGTGATATATTAATCGGCGATACACGACCGGGCGTTCTCCGTGGCGGTTTGAGAGCGCGCGAAATCCTGTTATAGAGGTGGCTTCCAAAGAAAGGGGTGCCGTATGAGCGCAGGCAATGCTGCGGGGCTTGTTGCGGCCATCGCATTCGCCGTGATGGCGGTTTTCACCGCGTGGGTGCTCTTCAAGCTGGTTCAGATGCTGAGCATAACCAACACATTCCTTGACGAGGTCAGGGTCGAGACTATTCCGCTCATGTCGCGTCTCCAGACAACTATGGACCACGTCAACACAGAGCTCGAGCGTGTCGACGGTATCCTTACCGCGGTCGAGGGCATGTCCCAGAAGGCCAACGCCGCGACCAAGGTAGTTCAAGAGGTTGTTACCTCGCCGATAGTAAAGATCCTCGGAGTCGGCGCCGGAGCCGGCAAAGCCTACAGCAAATGGAAGAAATAAAGCAATAAAGATACGCCGCCTTTTCACGGAACCTTCAAATCCACCTCACGCCCGGAGGTGGATTTGCTTTTCACCGTGTTAATCCATCGTGCAGGGAGGCCAGGGAAATCAGGGGGAGGAGAGGAGGTCATTGATGGGTGTCGTTTGATACGGTGGCGAGTTGGGTTACAATGATTTTTTGTGTAGACGGCCCATGGCGGGGGTCATGCTCCTGCCTTTTTTACAGGACTTGGTTCGGGGGTACAGACCTTGAAGAGTGCGGAGATTCGTGAGGTTTTTATACGGTTTTTTGAGGACAGGGGGCACAGGGTGGTTTCAAGCTCTTCCCTCGTGCCGAACGACCCGACTCTTCTGCTCACGAACGCGGGCATGGTCCAGTTCAAACCGTACTTCCTCGGCGAAGAAGTGCCACAGTTCACGCGAGCAACGTCCGTACAGAAATGCCTGCGCACAACCGATATAGATTCGGTCGGCATCACGGCCAGGCACTGCACTTTCTTCGAGATGCTGGGAAACTTCTCTTTCGGTGATTACTACAAGGAAGAAGTCATACCGTGGGCCTGGGAGCTTGTCACCAGGGTCTACGACATCGAACCGGACTCGCTCTGGATGTCGGTCTACGAGGAAGACGACGAGGCCGAAGGCATATGGAAGGCGACTTCCGGCGTTAGGCCCGAGCGTGTCATAAGGCTTGGAGCCGACGACAACTTCTGGGACATGGGTAGCACAGGTCCCTGCGGGCCGTGCTCCGAGATACTGTACGACAGGGGCGAGCAGTTCGCCTGCGGCCCCGAGTGTAGGGCCGGCTGTGACTGCGACCGCTTCCTCGAGTTGTGGAACCTCGTTTTCATGCAATACGAGCGCCAGCCCGACCAAACGCTCGTCCCATTGCCCAGGAAGAACATCGATACCGGCATGGGGCTCGAGCGAGTGGCCGCGCTCAAACAGGGCGTTCCGACTATTTTCGAGACCGACGTCGTCAAGCCGATAGTTGAGGCGATCGGATCTCTCTCGGGGGTAAAACTGGGCGAGGGCGCAGCCAGCGACGTCTCCATCAAGGTTGTGGCCGACCACTCGCGCGCCGCTACTCTCATGATATCCGATGGAGTAATACCATCGAACGAAGGCAAAGGCTACATACTGCGCAGGCTCCTTCGCCGCGCCGTACGCCACGGCAGGCTTCTGGGTATCGAGAGGCACTTCATCAACGGCCTTTCCGACGTGGTGGTTGAGCTCCTCGGTGACGTCTACCCGGACCTCAAGGAACATCACAAGCTGGTCGCCGGTGTCATAAAGTCCGAGGAAGAGAGGTTCGGCCAGACGCTCGAGCAGGGCATCGAGCTCCTTCGTGAGGTAATCGCGGATCACAAGTCCGAAAGCAAAGAGACCATCGACGGCAAGACCGTCTTCTATCTCCACGATACTCTCGGGTTCCCGCTGGAGGTAACGGCTGAGATAGCCGCCGACGAAGGTATGGACATAGACAGGGAAGGCTTCGAGCGGCTCATGGAGGAGCAGCGCGAGCGGGCGCGGACATCGCGCGAATACGAGACCCAGACAGAGACCGATATCTTCGCGGATGCGTGCCGCGAGCTCGGCCCGTCGTGCTTCGAGGGTTACGAGAGCTCAAGCCTCGCCAGTCCGATCGCGGCGCTCTTCGTAGGGGTCGAAGGCGTCACAGAGGCGTCGGACTCGAATGAGGTCGAGGTCGTTTTGGAGCGAACGCCGTTCTACGCGGAGTCGGGCG
>PMDX01000119.1 GCA_003154635.1 Actinomycetota bacterium | reverse complement strand
GCGCCTCCATCAGGGGCCGCGAGCGGGAAGGTGATGCTTCTTGAGGCTTGGTGTAATGGGGGGCACATTCGACCCCATTCACATCGGTCACCTGGTCATTGCTGAAGAGGCGCGCGCCCAGTTCGAGCTGGAAACAGTGGTTTTCGTTCCGTCCGCCAGGCCTCCTCACAAGGTTACGATGCCGCATGCCCCCGCGTTGGACCGCCTGCGTATGGCTGAGCTTGCGGTCGAAGGCAACCGGGCGCTGAACGTATCCGAACTGGAGGTAAAGCGAGAAGGCATTTCGTACACGATAGATACTCTCCGTGACCTGCACGGGGTATACGGTTCGGGTGCGGAGCTCTTTTTCATCAGGGGCGCTGACGCGATACTCGAGATGCTCACATGGAAAGACCCAGAGAAGCTTCTGGCCGAGAGTAAGTTTATTGCCGCCACGAGGCCTGGATACGCGCTCGAAGAGATTGCAGGGGCGATACCCGAGTTCAACAGCGCGGGACAGAAAGCCCGGAACCTGGTCTTTTCCATGGAGATACCAGCGCTCGCCATCTCCTCGACGGATATCAGGGAGAGGGTCTGTGAAGGGCGTCCGTTCAGGTATCTGGTACCCGATACCGTCTGGGGCTACATCATAGACAAACGGCTCTATGTTCAAAGGTAACATGCCGCTATTTGCGGTACATTATATATGGGGAGACGGGGAGAAAACGGCATGAGGTGGCGCTACTGGGGCTGAGCCTCATCGCTAAGGAGAAAAGTGCAGGAATACGAAGGTTACCGTACCCGGAAGAGAGCCGACCAGCAGAAGAAAAACAAGAGATGGTGGCGATGGCTCGTTGCGTTGGTGGCGGTCATCGTCATTTGTGTGATACTAGGCGCGGTGGTCAAGGTCTATCCGTTCGACACCGGATGGAACAAGACCTATAAGGGGCTCACGTGGTTGGGTAGAGAGGCAAAATCCGCCTGGCCGTTCAAATCGAAGCCCAAGGTGCCGGATTCCAAGTGGCTCCCGGAGGGGAAGAAAACCGCAAACTACCTTTTCGCCCTGACAAAACAGGTAAATGACACCACGGTACTCACAACGGTCGTACTTGCCTCGTACGATTCCACCACCCGGTCCGGCAGCCTTATCTATTTTCCAAACGACCTTCTCGTGAACGTGCCGGGTGCGGGTATGGACCAGTTGAATAACCTCGTGAATCTCGACGAGGGGCGGATCAGCATGACGCTGGTCACGGTAGAGAACCTTCTCGGCATAGAGATCGACCACTACGTTCTCGGCACAGAACGGGATCTCCGCATCGTCCTCGACCAGATGTCGCCGACATGGCCTCTCGAAGTTCCCGAAAAAGTCTCGTTCAAGGACCCGAGCACCGGCACCCAGGTGACACTGAACACCGGAAAACAGCAGGTATCGAGCAGCGTCGCCTCGTCATACCTGACGTATGCGCCGCCTGGAAAAGAGGTTGAGCTGTGCAAGCGGCAGGCGGACTTCGCGCCAGTATTGCTCGGTAAGTCAAAAGCGATGTTCGACGATATATCCAAGCTGACCGCAAAGAACGCAGACCTCTTTGACACCGACGCGTCGGACGAGGAGCTTTCGGGCATCTGGCAGACTTACGCTCTTCTAGGAGGCAAACTCGAGCAGGGTATCCTTCCGGTCAAGGAGTTCAAGTACGAGAGCACCATCGTCCACAGGACCGACCAGGATGCGCTCCCGGCATTTGTGAAGAAGTATATAAAATCCAGTTCGACGAAGACGCAGGCGAAGCGATTCAAAGTCGAGATACTCAACGGCAACGGGGTGCCCGGGATAGGGCAGGCTGTCACATCGAAGCTCGACATGGGCAAATTCAAGATCGTGAACAGTGCGAATGCGGACAACTTCGATCACCCGGATACCGTTATCCTGGTCTACGACAACAACCCCGACACCGTTCATGCCGCCGAGATAATAAGGTATGAGATGGAGGTCGGGCGCATTGAGTTCAGAGATAAGACGCAGGACATAGCAGATATTTCGGTAATAGTGGGCAAGGACTTCAAGCAGAAGTAGACATGAAAAGGGGAAGTGCATTCGACCTCGGGTCGGATGCTCGACAGACTCGAAACCGGTAGGTGATGTCGGCTGAATTCAGAGGAACTGGCGATAGAGGCCGCTCGCGCGGCGGAAGACAAAAAAGCCGAGGACTTGCAGATCCTGGACATGCGCGACGCGCTCGGTATAACCGACTTTTTCGTTAACGCGTCCGGCCGCAACGAGCGGCATGTGAGGCGTATCAAGGAAGCTGTCGAAGAGCGGATGAGGGAGCTCGGAGTCAAACCGGCAAGACGTGCCGGAGAGCGCTTTGCTCACTGGATATTGATCGATTACATCGATTTTGTGGTACACGTCTTTCTCACTGAGGAGAGGTCTTTTTACAACCTGGAGCGCTTGTGGAAAGACGTACCGGTTATCGAGTGGCGAGAAGAAGCTGAAGCGAACACGACTTCTGACGCTACGTAGCGCACTTGAGCACCCCGCTCGTTACCGCTATCATTAGGCACGCATTTGTTTGTTCTCGGGGCTGTAGCTCAGGGGGAGAGCGCCTCCTTGGCAGGGAGGAAGTCGAGGGTTCAAATCCCTCCAGCTCCACCACTCCTCAAAGATTTCACGCGATAGCTGCAGGGATTTGAACCCCGGGGGGCCTATGTCTTTCTTTCCGGGGGGACGCCAAAGTAGTGTTTGGCGAATAACCTGTAAGCTCTTTGGCTTTCCCCAATCGTGAAATTCATCTATATCCCGTAGAACTGACGACAGGGACCCCTACCATAAGTAATCAATCTATGGAAATCCGTTTCAAATCACCTATGTGTCGATGGGAGGGGGTGACAGAGAGCGCGTAAGCGCGAACGCAGCGCCCCCCTGTGGGGAGCGAGAGAGCGTTCGCCTTTCCCAAACCTGTACCGACAACGATCTCTCGAGCGACGGGTTCTAATCCCCTGCCACACCCTGACCTGACAGGTAGCCAAGATTCTTTCTTCAATTACACAAAACAAATCACAAAATAAAGGTTGGCCTTATCAATCCAGTGAAATCAAGCGCGTTTCGCAGGAGTCGCAGACCCGGCGGCAAATATGATTCAGTGAATCCGACTGCGCTTCAAGATCGCTGATCGCAAATTGTATCGGGCTCGACCTCGGAAAACGGGAGTTATCGATGGTTGAAAAGGATGAGGGTGACAAGACGGTCCGGGCCGGAAGCAAGGAAGAGTCACACGAGACGCTCTTTGAAAATGATTTCGTACGCGTGATGAAGGTACGCATGGAGCCGAAACTGAAAACGCCCGAAAGTTTCCATTACAGCCAAGTCGTATACGTGCTCAACCCTTCGACGATACGGCTGAACATGCCGAACGACAAATCGTTCGAGCTACGCTATAAAAAGAACGAAGTGCGCTGGGTGGAGGAGGGATCGTACGGCGAGGAGAATGTCGGCGACAAGATTTACCGGAGCATAGTCGTGGAGCTCAAGTAATCCCTCACCGAATGGACACCGTCCCCGGATTTCACTTTGTAGCCCTGTTTCAATTCTGTTTCTGTTACGTGCACTTAACAACTCTGAAATCGCCACGAAACATAGCCTCGCTAATATCGATGTATCAGTGAACATCGATATACGGAGGATGAGATGGCCGGTTCAGTGTTTCCGATTTCGGCACGGGACAGAAAAGTCAAAGCATACCGCCTGATGATGGCCCTCGTTATCGTGGCGGTCGTAATCTGCTGCTTCGGCTCGCTCGCGGTAGCCGGGGATCCGACAGGGACCAGTACCGGCGGTAAGACCGACGTAGCGGTCCCACAAGGTTCGTCGCCTTCACAGAAGGCAGCGACTCTTCAAGACGAGGTCGGCCACAATAAGATATCCATCAACTTCGTGTGGCTGTTTCTGGGCGCATGCCTGGTATTCTTCATGCAGGCCGGTTTTGCGTTATTGGAGACCGGCTTCTGCCAGAAGAAGAACGCACTCCACGTCATGATGACGAACTTCATGATATTCGGAATAGGCGTGTGCGCTTTCTACTTCATCGGGTTCGGCTTGATGTTCGGCGGCGTCGGTCCGCTGGTGAGCCTTGGTGGAAAAGCGATTCTGAACCATGAGATAACCATCGGCGGCTGGGGGTTCTTTGGAGGCAAAGGATTCGCGCTCTCCGGACCCACGTATGATGTCGGAATATTTTTGTTCTTCCTCTTCCAGGTTGTGTTCATGGATACCGCGGCGACGATACCGACCGGTGCGTTGGCGGAACGATGGAAATTCTCGGCATTTTGTATTTTCGGCGTATTCATGGCCGCGTTCGCCTATCCGGTGTTCGGGAACTGGGTGTGGGGTGGCGGGTGGCTGGCACAGTTGGGTGTAAAAGCGCACCTTGGCCACGGCTACCTTGACTTCGCGGGTTCTTCGGTTGTGCACGCGATGGGAGGCTTGGCCGGTCTTATGGGGATAATCGTTCTGGGCCCGAGGTTTGGCAAGTTCAAGAAAGACGGTACACCGAAAGCGATCCCGGGCCACAACATACCGATAGCCATAGTGGGAACGATTCTACTGGTATT
>PMDX01000219.1 GCA_003154635.1 Actinomycetota bacterium | reverse complement strand
GTGCCGGCAGCAACGGCAGCGTCGATGAGCAAACCGTTTGTCGACCTGTGGAACAAGATAGTGAATAGAGGGCCTGATTGGCTGGTAGCCCTGATAGTAATCGTCATCGCCTACCTTCTTGCCAAGCTTATCGGCAGGCTGGTCCAGAAAACGGTGGGGCGCACCAGCACGCAGGGGCACGTGGATATCCTTATCGGGCGTGGGGTCGCGGCTCTGATAATAGTCCTGGGTGTCATGCTCGCCCTGAGCGAGATCGGGATGAGCCTTTCGGCGGCGCTGGCCACCCTGGGCCTGGCCTCGGTAGGCATAGGATTCGCGCTGCAGGATATCCTTGGCAACCTCTTCGCCGGCGTCATACTGCTGGTGCAACATCCTTTCACCATAGGAGACCAGATACGCGTGGGCGAGCAGGAGGGCTTCGTCGAGAACGTCCGCGTCAGGGATACCATGATCCTGACGTATGATGGTGAGCGCGTGTTCATACCGAACAGGACTGTCTTCTCGACCCCCATAATCAACTACTCCTCGACGCCTTCGCTCCGCAACGACATCCGTGTCGGGCTCAAGTACGCCGCCGATATCGCCAGGGCACGAAATATCGCGATTCAGGTGATGGATTCGATCCCCGGAGTGCTTCCGCAACCGGAGCCAGTCGTCCTGGTGGAATCCGAGGAGGAGCACGTCAGCCTCGTCCTCCGCTACTGGCGAGATTCCGACCGCAACCGCGGTCTCAAGCTCACATCCGATATCACCGAAAAATTCCTCGAGCGGCTGCGGGCGGAAGGAATAGACTTCTTGCACGAGATCCCCGAAGGCGAACCACCCGACCTNNACAATAAAAGACCTGACCCCGCCTCCAGTCAAGCTGGAAAACACCCCACATCCCAAGACTTGACCCTCACTGTTGGTATAATTAGCGGTGATGTTTACGCCTGAATTGGAGGACATATGGTTTACGACGTTATCGTGGCGGGGGGCGGCCCCGCGGGCTCAGCGACGGCTTATCACCTGGCGAAGCGGGATGTGCGGGTGCTCGTGCTGGACAAGTCGGAGTTCCCGCGCGACAAGATATGCGGTGACGGGATTGCGCCACGCGCGGTGCGCACCCTGTACAAGATGGGCCTCCAGGAGCAGCTCGACGGCCAGTTCAACAAGTTCCACGGCTTCCGGTTCGCCGGCGCGGGAAAAGCCGTCGTCGAAAACAAGATACCGCCTACGCCCCGGTTCCCCGATCACGGCTACATAATCAAGAGGGTCGACCTCGACAAGATACTGCTGGACCATGCGCGGGCGGCGGGAGCCGAAGTCCGCGAGAAGTGCAAGGTCACCGGCCCACTCGTCGACGGCGGCCGCGTAGTGGGCGTCAGGGCCGTTTTCGACGGCGAGGAGATCGAGCTCGAGGCGCGCGTGACAGTCGGCGCTGATGGCCCGCACTCCACCCTGGGAAAGGCGATGGGACTCCTGGTCAACGACCCGCTGTACATGGGCATCTCCATCCGGCAGTACTACGAGGGTGTCGAGGACATCGGCGATTACCTCGAGATCTACCCGGAGAAAGCAATAAGCCCGGGAAGCGGCTGGGTGTTCCCGGTGACTCGCGACGGTGTCGCCAACGTGGGAGTGGGTGCGATGCTCTACCACATGCACCGCGATAACATAAACCTCCACAAGTTCTTCGAGACGTTGATACACGACACCCCCCACGTCGCGCCAAAGCTCAGGAACGCGAAGCCCATATCTCCCCTTCGGGGAGCGCTGCTACGCGTCGGGCTCGGTGGGAGCAAGGTCGAGTGCCCGGGCTTGATACTGGTCGGCGACGCGGCGAGCATGATCAACCCTGTCAGCGGCGAGGGCATTACCTACGCGCTCGAGACCGGTGAGATGGCGGCGGAACATATCCTTGGCACGAGAATGGAAGGCCGCGGCTTCCATATCGACCCCGCCCAGGACTCTTTCCGCGAGAAGCTGGTCGACCGCTACCAGCATTATTTCAACATGGGGACCATGAGCATCAAGTGGGGTAACAGGAGCTACTTCATGCGTCCGATGCTCGCCGTGGTATCAAAGAACCGGAGGTACCGTGAGGATCTTATCAGGGCGCTCATGTACTTGAGACACTAGGCTGGCCGCCTTGAAAGTCACGTTCATCTACCCCGATTTTTTTCAGTACGCGGACGGCTCTTTCATGCCCGAGGGCAGGGTATACCTCGGGATAGCATACCTCGCCGCCGTCCTCAAAGAGGCCGGACACCAGGTGTCCCTGGTTCACGTGGTAGAGCCCCCGGAGCGCGAATGGCTGGTCGAAAGGGTGCGCTCCGAGGCACCGGATCTCATCGGTTTCTCGAGCACGACGCACATGTATCGGCACGTAGCCAGGTGGGCGGGATGGCTGCGCGAAGAGCTGCAAACCCCCGCGGTCTGCGGCGGTGTGCATCCTACGATCGCACCCGAAGAGGTCGCATCCACGGCTGGCATAGATTTCGCGGTCCGGGGCGAAGCCGAAGACACGTTGCTCGAGCTCTGCGACGCGCTCGAAAAAGGACGCGACCCGACAGCGATCCCGGGCATCTGGGCACGCGCGGGTGTTACACTCGTCGAGAATCCGACGCGGTCTTTACGTACGGACCTCGACTCTCTGCCCTTCCCCGACCGGACGATCTTCGACCCCGGGCTCTTCTGCGCGGACCAGCACCCGAGGGGAACGCTCATGGCCTCGCGCGGTTGTCCGTTCAACTGCACCTACTGTTCCAATCACGCTCAGAAGAGCGCCTACCCCAACCCAAAAGATTACGTTCGCTTCAGGAGCCCCGAAAATGTCGTCGCGGAGATCGAGCATATGCTCGCGTCTGACCCGGGTATCGAGTACATACGCTTTGACGACGACATCCTGACGACCGATCGCGAATGGTTCGGGCGGTTGTCAGAGCTGTACC
>PMDX01000300.1 GCA_003154635.1 Actinomycetota bacterium | reverse complement strand
ATAGCCTTGCCGACGACCTTCTCGTCAAGGTTGGCCATGAGCTGTTCCATGAAGACCGGATTGCTGCCGGCGGCGTCCGCCATGATCTTGGTGTCCAGGTGGCTGACGAGGTCGGTCAGGAACGTCTCGTTGGAGTTCACTATCGATGCCACGGCGGCAGGTGAAAGGTAGCTCATGAGCTCCGGCATCATGTTTGGGTTGTGGTTGACCGCATAGGCGACCACAGAGCCCTGCAAGTAATGGACAAGGCTCTGCAGGAACGCCTTGTTGGAGTTGATAATATTCGCCGTCGCCGCGAGCGACGTCGGGTTGTTCATCGCCTTCATCATGCTTGTGAGGAACGACTGGTTGTTGTTGAGCACCGCGGCGAGGCCCTCAGGGTTGATCTTCCCGATGAGCCCGGTCAGGAACGCCTGGTTCTTGTTGAGTATCTTCGCGGCCACTTTCGGATCGATCTTGGCCATAAGCTTGCTCAGGAACGAACCGCTGTCGTTCACCACACCGGCAATGGAGTCAGGATTGAGATTGGCGATGAGCTCTTTGGTCGCGTCGGGCGCGGAGTTGAGGGCGGCGGCCAGAACCTGCGGGCTCAGCTTTTTTATCATCGCATCGAGGAATGCCTGGTTGCTGTTGACTATGCCGGCCACAATAGACGGGTCGGCGGCGGTCATGACCTTGGTCAGGAACGCCTGGTTGTTGGCGATTGACGCGACCAGGTCCGGGGAAACGTTGCCGACGACGTCGGCCAGGAACTGCTTGTGTTGGTTCATCACCTGGGTCATCTGGGACGGGTCGAGGTTCTGGACCAGCGTGGTCAGGAACGAGCCGTTGGCGTTGAGCGCTCCGGCAAGACATTCCGGGTTGATAGCACCGACCACGCGGAGCATGAACCCCTGGTTGTTGATGATATCCGCCATCACGGTCGGGTCCATGGCGTTCAGCAGCTTGGGGACCATGGCGACGTTGTTGTTCACGGCTCCTGCGAGGACGTCCGCGCTGAGCTTTCCGACCAGCCCGGCGACCCAGTCGCCGTTGCTGTTGACCGCCAGCGCTATCGAGTCGGGTTTCATCTGCGTCATCATCGTAAGGACGAACTGCTCGTTGGCGTTCACCGCGTCGGCAAGCACGGTCGAGTCGAGCCTCCCGACCAGCGCCGAGAGGAATGCCCCGTTCTCGTTGACGATGGTCGCGGTGCCGGCCGGGTCCATCAGCCCCATCACCGCTGTCAGGAACGGGCCGTTCTGGTTGATGACGTCCGCCACCACTACCGGCGACAGGTACGTGATGAGGTTGGTGACGAACGTGCCGTTTTCGTTGAGTATCGTCGCTACGACCTGCGGGTCGATATACTTGAGCAGGTCGGCGGTAAGCTGCGAGTTGGCTTTCATGACCCTGCCGATGACCGCGGGGTCGATCTTTCCTATCAGGCCGGAAATGAACTTCTCAGAGTTATTGACGACCGAGGCCAGCGCCTTCGGGTTGAGCATTGACATCAGTTTGACGGTCATCTGCGGGTTCTTGTTTATGGCGAGCGCAACCACCTCGGGTGGCATGGCGGCCATAAGCTGGGTCACAGTCTGCGGGTTCTGATTGACGGCCGCGGCCAGAGCCTCGGGCTTGGTGTTCTTGAGAATGCCTTCGACCAGGTATCGATGGTTGGCCATCTCGCCCATCACCTTGCCGACCGGTGTCTTGACCGGCATCGCCATCACTCCGCCGAGTATCAGCGTAGTGATCAGAAGGAGTATCACTACAGCGTTGACGAACGTCTGCATATGCGGGTTCAGGAAGTAGCGCCCTCCGCCGTCCTGCGGAACGCCTCGCTCGGCGCGAGGCGTATGCCTCACTGCCGCGACCGCGGCCCCGGCCGCACCCATGGCGGCCACTCCCGCCCCAAGGACCTTGCTCCTGTAGGACTGTCTCGTCTCGGCAGTCATCGCGGGCGGTACGGAACCACCCAGGAACAGGGCTGTCTTAAGGAACGGCTCGAGCTCGTCGCGCATGTCCGGGTGCTTCGCCAGGACTTCCTCGAGTTTGCCCGGGTCTCTCCGGACCGCATCGAGCAGCTTGTCAAAAAGATTGACCGAATCGTCGTTCAAGTTGACCACTTCCCACCTTTCGAAGCGATGGTCGTGACAATCGTGATTCCCGATACATTAAACGTAATTGGCATTCCAGAGATACGGGCTTCAGGCGAAGCAAGCGAAAAAAGCCGGTCTGCGGGAGCCCCTAGGCGTATCCCGGGCCATTGGAATTGCCCAGGATGCGATTGAGGGAAAGCAGGCCACGCTTCTGGGTGGATTTCACCGCTCCGACGGAGATGCCCATGATCTCCGCGACCTGACCGTTGGAGAGGTTATCAATGAATTTGAGGACGAGGACCTCTCGCTGGTTATTGGTCAACTTCTGCATCGCCGAATACAGCCGCTCGCTTTCCATGTCCGCCATGACGGTCTCTACCGGATTTCCTCGCGTCGACGGCGTGGGCGGCTGCTCCTCTATGGGAACCTTTTCACGCTTTGACTCTTTTCTGAAGAAATCGACCACCAGGTTATGGGCTATGCGGTAGAGCCACGAGCTGAACGCGACGTCTCGAAGTTCGTAGGATTTGATGTTTTCGAATGCCTTGAGGAATGTCTGGCCGGTCAGGTCCTGGGCTTCAGCGAAATTACCGACCTTGTAGTATATGTATCGGAACATCTGGTCAACGTACTCATCGTAAAGCTGGCCGAAGGCCTCCGGGTCCCCTCCCGTTTTCGCCTTCTTCACCAAGTTCCGAATGCCGACCTCACTCGCCATCGGGACACTCCAGCCTTTCTTTCTGTTTCAAGGACAACAATTTCCCCTGACCAAATATCTTAAAAAGGGGTGCGCCTGCTACGGACCCGACTCTTAAAGTGCCTTTAGTTACCTAATGTTAAGAACCGTTAACTTAAGTATACTATTTTTTTTCGGTCTTTCTAGAGAAATCCTTAATCTTCAAAGTTGGAGCAAGGAAATTATACCCGGTTATCAAGAAAAACACAGTTGTCTCCAAGAAATCTCTAAAAAATTCCTGATTCCCTTGTCCCCCAAAGCTAGTATCCCTTACGGAAAGATGCATGACAATGCGCTTCGAGAAAGCATGCGAGCGAGCTGCATTGACCGCTTGAACCGCTCGTGATATTATTTGATTGTATTGGTTACCCAACCGTTTTCTCCACTGGTGGATAAATGGGCATCTTTCGCGATTCCAGTCGAATATCGCTCCCCGAACGTCCCGGCGCAAGACAAAATAGTTCAATCGGCCCCAGGCCGGACTCGCATGCCGGAAATACCGCACGGTCTGTGCTGTTTCACGGTTGTGGCGGCGGCGCGGGCGCTACTTTTCTTGCCGCTGAAAGCGCGGCGATGCTTTCGGCCTCCGGGCGAATGGTCGCCGCCGTCGATGCGGATCGCTCGAGCGGAGGGCTACACTACAGGCTTGACGTTCCTCTTACGCGCGACACTTTCACTATTTCCGACCTTGTTCCC
Source organism: Actinomycetota bacterium (assembly GCA_003154635.1). Classification (GTDB taxonomy): domain Bacteria; phylum Actinomycetota; class Geothermincolia; order Fen-727; family Anoxymicrobiaceae; genus FEN-727. Next base: position 8,993 of record PMDX01000300.1, on the reverse strand, counting down.
ATTCTTGAGGACACGACCGATCACGTCATTGACAACGCCTTTTCCAACTCCCCCTGCGGCGCCCGGTTGCTACCCGCCTCCATGGAACCCTCGAAAGCCGCGCCACCGGGATGTGGGCGGGCGTTGCTCCAGGCGCTTCTACCGCTCTTCGATACCGTGATAGTAGATGCGCCCGGCGCGCCCGATTCGTACTTTCTGGAACTGGTGGATTCGTCTGACATGGCTGTTCTCGTGGTGCTTCCCGAGCTGCAGGGGCTCGGCAGAGCCAGGCGCATGCTCGACATGATCCTTTCACGTGGCAACGTCGGGAACGTGGCGATAGTTGTAAATCGCTCGCTCGGAGCCGGCGATTCATTGAGCGTCTCCGACATCGAAGAGTTCCTGAAGCTGCCGGTAACGGCCATACTGCCCGAGGACATGGAGCGCTGCAGGCGGGCGGGTGATGAGGGGAGGTTTGTCTATCGCGAAGGCACGGCCCTTGGGCAGGGGGTCCGGCAGATGGTCCGAAGCGTTTTTAGCTCGACGGTCTCAACGGCCGCGAAGACCTGATAGTGAACTCAAAGCAGGCCCCGCCGTCATTGTACGCCGTGATCTCTCCATCAAAGTTATCGACTATCTTCTTTACTATTGCGAGCCCGATACCGGTGCCTCCACCACTGCCTTTGAAGAACGGCATGAATACGCTGTCCAGGTACTCTCCTGGTATGCCGGCGCCCCCGTCGCGCACCTTGTACCGGTGGGCTCCATCGGCATCCTGTCCGAGATACGCCACCTCGATCTCGAGACCGTCATCGGGGTTGTGCGCCAGGGCGTTACCGATGAGGTTGCTGAAGAGCTGGTAGACCTGGATGGGGCTGGCCATCAGCGTTCCCAGTTCGGGAGAGACGTTCACCTTCACTCCCCGCTGTGCAATTGCGGCGGTGTTCTCAGTCAGGATTCTCCTGACGACCGGGAGAACCTCGACGTCCTCTACCTCTTTGCTCGCATGCCCCGCCTCGGCAAGGGCTAGCAGGTCCACAGCCAGTGCATATGCACGGTTGGCGCTCAAGGCGATGGCACTTGTCAGATCGTTGACGGTCGACAGGGCCTTTTCATCACCAGATACCTTCTCGAGCGCCTGGTCCAGGATCGTGACCGCCGTGATGATGTTGGTCAACGGATTTTTCAGGTCGTGAGACACCGTACGGGCGTATCCCTCGAGCTCCGCGTTGACCCGCTTGAGCTCTTCTTCGGCTCTCACGCGATCGGATACATCTATCGATATGCCACCCAGGATGGAACGCTCACCGAATTCGTCGTCTATCGGAAATCTGCACGAGAGCCAGTGGTGCAGCCCTGACTTCTGCGGGATGTCGTCGATGGTCACGAGCGTGACTCCATCATCGAGCACTTTCATGTCGTTCTCGTGTAGCTTGTCGGCAATCGTATCAGGCCAGAGATCGTGGTCGGTCTTTCCCCACCAGACCTCCTCGCTCTTGCTGCCGATTCTCTCCTGCATCTTGTTCATGTAGAGATAACGTCTCTCAAGGTCTTTCATGTAGGCGATGCCCGGCAGGTGTTCCATGAACGCCGCGAATCGTATCTCGCTCTGGCGCAAAGCGCCTTCAGCGGCCCTGCGCCCGGTGACATCCATGACGGCCGCGAGTGCTCCCGCCAACTGTCCGTTTTCATCGAAAAGCGGTGTTGTCTCCAGGGTGGTGAGAAGGCGCGAACCATCTCTTCGCACGAACTCGAAGTCGTGTTGCTCGCTGATCCCGTTTATCCTCCGCCCAATGAGCTTCTCGGCCTTCTCACGTCCTTCGTTATCCGTGAACTCGAAGAGCGATGTTCCGATCATCTCCTCGGTGGTGCACCCCAGCATCACAGCCATCCGATCGTTCACAAACGTCGTGTTTCCATCAGAGTCGATCGCCCAGACACCCTCGTTAAGGTTTTCCATGAGCATGCTGTAGAGGCTCTCCCTGTCCCTGAGGATATCCACCGGGGCTCCCGCCGCACTCTCAGCTCCAAGAGCAACCGACTTCCCTGGCCTGGAAACGCCATTGAGAGCCAGCCTGGCCTCTTCAACGAGGCGGGCAGCAAGGTCGTTGCTCTTTACAACATAGCCGTGCGCACCGAGCTTCATTGCGGAGACCGCGGTCATCTCCCCGCCGTGCGCTGTCACCATTATCACCGGAGGAGCGCCCTGTGTAGTGGTGATCGACTCGAGTAACTCGAGCCCGTCGCCGTCGGGAAGTTGATAGTCGAGAGTGATGAGATCGTAGGAACCGGAGGATAGCTTCTCGCGCGCGGAAGCGCAGTCAAACGCGCATTCGACTCTCGCACCCAGGCTGGTCCTGAGTAGTTTCGATATAAGTTTCGAGTTGTCCGCGTCATCTTCGACGCACAGCACTTTTATCTGTTCTTTGGTCAAAAGCCTTCCTTGCAATCCGCCCCTGCCCGGAGGAGGATTCCCCCCACTGGCCTACCATGAAGACCTTCCTAAAACCGGTAAGCGCCATTTTTTCGATCTCATGGACACTCGAGCAACTCAAGTCGCCGTATCCATCGGTCTAACGTCTAGTAGCGGCGTCCAATGACGACGTGCCCACCGGTCCAACTCCCGAGATAATCGAAGTACATCGGGCGCTCGACGACTACCGGGCGGTTTGAGATCAACCGCGCCGAAAGCTGCAGGTTGGAACCCGCCTGCTTGTTGACGTAGATTGTCTGTCGAGTCTTTGCCGGGACCGTCACCTTGTACGGCCCTTTGGTTCCCTGATCCTGGGTAAAGTAGGTGATCTCGACGGCTGCATCCCCGGTACCCGGGTTCTGGATGGTCAGCCACTCCTGGAACCCCGGGCCCGTATAGCCCTCCGCAAAACACCAGTTGGTGCCCGTCGCCGTTGAGCCGACAACGCAATCGCCGCCCGTCCACTTGTCCTTGTAGTTGAAGTACTGTGGGCGCTCGGCAAGGAAATCGGACCCCGAGGTCAGAAGTACGCTCACGTCCTTGTTCTTACCGACCTCGTTCGACACCAGCACGGTCGACCTCTTACCCGGCCCCACGATGTATGATTTCGTCACATTTTCGCCCTGGCCCTGACCGAGCTGGTAAGTCGCATTGACCTTGATCGCGGCCGTGCCCGGGTTCTGAAGTGTCAACCACTCCTCGAACTCGCCATCCGAACCCGAATAGCGCGTGGTGCCTTCGGCGAAGTAGTACTGCTTCGCGAGCGCCGGCGCCCCGACCACGCAGCTGCCGCCGGTCCAGCTGTGCCGCCCGACCCCGGTGTAGTCGAAGTACATCGGGCGCTCCGCTACAACCGGCTGGTTCGACTCGAGCTTCAGGGAGGTCTGGTAGTTCGCCCCGAGCAGATCGTTGATCTTGAACGTGCCGCGCGAGTGCGCGCGGACCTTGTAACCGCTCTTTACTATCTCCCCGGCCTCCTGGGTCTGGAACCTGAACGTGAGGGCGGCGTCGGCGCTCCCGGGGTTGAGGACCGTCACGAAGTCGTCGAACCGCGGGCCCGTATACCCCTCGGCGAAATACCACGAGAGACCGGGTTTTGTCGCGCCTATCACGTCGTGCCCGCCGGTCCAGTTGAGATCGCCGGGCGCCCCGTTATAGTCGAAGTACATCGGGCGCTCGGCAACGAGGTTGGAGGTAGTCGACTGCACGACCATGCTCACTTCCCTGTTGCGCCCTACGACGTCGTTCACGAAGACGGTTATCCTGGACTGCCCGGGAACGGGATAGTCCGCTTCCCGGCTGGTCCCGTCGACAAAGAGATATTTGACGTGGGCGGTGGCGGCCGCGACATTGGGGTTGGCCACGCACAGGTACTCCGCAAAATTCCTGCCGGTATATCCTTCGGCGAAATAGAAGCTCGAGCCCGTCACTACACTGCCCCCCGGGGTCACCACCGCGTAGTACGACGCTTTCGTCGCGGTGAACGTAACCGCTCCGCCGGAGACCAGGGGCGTCGCCGTCTCGATGCCATCGACCGTCCAGCCGGACGAGCCGGTGACCGAGCGAAACACTGTGAGCCTGCGGCCGTTAAGTGCAGACCCTACCTGCATGCGCACCGTCACCGGCGAGCTGAAATCCAGGGTCGAGCCGGGCAGGCCGAACCGCAGCCCCGCACGCACGATGGTATTCGGCGAGAACCCCGACAATGAGGCGGGAGCCACATAGGTTGCCACCAGGTTCGCGGTATTGAAGTTCCCGGCCGACGTGGTCATTTTGGTGCCGGTAGGGAACGTCATCGTATGCGTGACACCCGCCCCCGTGACGCTCAGATCGACCTGGTCCGCGGCGTTGACGTATCCTGTGGACGGCTCGGTATCCCCAACGGGTATCGAAAAGATGCCCGCTGTCATCTCCGGCACGAGATTCGTCGGGAAACTGCATATCTCTGTCAGGATGGAGTTGGTGCACCAGGGGTTAGTGGTTGCCAGGCCGCTGACCTTATCCCCGCCCGTATGGCTCGAGGTCCACGGCCCGTAAGCTGAGCCCCACCAGTTCTTTGTCGCGTCGGTTGAGGCCGTCAGCGTGTTGTCGAGGCCGTTGAGGGCATTACCCGCTATCCTGTTAAGGTTCACATTTGGTGGAACGGCCGGGTTTCCCCACCCCGCTTCGGGGTTCTCGACCAGGACGCCCGTCTGGCATCCCGTCACAGTATTAGCCGTTACCGTCTCGGGGAAGGGGTCGCTGCACTTTATCCCGGAGTTAATGCCATAGGTGGCAACCGTGCCGTTGATGGTGTTGTTCTGGATCAGGGTCGAGTCCTGGGAGCCGCCGCGGGTCTCGATGCCGGCGTCCTTGGTATCCCTGATCGTGTTGTTCCTGATCTTCAGACCCTTTACGTCTGTTTGAGAAGAGATGCCGGCCGCCCTGGGTTCGGGGCAGTAGATGTCGTGGATGGAGTTGTCATGGATGTCGACGTCGGTGCCCGGATGGCTCGTGTCCGAGCCCCAGATGGAGAAGCCGTTCGCCCAAACGTTACCGACGCTGCCGTTGTGCTTTATGTTGTAGATCTCGTTGTTGTCGACCTCGACCGGGCCGTCCGGGGCCCCGATGTTTATGCCGACCCTGCCGTAACTCGTGCACGGGGTGTTCGGGTTCCCGATGTCATGGATGATATTGTTGTAGACATGGATGTTCGAAGGGGATCTGGTCGGAGGTTCGATGACGATGCCTGAAGCGTCAGAGCCGCCGGTATAGCCAGGATTCATCACGGTGAAACCGCTGAAGCTGACATCGGTGGCGCCGATGATGACGCTATACGGGTCCCCGCCGTTGATGATCGTGGTGCTGGCGCCAGCCCCCGTGATTATCACGTGCTTGTTGATGTTCAACGACTCGTTATAAGTGCCGGCGTAGACGATCACGTGGCCGGGTTCCGCGACGCCGTTTATGCCACCCTGCACCGTGTTAAAGGCCTCGTACCCGAAGGTGTGGCCTCCCGCGCTGCCCGGTGAGTATGTGGTATCCACCCACACCGTGGTCGGCGGGGACGCGGCATACCCGATGGTGTAATTGCCCGTGGAACTTGCCTTGCCCGCGAACCACATCTTGTAAGCTGCGCCCGCCCCATGGCCGTCGAAGCGGGTAGGGCTGTAGAGAACGCTGGGTGTATAAGTCCTTGAGTCCCTCCAGGGTTTGCCGTCACTGTAGTAGAAAAGCGGGTTATTGGAATCTTTGGTCCAGTTGATACCATCGGTCGACGTCGCATAGCCGATACCGTAGTTCGTGGCTTCAGTAGAGTACTGCCAGCCGGAGTACCACATCCGCCAGGTGCCATCCTCGCCTTTGATAACGGTCCCCATGGTGTCGAACGCACTGGTNNACCAGTGATTGCCGTCACTGCTGTACGCGAGGCCTATGACCTCGGCTCCACCCGTGGTCCCGTCGTAATACATGGCGAAAGAATAATCGAACGGGTTTGCGCCGGTGTTTTTGGCAGCCGCGTTGTACAGTAGACTTACCGGTCCGTATGAGCCCCTGTTCCATCCGACGCCCGGGTCCGGGTCGAGGACCAGCTGGGCGGTGGCATCCTGGGTCAATGCCTGATCGTTCGCGAAGTTTACACCGTCGACAGAATCGGCAGTGTGCACATCTGATATTTTGTAGTTCATGTTCGGAGCGTTCCAGTACCAGATCTTGTAGTAGTAAGGCCCGCCGGTCGCGGAAAATCCACCGGGGAAATAGAGCACTTGCGCGTGGTACCCGTTCACCCCGATACCGGCAGTCTGGTCCGGATAGGTCCAGTTGATACCGTCGTTCGAGTAGGTCACGGCTTCCCACTGACCGTTGACGTCGCCGTACCACATCTTGTAATAGTACGAACGGCCGTGACTCGAGAATTGATCCGCGTTATAGAGAACGCATGGGTAGTAGGCTCGATCCGCGGAAACAGGTGGGTCGTAAACAGGGTTCGCTCCGTATTCGACTATCGTCACATCCGCCGCCTTGGCAGGAACGGCGGTCAACAGCAGACACATGCCGAGCGCCAGTAAGAGCAAGACAACGAGCGAGAAAAGCTCAAGGCGCCCAAACACCTGGAAACTTCGATTAGCCTCTTTCATAATAAGACTCCTCCTAGCCCGAGTCGTAGCAGCCTCCGGGTATTTGCTCGCCCAGGAAGCCTCCAGGTCCTTTTCAGGTTGACGTCCGTGGGCGCGTAACGCCGAGTGGACCTTCGCGTCACAGGGAATCCGGTAAAACCTAAAACGAGGGCAGACAGCGTTCCCTGCCACCCTCGAAATAGTACAACCTGGTCCCTTTTAAGATTACGGTCCAATTCTTGCCAAACTCAAGGATCAAGTATCAGGTGACACCACTGACGACACGGAATACGCCGGTAAAGGAGTGAACTTCACCGCTAAGGTTGACTGCTTGAATTGCTGATGTTAACATTTGCTTGATACGCTTGGCAACTCAGGGAATGCGAATGCAGAGGCTCGATACGGATTTCAAGACAGACATGATCCCGGCAGATATCAAAGAAACCATCAGGGGGCGCCTGCTCCGGGAGTTCTCGGTGGCGCCCGAACGCCGTACTCCAGACCTCCACGATAGAGTCGAGGAGCTCCTGCTCGACGAGGGTTGCCTCTGGCCGCGGCGCATGATCGACACGCTCTCTCGCGAGCTGGCGGATGATCTCTTCGGGTTGGGCCCCATCGAGGCCTTGATGCGCGATCCCTCCATATCGGAGATCATGCTGAACGGCCCCGACAACGCGTTCGTCGAGCGCGACGGACGCATCCAGAGCGCATCGATAACCCTCGAGAGCGAGGCGCGGCTCATCGAGTTGGTCCGGCGCATAATAAGCCCACTCAATCTCCGGCTCGACGATACAAGCCCCATGGTCGATGCCAGGCTGCCCGATGGTTCGCGCCTCAATGCAGTGATCCCGCCACTCTGCCTGAATGGCCCGGCGGTGACTATACGCCGGTTCCGCAAGCGTCCGTTTACTGTCGAAGAGCTCGTCGACTCAGGTACGATGACAGAGGAAACCGCCCGATTTCTCGAGCAGGCCGTCGCGCACAGGGCAAACATACTCGTCTCAGGTGGAACATCAAGCGGCAAGACGACCCTTCTCAACGTCCTGTCCTCTTTCATCCCTCGCGGTGAAAGGCTCGTGACCATCGAGGACGCCGCCGAGCTGCAGATCGAACATCCGCACGTGATATCCCTCGAGAGCAGGCCCCCCAACATAGAAGGGCGCGGCGAAGTGACCGTTCGCGATCTCGTCCGCAACGCGCTACGCATGAGGCCGGACCGTATAATCGTAGGAGAGGTCCGGGGGCCCGAAGCTCTCGATATGCTCCAGGCGATGAACACGGGCCATCCGGGCTCCCTCTCCACGGCACACGCGAACTCTCCACGAGACCTTCTCTACCGCGTCGAGACGATGGCGTTGATGTCCGAGCTAAACCTCAGCCAGGACGCGGTCCGCAGGCAAGTCGGTTCCGCCATTGACCTGCTCGTGCATACGGAACGCACCCCATCCGGTCGCAGGATAGTCAGCAACGTTGTGACCGTCGCGTGCACAGACAAGGGGGAATACGAGCTCGAGTCCATGTTCGCTACCAACAAGGCGAGGAGCCGAGAACGTTGAGATGGTACGCGACTCTGGCTTTTGCTTCACTGGCCATACTCTTCCTCGTACATCGGGGTCGGGCTCTATCCCGAGCCGCGACCAGGCATCGCCTGGCGCGGCACCTTTCTCCCGAGGGACACCAGACCTCACCCACGGCGGCCCGGACCATCGCGAGTCTCAACGGATTGCTCGACAGGGCGATCAAGGCCGAGGCGCTCGAGGGTGCGCTGACACCCGTGGGGCGAGTCTTGGATCGTACAGCGATCAGGGCCTTGTACGCCGTGATGGTGCTGACGTTGCCAGCGCTAGCGACAGCCCTATGCGGGACTATTATCGCGGCACCGCCGGCGGCCTTGCTCGCGCTTGCGCTTCCGCGCGTCGCTCTCCTGCTCGTAAGACGCAGAACGGCTTTGAGGATTCGTGAGCAGACCGATACGCTCGCGTCCGACCTCGCCGTGTACCTCCGATGCGGGATTCCAATCGAGGACGCGATCGACCTGTGTGGTCGTGACATCGGTCCCCCTCTGAAGAATGCGCTGGACCGTTTCAAGGCTGAGGTCGATCTCGGCATCAGCCCCGGCGCCTCACTTCTCACCCTGGCAAGCTCACTGGAGAACCCCGACCTCGACCTCATTGCAAAGGCGGCGGCAACCTCCCGTGAGATGGGTTCGGACATCAGGAAAATAATGGGTAACATCGGTGAGACCGTGCGCGAAAGGGCGGCGGTACGACGCGAGTTGGAAACTCAGACCGTACAGGGCCGCATGTCCGCCCGAGTTGTCGCCGCTCTCCCTTTCCTCTTCCTCCTCATGTCAGCTCTCATCTCACGCGCAACGATCAAAGTGCTGATCGGCACAGTGCCGGGCCTGGTGATGCTGGCGGTCGCAACCGCTCTGGACATAGTAG
>PMDX01000090.1:28643-33663 GCA_003154635.1 Actinomycetota bacterium | reverse complement strand
GGAGCCCTGGCCGCGGGCCGACGATACTCATCTGGCCATTGAGCACGTTGAAGATCTGTGGAACCTCGTCTAGCGAGAACTTCCTGATCCACCTGCCCACCCTGGTAATGCGCGGGTCGTCGGTCCTCTTGAAGAGCAGGTCATCGCCTCTGCCGTTCTCGAGCTCATCGCGCAAGAGGTCGGCCCCTACCATCATCGAGCGGAACTTGATGAACTGGAAGGGCCTTCCGTCTTTGCCGATCCGGGTCTGCTTGAAGAAGACGGGGCCCGGCGAGTCGATCTTGATGGCGATTGCAATGGCCAGCAGTATCGGCCAGGTCAGCATCAGGCCGAANNAGCGCAATAGTGTAATCCTCCATCGACTTCAGCACTTTCCTGAGACCTGTGATGTGCTTCTTGCACACCGGCACCATGGAAATGCCGCCGATCTCGCGGACCAGTACCTCGTCGGAGATGACCTCGAACAGGCGCGGCAGCACCGAGCACTCCACGCCGGCGTTGCTGCAGGAAGAGATGAGTTCGAGCATGGATTCATGTGAGTCTTTGGAGAAGCCGACGATCACCTTCTCGATGTTGAGGTCGCTGACTATCGAGGTAACATCGCCGAGCCCACCCAGGACACGGAGGTCCTGTATCTCCGGCTCGCTGAAGTGCTCTATCAAAGGATTATCGTCCACGAACCCAACAGGCCGGAGCCCGAACTCCGGGTGCTGAGCGAGCTTGAGCGCCAGTGCCTTGCCGACCTGGCCGGCACCGATCAGGAGCGTATTTCTTTCGACGATGTCCGCCCGCCCCATCACTAAGTAGCCGGTCTGCAGCAACACCCTCCCAAAGAACAGGAATACGATGCAGGCGAACCAGAAGAAGATAATATAGCCGCGATAGCCGTTCGAAGAGTTCAGCAGGAACATCCCCAGCAACAGTGTGATGATAAAGCCGTTGACGGCACCTATTATCTTGGGCAGCCTGTCCAGCGTCCGCATCCTCGTGCGCGTCTCGTAGAGCCCGCACATCTTCAGGAACAGAAGGAGGAAGGGAAGCCCTACCAACATCCCGAGCAATATGTTGTTGTAAGGCACCGTGTTCTCCGGCGGGAAGTGCCCGGTGATCAACCGGCTTTCGAAGCGCATCCAAAAAGCCACACGCGTCGCGCAGATGTACATCAGCGAGTCGACGGTCAACCTGAGGGCGATGATGCTGTAATGTTTCCCCTTCGCGTGTGCAAGTGGTACGTCGGACTCTTCAGCCTGCCAGGGAATACCTGTGCGCCGGATAGCTGGGTCCAGAATATTTTCGAACAGGGCTTCCTTTACTTCTACGCCCTTGGCCGAGGCGCGAGTTGCCAGTCTGTTCGTTTCTTGTTCAACCGTCACGGTTTCACCTCCAGGTCAGCCGTTCCCCGGTTACCGGGGAAAGCCGGCCTTGCCTTCTCCCTCGCAGAATTTCCGCCACTCTGCGGCGACCATCTCCTCGAAGTTTCGCTTAAAAGCACTAACGTCGAATTTCCTTGCATGCTCTCTTAATATGTCGGGCTGGAAGTCCTCTGGCTTGAACTTTATTATCGCTTCGGCGATGGCGTCCGGGTCCTGGACATCGAAGAACGTGCCGGTCCGCCCTTCCAGCACGGTCTCGAGCGCTCCTCCTCCACGGTAGGCTATCACCGGCCTGCCGGCCGCCATCGCCTCGAGCGGGGTGATCCCGAAATCCTCGTTCTGAGGGAACACAAACCCGAGGCATCGCGAATACACCTCCGCGAGCTCTTCGTCGGGTATCCGGCCAAGGAACTCGACATTGGGTCTTGCGATGCTCCTTAGATACTCGATTTCCGTACCGTTTCCTGCTATTTTCAGCGGGAGCCCGAGTTTGTTGAAAGCTCTTACAGCAAGGTCCGTTCGCTTGTAGGGTATCTGGCGTCCCACGATAAGGAAGTAGTCGTCTACGTTCTGTGCAGGTTGTATCCACCCTGTGTCTACGGGCGGATAGAGCACCAGCGGGTCTCTGCGGTAGTACTTCCGGATACGGGTCGCGACGTTGTTACAGGTGGCGACGAACACGTCGACGCGGTCCGCCGCGCACCTGTCCCAAACGCGAAGGTAGCTCGCCATGAAGGGCATGACCACCTTGACCAGGGGATTGAGGGGTCCAAAAAGCGGCCTGTTCAGGTAGTCGTTGTACCCGCCCCACCAGTAACGGATCGGGGTGTAACAATAGCAGATGTGAAGGGTCTCCGGCTGAGTGATTATTCCTTTTGACTCGGCGTGGCAGCTTGAGATGACCACGTCGTATTCGGACATGTCGAAATTCTCGAACGCTACCGTCCTCAACATCGGGAACGCCTGGTGCTTTTTTCTGGCCAGCGGCACCTTCTGGAGGAAGGAAGTCCTGACGTCGGCATCCGCCAGCATCGGGAACTCCTCCGGCACGTAAACAGATGTGTAGATCGGAGCGTCCGGAAACGTCTCATGAAGCGCAATTATCACACGTTCGGCACCGGCAACATTGGTGAGCCAGTCATGTACGAGGGCTGTCCTCAAATCTCCCCCCGAGACTACAAAGTGCGACAAAAGTGTCGCCAGACAAAAAACGCGCGACACATGCGTTCGCACCCTTTTGTAACCTCAAACTGTGGAGCCATTCTAGCGCGGAAGGCTCCCCCAGTCAACGAATAACCCGTTTGGCGTCGATAGCCGACCATTCTGGTTGAATTGCTAGGATGCTTTCAGACAGGTCAAAAACAGGGTTATCCACATAAGCTAGTCAAGCAAAGACGTTGTAAAAATCATGCTGAGGTTGGACTGGTAACATGACACGGATGTCAGTTGTATGACCGCGCCTGGAACATTCTTGCGAGCGCCGCCCGGGACCGATTATTCATACGTACTTATGTCGAATGGCGGACCGTGGTAGTCCGCGGGGTCGTACTTGTAGTCCTTGTAATCGTCGGGATTCACTCGCTTGTCCCCGATCTTGACTATCAGCCCTGGGTTGCCAACCACCACCGCGTATGGAGGGATGTCCCGGTCGAGGACGACCGCGTTCAGGCCGATCTGGGCGAACTCACCGATGATACAGTTACCGCCGACCATCGCCCCGTGGTAGATCTGGACGTATTTCCTGACGTCCATGAAAGGGTCCGTACCGGGCACACCGAGGGCGCCCACCGCGACGTGCGAGTATATGCGGACCCCCCTGCCAAGACGGGTCCCCCGGCCGATCAGAACGGCGAGCGCATGGTCGAGATGAAAGTCGGGACCGATGTCCGCGTCTGGGTTGATCTCAACGTCGCAAAGAAAGAAGTTGAGCCGGTATCCGAGATCCGCAAGGAACGTATGGCCGTGCAGGTACAGCCATCGGTAGAGCCTGTAAAACGCTATGGCCTGGTTTCCCGGGTGCAGCAGGATGTCGCGTGACAACCCGCCAATGCCCTTGCGCTTGACGGCCAGTCTCAGGTCTGACAGCAAATGGGACGCCGCCGGCTCCTCCATTTCATCTCCTTCCCGTCGTGCCGCGTCGCCTCAACGCGTGCGCGGCCAGCCACTTCCTGACCGTGTCATACGATCCGTACATTATCAGAGACGTCTCATATGGCTTACTCTCGAGTATCTTCACCGTACGCGGGGAGACAACGCTCCTGCCTCGCAACACCTTAGGTAGGCCGAGCAGCGTGTCCTCCATCCCCCTATAGAAATCTTTGAACGTGCGGTGCTTTATCGTATACAGCACAAAGAAGATCGTGTAGAAGAACGTTTTCTTGAGCGCGGTGCCCACAGGATAGAAACGCGCTAGGAACCAGACCCCACCAGTCATGGTCATGTAGAGCGTCCAACCCCGGTTTCTCACGGGCGAGATCTTGTGTCGGATGGTCGCCGAAGGGTAGTAGACGATTCGATAGCCCAGGTCGATAGCCTTGGCGGAGATGTTGCGCTCGAACTGGTACAGTAAGATCTCGGGCTCGATGTAATCCGTTTCCTCGAGGACGTCGCGCCTTATCAGAGCGCCGTTGCCGTGGAAGCTCGGCACATCGAACACGCCGTCTGATTCGTGCTCGGCGGGTGTGAACCAACGGAACGGGTCGAACACTTCACCGGAATCGTAGTACAGGTTCCTGCAGTGGACGACCGCGATGCTGGGGTCGGTGTCGAAGACCTTGAGCATCTTTTCAACTGCCCCAGGCTCGAGCACGCCGTCGTTATCCTGGTGCAGGATGATGTCGCCGTGTGCCGTTTTGGCGCCGATGTTGAGCGCCTGGATGACGATGTTATGAGGGCTGACGATGAAGTTGACCTCGCCGAAGCGCTCCTCGATCGTCTCGCGCGTCCCGTCGTCGGAGTTGTTGTCGACGACGATGATCTCGGAGATCGGGTACGTTTGCGCCTTTATGGCCTCGAGTGCGTCGATGAGGTCGTCTTTGCGCTTCCAGTTCGGTATCACCGCGCTTACCACGGGGTCGCGCCCCGCCCACGGCAGTTCCTTCATCTCTTTGTCACCCCAGGACCTTATTGAAGACTCCGAGCGTCTCCGTAGCGGTGCGTCTCCACGAGAACCCCGCAGCGCGCTCGATGCCCGCTTTGCCGAGCCTGTCCCTCAGTGTAGCATCGGAGAGAGCCGAGGCAATCACCTCGCCAATCTCTTCGGTTATTTCCGGGTTGAAGTAAAGCGCCGCGTCGCCCGCAACCTCGGGGATGGACGTCACGTTGGAGCAGACGACAGGGGCGCCGCACGCCATCGCCTCTATCACCGGCAATCCGAACCCTTCGTAGAGTGACGTATACGCGAACAGGCCGCAAGCGTTGTAGAGCAGGAGCAGGTCTTCCTCCGTGACGTACTCCACGTGCCTGACCCTCTCGGAGAGCCCGCACCTGGCCGCGGCGCCATGTATGTCGACGGTGGGGCTGAACTCGGCGGGAGTCCCCATAATCAAGAGAAAGGGGTCCGCACCGGTGGCGTCTCGCGCCATAGCCAGTGCCTCGATGAGGCGCTCGAGGTTGCGCCTCGTGTGAATCGCTCCGACCGTGAACAC
>PMDX01000090.1:0-28637 GCA_003154635.1 Actinomycetota bacterium | reverse complement strand
TCGCCGTCACACGGCCGCGGTCAACTTTGAGAAGCTCGATAATGTCGGCTTTCGAGTACTCGCTGACGGTGATGATGTGGTCCGCCTTCTTCACCTTGTGCCAGAAGATGTCGTCGAATCTCATCCTCCAATCGCGGGCGAACCATTCGGGATGCGCCCTGAACGTGAGGTCGTGCACGACGACGACGGAGGGGCAGACCTCGTACAGAGGCAGGAAGTAAGACGGAGAGAAGTGGAGGTCTATACCGTCGGCTTTCATCGCTCGCGGCAGGCGCAGGTGTCTCCATGTAAGTGACGGGCCTCCCGCTATGACCTTCTCCTCCAGGTGGGCCGAAGTGAAACCGAGGGGCTCGATGGGCTCGGAAAGGTATACGGCATACTCGTTCGCTTCGTCGATGTCGACCAGGTTGCGCAGGAGGTTCACCAGGTACCGCGCGACGCCGTACCTCCGACCCTGCAGAGTGCGCCCCTCTACACCGATTCTCATTGGGCCGGCTCTCTTCGCTTGTCCATAGCCGACAGGAGGGCCTCCTCCATCGAGCAAGTAGTCTTGTGGATATCGAATATCTCTTTCGCTCTTTCAAGGCCCGCCTTGCCCATCTGGCGCGCCTCGTCGGGGTTCGACAGGAGATATGTGATCGCTTCTGACATCCTCTCCGTATCCCGAGGGGGGACGGTGAACCCGGTCACGCCATCAATGACGATCTCGGGCACGCCACCGGCATCGGCTGCGACCACCGGCCGGCTTCTGGCCATCGCCTCAACGAGAACGGTCGGCAGCGGGTCCGGCAGGGTGGAGGCGTGCACCAGGACGTCAAGCGCCGCGACAAGGAGCGACACATCGGAGCGAAAGCCGGTGAACACGAGACGGTCGTGCAGCCCGAGGGATTCAGCGAGTTCCTTGAGATGGTCCACGTACTCTTTTTCCCCGAACAACGCGTCGCCCACCAACAGGAATCGGGATTCGGGCAACTCGCGAGCGCTTTTCGCTGCGGCCTTTATGAAATAATCAGGGCCCTTCCAGTCGACAAGTCGCCCCACCAATCCGGCAACCGGCACCTCCGCTCCGATTCCGAACTCGCGGCGGACCGCGCAGGCATCGACCGGCTGACCTTCCTCCTCCAGGTCTATGCCGTTGTAGACGGTGAGCAGCTTTGAGCGTGGTACGCCGAGTGCGGCCATCGCGTTTTCGGTCGCGTGCGAGACGGTCAGGATTCTGTCGGCGAAATACTTTGCGCTCGTCTTGAACAGCCACATGTTGAGCTTGCTGAACGCGTCGGCATCGACTATGTCATGTAGCCGGATCACCGCTGGACGCCTCGCGAGACGGGCAGCGAGAGTGCCGTATATATCGGCTTTGGCGCTGTTGGTGAGCACGAGGTCAAATCGCTCCCGGCGTATCAACCGTGCGAGACGCCAGACGGAGGTCGCCATGTCGAACGGGTAAGAAGCAACGGCGAAGCGATTGCTGCCGAGCGACTGCCTCTTGATCGCCAGAAGGCGCGGCGAAGGATGTCCAAGGTGCACCTGGAGCCTGCGGTTGAGCGCCTCGTCGGTCAGCGGGCCCTCGGTCGGGCATGCCAGCGCGGGCTCGAACAGCCCGGGGTCGAGCGCGTCGAGCAGCCGGAGAAGCACACGCTCAGCGCCTCCGATCTCTACGGCGTGATTAACGACCAGGAGGTTGTAGCGTGCCAAAGGGACTCCTAACGCCTTACCGCTGACAACAGGATGCTCCTGCCGCGGTTCTTGAAATAGGGGAGCGGCCTGAACAGGCGGTAGAGAGGAACGCCGACCGCAACGCTGATCCGGTCTTTCGACAGGCCCGGGAACACTGTCATCGACCTCGCCACGGAGAAGCCCGCCCGCTCGACGGTGTAGCAGAGCTCGGCCCTGTCATAGATGTGTAAGTGGCTGGGGTCGTCGAATATCCTCGGGCTTGGATAGAGACGGTTTGGGGTGCAGATGACGATCGTGCCTCCGGGCGTCAGGACCCGCTTCCACTCTCCGAGCGCACCAGGCAGGTCGGGGAGGTGTTCGACGAGATGGTGAGCGACGACCCTGTCGAATGTTGAGTCTTCGAACGGGAGTCGCGCGGCATCCGCCTGGAACACGGCGGCTTGTTCGACGAGTTCTCTCGTGGCGGCCACCGCTTCCTCGAGGAAGTCTACGCCGACGGCGTCACAACCGGCCTCCTTGAGCCGGGAGAGGAATGCTCCACCCCCGCATCCCACCTCGAGAACGCGGCAGCCCGGCTTGAGTCGCAGGAGTCTCATCAGGATGTCGCTTTCAACGCGAAAGTCCCGGGTCTGCTCGCGGTACCGGTAGTACCCCTCGTCGTACAATTACTCTTCCTTTTGTTTTTTCTCCGCTTTCGCGTCGAGGACATAGTCGAAGGGCGTCCCCGTCCTGAGCTCGGAAACGTCCCTGACCTTGTAGCCCTCCGCACGCCATTTGAGCAGGTGGTCGTATGGAGTGGAAGGCGGGCGCCAGGGATTGGCGTGGTCGAAGTAGATCTCCGGGTGCTGTTTCAGGTGCTCCTGCCAGGCAAGGCCGATGTCTTCCATCCGGCACTTGATCTCGGCCGGGTTTCCCGCGACCACCATGTCGCGTGGGATGTCTTTGGTGACGACCGCGCCCGGCATTGCATGAGCGAACTCACCGAACTCCACCCCGGGCAGCACGATGCAGTTCATCCCGACCCCGGCTCCGTAGCGCAGCCGCGTCTCCTTGACGCGTACCGGCAGGTCGACGACCCTGCTTGCCGTGGCGTCGTGCGCTACTATCACGGCCCCGTAGGAGATTCCGACGTGGTCTTCGATGATCACGGACTGCGGCGCCGTTATCTCTATCCAGACCCCCAGGTCGATGAAAACGTGCTCGCCTATCTGGACGCCTCGCTTCCTCAGGTACTTGATGCGCGTGTCGTGGTCTGGGTGCCACATCGACAGGAAGATGAGCATGCGGTAATCCATGAAAGCAAGCAGATCGAGCAACACGTTGACGATCTTGCCGCCGATAAGACTCCGCCCCAGGAAGGCGTATCCGCGGGCCAGATTATAGAGGCGTTTACTATCCACGAGGCACCTCTCCTTAGAGGCAGAGGAGCCGAGGTATGCGTTTCGGGATCCACGACTCCAGCCGGACTGACGAGTTTGATGGTAACAAATAGCGGTAGGGCCGTTCAAGCGCGGAAAGCCAGCCGCTCACTCACGCGAAAGCCTCTGGTGATAGCAACTCTCCCGGCGCGAGGGAGGGCTCCTCCGCGAGCACTTCCTCGCGAGACAGGTTGTAGAGGCACCCAGCAAGCCCGAGGAACGCCCAGAACATGGTCCACATCGGTATGGCGAAAAGGAGCCATGCGCCGAACTGGCTCGAGACGATGCAACCGATCATCGCAAGGAAGAACGCCTCGGCGTGGAACCGGATGAACGGGTCGTTTGCCGAATTGTTCCGTGCGAACAGCATCATCCCCAGGTAAAAGATGAAGAGAAGCATGAAGATCGTGAACCCGAAGAGCCCACCCGCCACCAGGTAAGTCAAGAAGGCATTCTCCACCGCCGCCCATAAATTCCGGATGTTGTTGACCATGATCTTCTGCCCTTCCATGCCCATTCCGATCCCGAAGATCGGGTGCTCCATGAAAAAGTCCACGGCCATCTTGTACTGGTAGATCCTTGCCGTCGCGGCCTCCTTCGCGCTCAGGCTGACGAACCGCTGTTTGATGAACGAGGGCGGATTTATGATCACGAACACCATGGCGACGACGAGCACTACTGTGACAATGGACAGGATCATCCGCTTGTCCATGAACCCGAACACGCCGTAGATGAGGGCTATCGCTCCGCCGGCTATCCACGCCGCCCGGCTCCCGGTGTAGAAAAGGCACCCCAGATTGATACCGATTCCCATTACAAGCAGTAACCTCTGCCATGGCTCCTTGTAATACCAGAGCAAGCTTATGAAGAACGGGAGCGCCATTATCATGTATGCGCCCAGCACGTTGGGGTGGAGGAACGTCGAGTTGATGCGGTAAGCCTGGTCCTCCCCGCTACTGCCGGCGACGTAGTTGACGGCCTCCGGGAAGCCGAGCTTCAAGAGGTACTTCTTTGATACTTTCTCGGTCCACGCCTGGCCCATGAACTTCTGCATGAGGCCGAAGCCCGCGACGAGCGTCGAACAGACGAGAAGCACGATCACCAGTTGCTGGAGCTGTTTTCGGGTCGTCACGTTGTTGAGGAATACGAAGAAGATATAGGCGAATAAGGCAAGGCGAGTGAAACGGAACACTATGACCAGGCTTGAGCCGCCGTTCAAGAAACCGACGAACGAGCCCAGGACGTAGCTAAGGAAGAATAGTATGATCGGCACCAGAAGCGGGCTGGACCGCTTCCAGTCGGCCTGCCCGATGAATATCTTGATGAGCCACGACACCAGGACCATCATAATGACGATCTCGTGGAGGTTGAAGTGGAGGCCGCGGGTCTCACCGACTACAGCCACCTGCATCCCGATGTTCCAGGTCGGGCCGGCCTGTGGAAGCGTGAGGTTCAATGCGAAGAACAGGATGAATCCGAGCTGGAGGTTATTGAAGATGAGGACGAACAGGGCCGCGCTTCCCAGCAGGGCGAAGAGAATTTTGATCGGTACGCCGGTGGAGGGAAGAACTCCCGCTATGACCCCGAGGACGACCAAGCCGGCGAGCAGCCAAGTCTTCCGACTCTTGCCGGTGGGTATTGAGACTCTCGGTCTGATAGCGCGCCCGGAGCTCATCGCGCACCACCACGCAGCACGTCGTCGTAGATACCCGAGATGCGCGAGGCCGCTTTGTCCCACGTGAACCGCGCCGCGCGTTCGCGGCCCAGGAGGACGAGCTCGGACCTCTTGGCCGATTCGCCCGACAGCGCCGCGAGCCCCCGTGCGATTGCCGATGGGTCCAGCGGGTCGACCAGCACCGAAGCCTTTCCGACCACGCCGGGTATCGACGAGACATCGGATGCCAGGACCGGGGTGCCGCAAGCCATCGCTTCCAGTAGCGGCAGACCAAAACCCTCGTATGTCGACACGAAGACAAGGGCACGCGCGCCCGAGTACAGGGCGGGCAGATCATCATCGTCTATGAAGCCTGGCAGGAGCACGCAGTCGCGAATGCCTAGCTGGTCTATCTCGTCGGAGAGGTACTCTTCGAACCCTCCGGCGTCTCCGCACAGCGCAATGACGCCCTGACCTCCCGCGTGCAGGAAGCGTTTGAATGCTACCAGCATATTGCCGATGTTCTTCCTCGGGTCGAACCCGCCGATATAGAGGAAATATGGCTGGCTGATGCCGTAACGCGCCAGCGTGTTTTCGAGATCGACACCCGACACCGGGACGTAGTTGGGGCTGACGCCTTCCGCGACCACCTCGATCCGGTCCGGGGGTATGTTCCATAAGCGCTCGACGTCATCCCTTGTTGAATCCGATACCGCAATAACCCGGTCGGCTTTCCTGCAGGCGGCGCGGTGAGCCTTCATCCAGAGCCACGACTTCGGGCCCAGGTACGGCCCTTTGAGGACCAGAGGGATAAGGTCGTGGACCGTGACGATGCTCCTGCAGGAGAGGAAAGGCGTCATGTTGTGATCGATTCCGTGGAAGAGCCCGACACCCGAATCGTTAACAGCCCTGGCGAAGCTCAGGTGCCCTCGCGCGCCACCGTATGCGGATCTCTCGAAACCCGACAGCCTGTGCCACTCGACAGACTCCAGCGCGGCACTGTCGATGAGTCCGGGTTCGGGGCCGTCCCCGTAGCCGAAAAGCACCAACTCAAAGCCGTTGTTCTGCTCGCACAGCGCTTCCACCAGGCGCGCGGTGTAGCGGCCGATCCCGCGGTTCTTGTTAATATTTCCGAGCGCTCGGCCGTCAAGGCCTACTCTCAAGGTCAAACTCCAGGCCCTCCTACTTTACCGCCTGTAAAAACAGCAGCATCCCCCTGTTCCCGAAATACGGCAAGTCCTCGAAGCGGAAGCTGTAGCCCATGTCGCCCCGGTAGAAGAGCGGCAGACGAAGGTTAGGGATGAGTGTCCGGACGCCGCGGACTTCGAGACCCGCACCTGTCGCGAGCGCCTTGAGGGCGGCTGGCGCGAACTCGTGCATGGGGCGGGCCCCGGGCCTGAGTTCAGGGCCTTTGAAAAGAGCGTTCATCGTCACCAGCGCCAGGATTCCTCCGGGGCGCAGGACCCTTGCCCATTCACCGATTGCTCCAGAGGGGTCAGGCGCGAACTCGATAGCAAACTGCGAGGCGACGGCGTCGAACTCCGCGTCAGCGAACGGAGTGTTGAGCGGGCCGCTGTTGACCCGGACGACCCCGGGACATACCCCCGGACCGCTTGCCGCGACCCACTGAGCCTGGCCGCCGCACGGGTCGAGCCAGGTCACCTCGGACCCCGGCTCCGCCGATAGCCGCGCGGCAAGTATGCCCTCTCGTTCACCCACCAGCAGGATTTTTTGTCCAGGTGCGCCGGCAAGCATCCCGGCAAGGACGCCCGCGCGCAGCCACGGCTCCCGTCCGCACGCCTGCGACAGGCCAGCCGCGTTCATGTGTTCGCTCGAGGCATCTTTCGAGAAAGGCCTCTCGCCGCTTAGACGTACTTCTTGAACCAGGCGAACATCATCTCCCATACCTCGTTGCGGTTTGCAGGGATGGCGACGCAATGCGCCTCTTCGGGGTAGATCTTGAGCTCCGCCGTCTTTCCGTCCGCCTTGAGGGCATCGTACATACGCTGAGCCTCGCTGACGGGTATGAGCGGGTCCTTCGCCCCGTGTATGAGCAGCATGGGCGCGTTAATCCTGTCGGCGTAGTTGATCGCGGAGCGGACCTTGTATTCGTTGGGCACCTGGGAGGGCGTTCCGCCAATCATCGAGAGGAGCTCCTTCTTGAGGGTGGAGACGGTCGCGTCCGTGGAGTTGGCCTCGCTGTTGTAGAGGTCTACAGCGTCGGTGAAACCGGCCTCCTCGACGACGGCCTTGATTCCGGAGTAACGAGATGCGGCCAGCATCGCGACCGACGCCCCGTGGCTCTGGCCGTACATCCCCACGTGGGTATCGTCCACGACGCCGAGCGATTTCACGTACTTGATCCCGCTTATGACGTCGTCGACCTCGCCCTTGGCGCCCTCATGCTTTCCTTCTGACTTGCCGCTTCCGCGAAAGTCCGGGTTGAAGACCACGTAACCCTTGCTGCGCACCATTAGCGCCACGTCACTGAAGTCGGCGCCCTCGCCGAAACCCGCGTGACAGAGGACGATGAGCGGCCACGGGCCTTTGCCCTCGGGTTTGTACAGCAGCCCTGAGACCTTCGTACCGTCCGCGCTCCTGTAGTAGAGGCGCTCGGCGACTTTCTTGTTGCTCAAGGCGAGGACGGCGCGAGCCTGATTGATCAGCTTGTTGGTTTTGCTGAAGTCGTTCGCGGTGTAAGCCTGGAGCGCCTCGACCCACTTGGTGCGCGCCGCCAGCACATCGTAACCCTCGCGGGCTTTCGTGTTTATCTGGTTGGCGATGTCCAGGCCTCGCTTCGTGACCACCGCCTTGTTGATGGTCTCGGTAACGAAGCATCCCCCCGTTGCCAGGGAGCCGCCCAGGACGGTGACGAGCAGGACAAGGAGAAGGGCCACTCGAAACGGCCTCCTGCTCCGCCAGACCGCCCGTGTCAGTCGATACCTCATCACTTCACCTTCAATAGCTCGTTGAGCTCGTTCAGGCCCCTCCTGGAGAGCGCACCTGTCGAAAGAGCGAGTGCTCCATATATAACAACGATAATCGCACAGATTAGTAGTGCATAGGGCATTGTGCCGATTGCGGCATGTTTGAACGTCTTGCCCGAGATCAGCAGCTTCTGGAGCAGGAGAGCGACCGCGNNCTTGAACCGGTGCGCCGTTATCCGCGAAAGCAGGAAGTAAATGATCGCAAACGCCAGTATCTCTGAGACCAGCATCGTGACCGCCGCTCCCTTGTATCCCCAAGTCGATATCAGGATGATATCGAGTATCGCCCTCAAAACCAATCCCACACCTACAACCTGTACGACCCTCTGCTGCTTGTTCAACACTATGAAGAACGGGTAGCTGATAGCGGTCATCATGGTGAAGTTGATCGCGGCCATGGTGATCCAGACGACGCTCCATACCTGGATGTAGTCGTGCTTCTGAAGGAGGAGGACCGGGCGGGCGATAATCGGAACAATAACGGCGATCGGCAGGACGATGAGCAGCGCGTACCGCAGGAAGCGCTCCCAGATCTCTCCCAGCCTCTCGGGATGCGATTTCCCGACAATCGAGATCGCAGGCATGGTAGCCATGGTCACCGCGATCGTCAGGAATGCGAAAGCCTTCGCGTACATCGCCCCGGCGTTGAAGAGCCCGACAGCGGTGTCGCCTTTGGTGCCCCCGAGGATCCACGAGAGCAGCGGCACGTCCATGCCGGCGTACACAACGATCCCCGCAGCGGCGATTGCAAGCGGCCATGCCGCCTTGAGCAGGTAGCGCCACAGGTCGAAGTCGATCTCGGGTTCTCCCTCGCCCGCGGCTCCGGGGCCTTCGCCGGGCTTAAGAGCCCCGGCCATCTCGATCAGACCGACGAGCTCGTTAGCGGCGCCTGCACCGGCCTCGGGCCCCACCGCGAGACCCAGTTCCTGCACGGCGGCGTCCACCTGGAGAGAGATGTCCGGCTCTTTCTGGACAGCATCAAGTTGAACCTTCTCCGCCACCGGTACGGCCGCACCGGCCAGGCCCATGCGCTTTATCGTCCGCCTGTAGACGACGTAGAAGTGTGCTATCGAGTACCCGATGGTGAGCACGTACATCGCCATCAGCAGCACGAGTGCGTTGCTTGCACCGGAAAGGATGACCAGCAGAGACAGGGCCACCCTGATGAAACCCATGATCGTGTACACGTACGCGACCACGACCTGCCTCTCGAGCGAGATGAAAGCCTCGGAGAGCGAGTTGGAGAACGGCTGCTCGAGAAGGAGCGAGAATGCCACGACGAACACCACCCAGAACCTCTGAGTGGAGAGCGGGCCGGAATGCTGCACGGCGGTGGTGATGATATCCGTAAGCATGAGCAGCACGAACGAGAGCACGCCCAGCAGGATGCGTATCGAGATGATGTTCTTGAGATACTTCCGTATCTTGCGGGGTTCGGGCGAGACATCGCGGATGCAGATGTTGCCGAGACCGAAGTCGGGGATGACCTGGAATATCGCGTAGAGGGTCATCGCGTAGACGTAGATGCCGGCTTTGGCCGGTCCCAGCTCTCTGTTCACCACGATGGCCAGCACGAAGAACAGGGCCGACGTGACCAGCTTGGCGATGACCAGCGCGGAAGCGCTCTTGGTGACCTGTCCGACTCTTTCCATCAGGGGGAACCGCCCGGCCAGAGATCGTCCGGCGTGGCCCGCCCGCCGCCCGCCGCCGCACAGCGCCGATTACTACCAGGTTGATTTTGCACGGTGGGTATCACACGTTCTCGAGTTTGCGTCCCCGCCGTTTCCTCTTGACGTTCGTCAAAACGACCCCGGTCGGCTCGAGCTCGAGCCGTCGCAGGTTCTGGAGGGCGTCGAGGACGGCATTGCGCGTGCAGGTCTCGGTGTCGATGACCACGAGCGATGATTGCGCCTTTGATACCACGAGGGCGGCGTCAACCGCCGAGGTCAACGGAGGAACGCTGAGCACCACCCACTTGAAGCTGCGCTCCAGCGCTTTCAAAACCTCGGTGAACCGCGGCAGTGACAGGAGGTCGGATGGGCTCGCGGAAGGTTTGCCCGCGGGAAGCAGGTAGAGATTGGGCACGCTGGTGGGTGCCACCTTGTCTTTTATCTGCTCGCCCTTCTCCAAGACTTCCGCGAGACCGGCCAGCTTGCCCGCTCCCATCAGCTCGGAAGCGGAGCGCGAACGCATGTCGCAATCGGCGAGCAGGGTCTTGCCACCGGCTCCGGCGATGCTCTTTGCGAGGTTGATAGCGATATTCTGCTCTTCGCCGCCGGGCATCGCGGCCGCAACGGCCACGGAGCTCGTTTCCTGGCCGTCACGGGAGAACATAATGCCCGCGCGAAGCCCGGAGTACAACTCTTTGTTGACCACGTCAGCGGGGGATTTCTTGGGGAGCACGCCGAGCACCGGGATGCCGAGCATCTCTTCGGTCTCATCCTCGCTCCGGAAATGGGGGTCGAAGTACTCCCAGCCCAGCACGATGGTGAATCCAAACAACAGGCCGAGGAAGACGCCGAGCCCCAGGTATACCATCGGCTTCGGCTGGGTCGGCTTGCTCGGAGGGATGGCCCTGGTTGCCACCGTCAGGCTGCCACCGAGCAGGATCTTGTTTTTGGAAAGCTGGTAGGCGGTCTCGTCGGCCCAGGCGTTGGCGAGCTCGGCGACCCTTGTCGGGCTCTCGTCGCTCACGGTCAGCTTGAACTCGGCGGAGTTGGCTACGGCGGTGGTCGAGACCTTCGCCACGAGATCTTCCGCCGGGACATCGATCTTGATGCGCTTCTTGACCCCGTTGGCGATATCGAGGCTCTCGGCGGCATCGGCGATGCTTGCCATCTGCATCTGGTAAGCGAGCTGGACTGTCGCGTCCACAGCGCCCGTGGACGCGTTCACCGGCGCCACGGCGGCAACCATTACCTCGACCTTGTAGACCGGCTGCTTGAAGTGCGCCGCGAGGGTCGCCGCGAGCGCGGCCACGAGGGTCAGCGCGACGACGATCCACCAGCGCTTCTTGATCGCGGTAGTTATGTCTTGCGGTTTCATCGAGTCACCTCTACTGAGGTAGGTGCTCTACCAGGACCTGCGTCAATTAAGACAACATCCAGAGGTAGAACGTTCCATTCACGCTTTTGGAACCGGTTTCGACTAGATTATAGCATCAATTTTCCCGGGTCTATATGTCGAGCCCGCAACGCGCGCCGGCTTATTTCGGAGGTTATTTGGTGCAGACGTAGAGATCCTCGGTGCAATCAAGGCCAAATCGTTTCAGCTCCTCGACGCCGAACTTCCTGGCGAAATCATCGACCTCGACGTCGAAGCCTGAAACGGACAGTATCCCGCCGAAATCCCTGCCGTAGGACCTCAGGTGGCAGTCGTACTTCAACAGGTCTTCCGCTTCGGCTTCCGACAGCTCGTCTCGCTCGATGGTAGTCTCGGTAAAGATGGGCACCTGGATGATCGCTTGCCCGCCGGGCTTGAGAACTCTGTAGAGCTCGTCCATCGCCTTGCGGTCGTCATCGATGTGCTCGAGAACGTGGTAGCAGACAATGCGGTCGAAGTGATCGTCCTTGAACTCGAGGTCGCGGATATCCATATGACGCATGGCCAGGCGCGACTCGATATCTATTGACATGTATTCGACGTTCTCGAAGGAGCGGCAGAACTCCTGAAAACACCACATCGGGGCAATGTCGAGGACCCGCATCGGGTACGAGCCGAAATCGGTCTTTTCTCGGAGGTACTTGCACAGCAGCCTGTAACGCTCCACCGAAAGGCAGTACGGGCAGAGCGCGGCCATGTAATTGCTGTAGAGGAACAGCTTGAACGATCGCCCACAGCATGCGCACTCGCACCTGTCGCCCCTGTAGATGCGGTCCCGGAAGCGGGCGAGGACCTCCTTGACGGGGTAGCGTGGCGGACCGTTTCCGTTCTCTATCCGAATCGGCCTCTCGAGCCTTATCGTCGTCATCTCAAGTCCTTTGCCCAGAGCGCCCCAGATGGCGCCGCATTAGTCTAGCACACGAAATCATTAAAAAACCCGGGTTAACCCGTGGCATCGCGAAGGCTTAGGAGGAAGCATATAGAAGTATAGGGCCTGCCCCCCTGAAGCAGGATTGGATGGTAGCCATGCATAATACCGGTCGACCTCGATACACCAGGGAAGAAATGAACGTTGCCGTCATCGGCAATTACGTGCCGAGACAGTGCGGACTGGCCACATTCACGACTGATGTCGCGACGTGGCTTTCGCGTACGCTCGGCCCGCGTTCGGACGTTTTTGTCGTGGCGATGAACGATCGGCCGGAAGGGTATGATTACCCGCCGATGGTCCGCTTCGAGGTGCAGGCAAACAACCCCCGTGATTACCCACGCGCCGCGGATTACGTAAATCTCTCGGGAGTGGATCTCGTGTGCGTCCAGCATGAATTCGGGATATTCGGGGGTCCGATGGGTATTTACCTCACCGACCTGATGCGAGATCTGAAGAAGCCGGTGGTGACAACAGCTCATACGGTCCTTCCCGACCCGACTCCCGAGCGCAGGCGCGCCATGGTAGAGGTAGCAGAGCTCTCGGACGCGGTCATCGTCATGAGCGAGAAGTCCGTCGAGATACTCGAAGACGTGTATGGGGTGCCCCGCGACAAGATGTCGCTTATCCATCATGGAGTGCCGGACATGCCGTTCGCGGACGCTGACGACTACAAGGACCGATGGGGTCTGCAGGGCAAGACAGTGATACTCACCTTCGGGCTACTGCATTCCCGCAAGGGCATCGAATACATGATCCGGGCCATGCCGGCTATCGTTGAGCGCTTCCCGGACGCGGTGTACGTGGTCCTTGGAGCGACGCACCCTCCACTCAAGCGGCGCGAAGGAGAAAAGTACCGGTTCTTCCTGAAGCGGACCGCCCGCGAACTGGGTGTCGAGGACAACGTCATATTCTACGACCGGTTCGTCACCCTGGAGGAGTTGAACTCGTTCCTGGCGAGTTGCGATGTATACGTGACGCCTTACCTCGACATGAACCAGATCGTATCGGGCACGCTCGCATACGCGATCGGTCTTGGGAAACCGGTCATCTCCACCCCGTATTTCTACGCCCGGGAACTGCTCGACCACGGACGCGGCATTCTGGTCCCGGTCAAAGACCCGGAAGCCATGTCACGGGCGATGATCGACTTGCTCTCGAACCCGGAAAAGATGAGAGGGATGCGTGAGAGCGCATACGAGTTCGGCCGCAAGATGATATGGGAGGAGGTATCCAGGGAATACGTCGATCTCTTCGGAAAGGTGCTTGCCGGAAGGAAGGTAGCGCCCGTGAGGGAGATGCACAGGCAGCCCGTCATGCTTCGGGACCTGCCGAGACCCAAGCTAGACTATCTGGTGCGCATTACCGACGCCACCGGCGTGATCCACAAATCTCACTTCGACATCCCCGACCGGGGCAGCGGTTACACGACGGAGGACAACGCACTGGCCCTGGAAGCCGCGGTCCTTGCCCACGTCCTGACCGACGATCCCTTGAGCCTGGATCTGGCCAGGACAAACATAGGTCTTCTCAGCTACATGCAGCGCCCCGACGGCCACTTCCATAACTCGCTCGGCTACGACAAGTCGTTCGCTGATGATGCGGGCTCGGAGGAGTGCCAGGGCAAAGCACTGGAAGGCCTGGGTGTGACCATCGCGCTCGAGCCGGA
The DNA here is from genome assembly GCA_003154635.1 of Actinomycetota bacterium. GTDB lineage: Bacteria > Actinomycetota > Geothermincolia > Fen-727 > Anoxymicrobiaceae > FEN-727. The sequence continues at coordinate 15,202 of PMDX01000090.1, read as the reverse complement.
CGAGGGGCTGGCATCGTTCGCAAAGGCGATGTTCGATGACGCCTTGCCGAACCTGGAGCCGACCTCGCTCCGGGCGACCGCATATACGATATGCGGCTGCTATCATTATCTGACCCGGCTTCCGGGCGCCAGCATCGTCGCCGGCGTCCTCGAGCGTGAAGCGAGTAAGCTTAACGCGGCCTATGAGAAATACTCCTCGCCCGGTTGGGAGTGGTTTGAGGGAAGCCTGTACTACGCGAACGGCATCTTGCCTCGAGCGCTTCTTCTCGCGTACCGGGAGACAGGACTGGAGCCGTACCGTTCGGCTGGCCTCGAGAGCCTCGGGTTCCTGGTCCGTGAGAGCTACCGCGATGGCATGTTCGACCTCGTCGGCAACCAGGGCTGGCACCGCAAGGGTGGTGAGAGAGCTAAGTTCGAGCAGCTCCCGATCGAGGCTGAGTCCATTACCTCGGCATGCATCGATGCGTACCTGATAGAGCGCAACGAGCAGTGGCTCGAGATGGCGAGGGCGGCGTTCGAGTGGTTTCTGGGGCGCAACGCGCTCGATCAGCCCCTGTACGATTTCGCGTCGTTCAGTTGCTCCGACGGCCTCCTCTTCGGCGAGGTCGATCCCAATCGAAGCGCTGAGGCGACCATACACTGGCTCATAGCACTGTTGCGAATCCAGACCGCGCTTCACCTGGAACCCGCCGGCGCAGGTAGTGACGTGACGGCTGGGACGTGAGAGGAACTCTCGGCAAAAGGTTCGTGCCGGGAGGTAAAAAGCGCCGGTTCGATAAAGAATATGTTGCGGTTAGCTGAATACAGGCGGGCCGGGAACTGGCCGCCGGATCAAGCGGAGGGCGCGCGTGCCAGAACACAAGAATCCCAGGAAGAGCGGCTACTTCAGCGAGGACGGCCTCGAGTACATCATCACGAACCCAAGGCTGAAGTACCCTTACATAAACTACCTGACGAACGGTACGTACTGTTCTTTCATAACACATACCGGCGGTGGATACTCGTTCTGGAAACAGCCACCGGCTTACGGGATTAACCTCTGGGCCCCCGCCCTCGACAACGGCCCGGGCAGGTTTGTCTACATCAAGGAAGGCGACGAGATATGGACGCCGAACTGGCTCCCGACAAGAACGGACCTCACGTCATGGCTCTGCCGGGTCGGCCTCGGGTACCAGCGGCTTGAAGCACAACACAACGGTCTGACGGCCTGGCTCTCGTTTCTCGTGCCACTTGACGCAGACATCGAATACTGGATCCTGCACTTCACCAACGAATCACAGCGGCGCAAGACGTTCGAGGTCTACCCGTTCGTCGAGCTGTTGCTGGGGCAGCACATGCCCAATATAATCTCGTACTATTCCAACATCCTCTTCAACAGGGTCTATCAACAGGGCGAGCTGCTCGTGGGGGAAAAGACGTACTGGAACCGCGAGGCATACGCGCCTAACAGAGCATGGCCCATCAAGGTGTTCTTCGCGAGCACTCGCAAGCCCGAGTCGTTTGAGACCCTGAGGGATGAGTTCGTCGGCCCGGGTGAAGGAACAGCCCGCCCGCGCGCGGTCGTCGAGGGAAAGCTGAGCAACAGGGAGAACGACGGCCGTCCGGCGGTCTTCGCGCACAAGTACACGGTAGAGCTCGACCCGGGTGAGGAGGAGCGCATTATCATCTCCATGGGCGTGATTCAGCGCGAAGAGGATTTTGACATGATCGAGTACCACATCCGCCCGGAGGTGTGCGAGCGACGATTTGAGGAGTGCAATCAGTACTGGCACGACATTGCGTACGGCGATACGGTCTTCACGCAAGATCCCAAGATCAACCAGTTCGTCAATATATGGAACAAGTACCAGTCGAGGATCTGCTTCTGGTGGTACCGCTCGGACGGATCGTACTACATCTGCAGCGGAAATGAGACCTGGGGTTACCGCGACACGGCCCAGTGTATCCTGGGCGCGCTGCCCAGGTTCCTCGACGACGCCTGGGAGCGGATCGTACAACATATCAGCCTCGTACGCTCGGACGGAAGCGTGGACCAGGGTTACATCCGGGACATCGCGCTTCCCTCGGGGATAGCCGGCAACATAGACGTGGCGATGTGGCTGCCCATTTCGATCTTCTTCTATCTGAAGGAGAGCGGAAACCTGGACCAGGTCGAAGAGATCGTGACCACGAACGACGGTGTCGAGATGACACTCGCCGAACTCATCTATCGCATCATTGAGAACGTCTGGCAGCGCCGCAGCTCGAGGAACCTGATCCACATAGAGAAGGGTGACTGGAACGACGCGATTAATTACGCTGGAAGGCAGGGCAGAGGCGAATCGGTGATGGCAAGCGAGCAACTGCTCTACCTGTGTAACGAGTACCTCGAGCTGGCCTCCCTGGTTGATGGCATGCCCGGGGTCAAGAGCGTCGCCTCCGTCGGGGAATCTCTCAGGGAGGCGTTGGAGGAGTACACCTGGGGGGGCGAGTGGTACACAAGGGGCACAAACGACGAGGGAGAGGTTCTCGGGGGTAAAGGCAATCCCGTCGCCGAGATATTCGTCAACTCGCAGAGCTGGGCGGCGATCGCGGGGCTCGATCCGGAGCGCACCGCGAAAGGGATGGCATCCGCGCGCGAAAAGCTGCTGACCGAAAAAGGCTGCGCTCTCTTCCTTCCGGGCTGGCAAGAGCCCGACCCCTCCATCGGGATCATCACGAGATTCGCCATTGGCACCAAGGAGAACGCCGCGATATTCCTGCACGCGACCGCGTGGGCGACGATGGCGTGGGCGCTTGTGGGGGACGGGGACACGGCTCTCCAGTCGTACCGGTCGGTCCTGCCGCTCATCCGCGAGCATGAGGACGGAGACCTGTACCAGTCCGAGCCGTACGTGTACGCTGAATACATCATCGGCCCGGAATCCGAGTACTTCGGCGAGGGTTCTCACTCCTGGTTCACCGGAGGGGCGGCGTGGCAGTGGCATGTGTTCTGGGGATACATAATCGGCATCAGACCCACTTACGAGGGCCTGCTCGCCGACCCCTGCCTGCCAACCGACTGGGAAGCTATCACTGCACGCCGTTGGTTCCGTGGCGCAATCTACGAAGTCGAGATCGATAAGCCCAAGGGAATCAGCAAGGGAGTCCGACGTGTCATAGTAGACGGCGAAACCATCGAGGGCAACGTCATAAAACCCTTCAACGACGGCGCCGTCCACACAGTCCGCATCGTCATGGGCTGATCCCCCCTGCTTCACTATTTCATGAGCCTGGTTTGCGGAGGATGAGGGGCAAGCCACCTCCCGTGGTTTGATCGGGGTCAAGTAATGGGTAGCGGATCAGGTCTAGAATAAGTACAAGAGCAATGCGAATCTGAGGGGTGAGAAATGGCAGAGGGCGACGAGAACCTTACTGAAGAGCAAAAACAGCTCTACCGAAAGACGCGTGTGCCCCGCAAGTTCTGCCCGAACTGCGGTACGCGCAACGAGGCGGACGCGATGGTCTGCGTCAATTGCGGAAAAGACATCTCGTGGATGAAGATCCCAGAGCCGATCCCGTACGACCAGGCACCCCTCCCGGCGCCAAATAAGATTCCCGAGCAGCAGAAGATATTCACCCCGAGGGCTATCTTCGTGCTCATATTGATACTCGCACTCCTGGCCGCGTTCATCCTCATATTGGTGTTCACAACGAAGGGCAAGGCGACGGAACTCGGGGTGGCGCCCCTGGCTTTCGGACTCGTCGGCCTGCTGTTCAGAGAGGACAGATCGCAAGCTCTGTACGCTCGTGTCAGCCTGGCTCGGGGATCCGGTGTTCCTCTCCGACCTTCGCGCATGCGATCGCTCGCAAAAGGTCTTCAGAAGAGTACGTTGTCGCCGGTCATACCGTCAAACCCGCATGTAGTTGTTTAATTGCGATTTACAAAAATAACCGGGAACAACTTCGGGGACAGCAAGGGANNCCTGGGGCGGTGACCGTTGTTATTAAACCCAATTTTCCTATCTCAGTCTGGATGAAGTAGAGGTTCCTCGGCTTCGCCTCTCATCCCGCGAAACCGCGCAGGACCGGATCTACTTTATGTAGACGTCTAACAGGTTGCTACTCGGAGTACTCCTCGATCCCCCAGTTCCCGCGGCCCATGATTCCGAGGTCAACCGGTTCGAATGATTCAAACCTGATGTCACGCACGCGGTTCAGCGGTGCCCACAGGCGCCTGTATCCTCTCAGGCTGAGGACTCGCGCAAGGTTGATCGCCCAGTTGTCTTTCTTGAAAGTGTTCTCCTCCGCCAGGGTAGCTTCCCGTCTCTCGCCGACGGTGCCGTTCAGGCGTACCGCGACGGGTTTCGCGAACCTGCCCCTGATCAGCGGCAGCAGCCAGAACACAAGCCGGAAGTCCAGGAGGAGTATGCTTATCCTGTTGTCCCTGTCGAGGTTCCCGCGCATTTGTTTCGAGTACCGTTCGAAATAGAATCCGGTGCAGTCGTCTCGCAATGCGAGCGAGCCCATCGGCGTGATATGCGGAGATCCGTCTTCATTTACGGTCGCGAAAATGTATTTCGGAAACGCCCGCCCGCTGAGTTTCTGTATCTCTGGCCACTGTTTTTCAAGTTCAGTCATTTTCGACTTTCCCTTCGGTAGACGTTGCCGCTGTTCGACTCGCGCGATTATATCTTATGATCCGCATTGTCTTGCGACCGGAGAGCATATGATGGAATCCTGTTACACAGGTATTNNTATTCCTCATATGCCGCCTCCAACGCTGATATTCTACTACCAGAATGTCCTTTCGGCGCACGAAACCCGGTACCGCCGCCTTCAAGGCCTCCAACTCTATACCTCCAACTCTTGCATCTTCCCTCCAGGCCTCGTGTTTTTCCGTCATCCGGGGACAGTTATTCCGCGTTTGATCCATTTCTTTGTACCTGTCCACTGTCGGGGAGAGAGACTCCCGCCATCCGTCAGCCGAGTGGACGTTGTCGGGTCTCAGGACCGCCCCCTCGCAGTCACCGCAGTTGTTGAAGCGGAAGAGCGGGTGATAGCAGGTGGAGGAAAAGTGGCCGTTACAGGCGGAGCCCTCCTGACTGCCGTGGACGGCGGTCCTGAGCCGTGGGGTCAGCAGACGCCTAAGAGTTCAGCGCCTCTGAGCTCACCCTGGAACACCCAATAATCCCCGAGGAGAGGCCGTTTCGCCACTTGAATGGCGCCCGGATGTCTTTACCCTGGTGGGGAAACCTCCTTCCGGGAGCTCTTTGAGCGCGTTAGCGGCCGTTTGGAAACCGTTGCCGGAAACAACGATTTTGACCAAGAAGATAAAACAGAATTGAGGTTTGACCCACCAGTTCTGATAGGTTATAGTCAATCGGCGCAGCAGCTGTCTGAAAGCTGCGCGGGAGCGGTTTCGACCGGAAGGGGGTTGTTGAATTGTCACTTATGAGGACCCTGGGTAAACTCGGTGGAAAGATGGGAAGCAACAAGGAGTTGATTTCCGGGGTTATGGAGGGTATGGACCCTCGTGCTCTAGCCGAAGCTATCAACGAGAACGCCGGTATGATGGGCAAGATCCTGACCTACCTCGACGCAAAAGCCATCGCGGATTCAATGGGTGAAGGCCTTTCGTTCGCAGGCGAGATGATGAAGTATCTCGACCCCCAGAAGGTTGCGGACGTCATCAACAATAACGAGCGGCTTCTGCCGCGCTATGTAGAGTGCATCAACCCGAACGTCTTCACCCGCAGTGCGGGCGCGGCGGTATCCAAGCTGAGGATGGCGACGTATCGTCCTCCTATGTTCGGCGGCGATTCCGAGGATTGATCGCTTCGGGCTCCAGAAGCTCGAAAACCAGATAAGAGCCGGTTCCAGGCGAAGGTGGATCAACGCCGGGTGAGGCTCGCGGTACATGGGGCAGGGGAAGGGCAGGCCAGCCCTGTCAAAAAGTCCCGGTAAAAGTACCGCACATCGTATAACGCATTAAAAGGAGCCCTCATACGAGGGCTCCTTTGTTTACTGAAAGAATTCATACGAGTCGAAAGAATCAGATTACTGGAGGAAAAGTGCGTTTCCGGTGGCGGGCAACAGCAAGCGGGAAGAAGTGGGCAATCACTGCGCTGGCGGCGATGGTCGCATGCTTCGGCCTGCTGTGTGGCGCCGTTTCCGCCTCCAGCTCGAGACAACAGGGGCCTCCGGCAGGTGGGGCGCGGAAAGCCACGGGCATCACCGAAGTCCCGGAGACCGTACGCGTTTTGATGCCCGACAAGTCCGTGCGCGTGATGTACATGGACGACTACCTCAAGGGCGTCGTGCCCGCGGAGGTGAGCGCCGATTGGCCTTATGACGCTCTCTGCGCCCAGGCAATCGCTTCGCGATGTTACGCGGCGACCGCGCATAAATACCCGAACGCCGACGTGGACACGACCACCAACAGCCAGGTATGGCGCGATCAGCACGACCCGCGCACGGATCTCGCGGTTGACTCGACCCACAAAGTCGCAGCCCTGTACGATGGCCAGGTGATCGAGGCGTTCTTCTTCGGGCACTGCGACGGGCACACCCGGAACTCGGAAGACGTAGGCTGGGGGGACCTGCCTTACTGCCGGAGCGTCGGGTGTCCCTGCGGTAACACTACGTTGTGGGGGCATGGCGTTGGGATGTGCCAGGAAGGTGCCAGGGTGCTGGCGCAGAACGGTTGGGACTACCGAGACATCCTCAAGCACTATTACACGGGTGTCGAGGTCCGCAGCACGGAGCAGACCGCGTCGAACTGGTACTTCGCTGAGGGCACGAGCCGCGCGGGGTTTGCGACTTACCTCTGCCTGGGCAACCCTGGCCAGACGGACGCAAAGGTGAGGGTAAGCTACATGACGGATGGTGATGGTAGCGTCGATAGAGATTACACTGTGCCTGCACATTCGAGGCGAACCGTGCTCGCGAACGCGGACGTCGGTAGCGGAAAGGATTTCTCGTGCGAGGTTCTTTCAACCAACGGCGTGCCTGTCGTAGCCGAACGCCCGATCTATTTCGACTACAAAGGCAAGTGGACCGGGGGCAGCGACACGGTTGGCAGCGCATTCCTGCGTCCGACGTGGTACTTTGCGGAGGGGACGACCCGAAGCAACTTCGAAACCTACCTCTGCATTGGTAACCCCTCCGACTCCGAAGCCCAGGTGACCGTCAAGTACATGGTCGAAGGTGCTGGAAGCCAGGACAGGTCCTATACCGTCGGGCGCAGGGCCAGAAAGACCATAGAGGTTGCGCGCGAGATCGGCACCGGAAAGGACTTCGCCTGCACGGTGGACAGCCCGAACAGGGTGGGCCTGGTCGTCGAGCGCCCGATGTACTTCAACTATCAGGGGAACTGGACCGGCGGCCACGACTCGCTTGGTTCGCTTTCTGCCAGGCCTTCGTGGTACTTCGCGGAGGGCACGACGAGATCGAACTTCCATACCTATCTGTGCCTTGCCAACCCCAGCGATACAGCCGCCACGGTGAAGGTGGTTTACCTCCTGTCCGGCGGCGGAAAGATTGAGAAGGGTTACTCCGTCGCCCCGATGTCCAGGACAACCGTGGTTGCACAGAACGACGTCGGCACCGGCAGAGACTTCTCATGCCGCATCACTTCGACAAACGAGGTTGGCATCATCGCGGAGCGCCCGATGTACTTCAAGTACGGCGGGGAGTGGACGGGGGGCAGCGACGCCATGGGAACTTCGTACCCGAAGCCGTCGTGGTATTTCGCCGAGGGAACGACACGCCCGAACTTCGCTACGTACATCTGCCTCTCCAACCCGTCCGAAAAGGGAGCTCAGGTCAAGGTGACCTACCTGAAAGGGGACGGCTCCACGGCGGAGCAACAGGTGTTCGTGGCCGCGCTTTCGCGAACGACGATCAGCGCCAACGACTTCCTCGGTGTGGCGGATGACGCGTCCCACGATATAGGGATAAAGGTAGAGTCGACCAACAATGTCGGCATCATCGCCGAGCGCCCGATGTATTTCGACTACGGTGGCTCGTGGACGGGTGGGCACGACGCCATGGGTTACTGAAACCGCATCCCCGCGGCGCTCACACTACTCGCGCAATCTCTCGAGCGACCAGCGCGCGGCATCGACGACTTCCGGACGTTCGGAACCCGCCAGGGCTTCGAGGTAAGAGACCCCTCTGGGGTCTTTCCAGTTGCCCAGGGCAAGGGCCACGGCCCTGAGCGGCGTGTACTCGGAGTAAACGGGAAGGGTCAGGTCGTCGCGCAGGTACGACAGGAGCTTCTCCGGACGGACGGAAACCTCCCCGGCAAGCCTCAGGAGGTCCAACCACGGAACGTCGTCGAGGGAAGAACGAGGCACCTCGCGGTTGTCCGGGCAGACGATCTGGCAAGTCTCGCAACCGATCAGACGGTTTCCGACTGCCGGGCGCATGTCCTCGGGCAGGACGCTGTCGTGTTCGAGCACGTAGCAAAGGCACCTGGGCACATCCACGACGTATTCGTCGACCAGAGCTCCGGTCGGGCAGCATTCAAGGCAGAGCGTACAACTGACGCAAGGATCCGACTCGAGAGGGAGGGTGAGCTCCAGGGCGAGATCGGTTACCACGACCCCTATCCTGACAGCCGAACCACCTTGCTCGAAGTAGGCGAGGGAGTTCTTTCTCTGGGTGGCGAGGCCCGAGCGCACCGACGCTGCCTTTGCGGGAAGCCCGGTAGCGTCACGCGCCTGCGCGCCTGAACCTTCCAAGAACTGCACGAGGCGAGCGGCCAGGTCCCTTTCCTTTTTTCGCGCCCATGCGATCCCGGCGACCGAACAGCGGCCGGGGTCGTCAACCTCGGAGAGGGCCGGGTAGCGCAAGCCCAGGACTATCAACGAGTTCGCTCCCGGGATGTACCGGCATGGGTCATGTTCGAGCACCCTGGAATAACGAGCCGGCAGCATTCCGTTTTCAAATCTAGCCGCGCATTCTTCATGCCATTCCTCAAAAGGATCCGCGTCCGCGAAGCCGATGAAATCCGCTCCATTCTCCTTGAGGAACCCCTCTATCTCACTCCGGTCCATTCCCTCACCTCACATCTAGACCCTCCCAACAGCCTACCAGAACCAACAGACCCAACCCACTAACTAGACCTGCGCCCCTTCAAAACCAGGGGTCAGATCTGTTTTCTCAACCCCCCAGACCTGAGCCCTTCTTCTGTTTGCGCGATCAAAGTCTTCTCGTTGTCCTTAACCGCGGCAATAAAACATAAGGGATAGGACCCTGCTTCCGTGAATATATTAGTGTGAGCCGTAATGGCGCATTGGTCCGCTCGTATCGGGCCGGGAGGGCTCCATGGCTGAAAAAGGCAAGCACAGGCGAAGGAAAAAAGAAGAACAGGAAGCCGAACAGAGAATGCTCGAAACGGGCATGCCGCCCGAGGTCGCGGGGCGACAGGTGTTTCCGGCTCCTTCGCCCGGGCAGGTGAGCCCGGCGGGACAGGTGCTGCCGCCAGGGGGGCCCGCTCCAGTACAGGCGCAGCCACAACAACTGCGACCGCAGCCCCAGCCAGGGTTCGTTCAGCAATCACAACCAGGAGGTCAATGGACAGGGGGAGTCGCGCCCGTCGTTCCCGCGCCGCAGCCCCGGCTTGCCCCGAACCAGCCGTTAGTGGCTCCTCCATCTCGATCAGTACAACCGGTAACACCGCCTCCCGAAGCGGGAGCACCTGGTCAGGCGCCTACCGCACAGGCGGGCGTTCCGGCTCAAGAGGCCCCCGCGCCGCCGCCGGTGGCCCCGCCTCCCGGATATTTCTACCCGCAGCCCCAATGGTATCCGGTGCCGTTCGTACCCCCCTCGTTCGGGTACGGGCCTGGATTCGTTCCGCCCGGGGGGTATCCGGATGTCCGCCCACCCGTACCTGTCGAGCAGACCGGTCAGATACCGGTTCCCCCACTTGTTGTCCCCATGATGCCCGGTGCGCCGGTGGCTTCCAGCGGAGTCCCGGTTCCTCCAATGGGCTTCCCGCAGGGACCGCAGCCCCCGGGTTACCCCGGAACTCCGTACCCGCAGCCGTATGCGCCGCCGCAGTTGGACGCGCTCGAAGACGAGGAGTTCGGGATACTGACCGAGCCGGCTCCATCTCACTGGAGAGGAGACCTCAAGTGGGTCTTCGGGATACTGACCGCGCTTCTCCTCTTTGCCTCGCTGGCATTCGCAGGCATGTACAGGACCACGAGTTCCGGCGCGTCGAAGGTGCTCCTTGTCCCACTAGTGTCTGACGCGACACAGGTCAGGCAAGTCGTGAAAGAGAATTACAGGGACCTCAGGTCGAAAGCACGCAGGCTAAAGAACGCGACGATACTGATTCCGGACCTCGGAGTCGACGTCTCTCTCAGTGCATCGGATATCAATTCGCTAAGCTCGGCTGACCTCGCCGTCAAGGTAGTCTCTGAAGTCGCGCAGCAGATATTCAGGCAGGGATATCTAGGGAACCTGCCCATGAAGGCGGCCAGGGGCACCGGTGAGGAAAGAGCAAAAGCCGTCGACGCGACGCTGCTGAGCGAATTAAACAAGAATACCCACGGCACGCTGATCTGGCCCCTCGTCGGATGTGGAGTTCTGTTTCTCGCCTTCGGCGCCCTTTTCCTGGTGTTCTGTAGAGGATGGGGCAAGGCGATAGGCGCCGGGCTCGTGCTCATCGCCGCGACAATCCCGGCTTCGCTGTGGATCCGCGTGATGAACGAATTCTTCTGGAAGTCCGGTTCTGGAGTGGCGTATAAAGCGGCCATGTACGATGCGTTCCGAAACATTGGTTCGAAGACCACCCTCTTCTTCGACATCGCGCTGGGCGTGGGAGCGCTGGTTCTGCTGGTGGGCGTCATCGGCAATACCATGTCGAAGCGGTCGCGCTCCAGGGTGCCACCGTTCGTCGACCTCCAGCGTCCCGCGGAGCAGGTGGTTGGTGGTCCACCGGTCGAGCCGGGCCTTGAAGCGGTCGCGCCGGAGCCCGCCGGTGAAAGTGTACCGATCGAGGCTTTCAGGGACATCGCGCCGCCGCCCGGTGAAGCAATAAAAAACCCGTGACGCTGCGTCACGGGTTTGAGATATCCGGAAATTGACGTACGACCGTCAAGCTTTCTTCTTCGCCGCCGCTTTCTTCCCGGACTGAGCTTTCTTCTTCGCCGCGGGCTTCTTCGCCGCCGCTTTCTTCCCGGCGGCTTTCTTGGGCGCGGGCTTTTTCGCCGGTTTGGCGGAGATCTTCTTTTCGAGGTCGTCCAACCTCTTCTCGACGTTCTTGATGTCGGCCTTGGTCACGATCCCAAGTGAGTTGAGCGTGTCCCTGACCGCCTTTCCAACAGCATCCACGAGCTCGGCGCTGTCCTCTTTGCCCTTCTTCACGAGCTCCCGTACGGTGGCGTCCAACTTCTTGTCCTGCACGGTTGCCTTCGCCTTGGACCTCGTGCCCTCGGCCAGTCCCTTTCCCTTGGCAATCATGTCGTCAAGCGACGCGACCGACTCATCCTTGGCGGATGCAAGCGCTCCCAACAGAAGAAAAGGCATGTCATTCAAATCCATGTCGACACCTCGCTTCGTAGTGATTCCCAAAGGTAATGGGCCGCTATTTGACCTTCTTCTCGATGTTGGCGAGCTTTTTTTCGAGCGATCTTATGTCGTTCTTTGTAACGGCACCAATGTTATCGAGGACCCTGGTGACTTCTTTACCGATAGCATTGAGGAGGTCTTCCCGCTCTTTGCGACCTTTGTCGACGAGATCTCTGACCGCCTTATCGGTTTGGGCGAGGCCTTTTGCGCTTTTACTCGAGCCGCTCTTCCCTTTTTCAACCAGGTCGTCGACGGTCTTCTTCGTCTCCTCCCTGATAGTGCTCATCGCACCAAGGAGAAAATAAGGGACATCCTTCGGATCCACGGTCATGCCCCCCTTCCACTTGCCATCCAAAGTTGCCATCAATAGCCAGTGTGCGCTCAGAGGGTGAATAAATGCAAATTGTATATCGGCAAGATACACAGGCAAGTTAAGTAAAAACGTGTCGCCAGGCAGGAAAACAGTTTCGAACAGGGAAGCAACCAACTGGAATTGTTGATAACATGGTGACATAATAGTAGAAGCGGGTAATTGAAAACCGGCCTGCAGGTTTAGCCGGTTCCGCTTAGTTAGCCTCGGGGGGGCGATTGCTGTGGCGAAGGCGAAGATGACCAGAGCCGAGGCCGGCCGTAAGGGCGGTCAGACCACCAAGAAGAAGTACGGTTCCGATTTTTACAGCAAGATCGGAAGCGTCGGAGGTAAGAAGGGCGGCCAGACCACCAAGAAAAGGTATGGAACGGAGTTCTACCAGAAGATCGGCCGTAAAGGCGGCATGAAGTAGACACTCCTCAGGCCATATCGTCGTCAACAACCCAGACCCCTTTCCCGGTGAATTGAGACTGCGCATACAACCATGTATTCAAGCCTGAACGTTCATAACCGCTTGCAGGAACTTGACGTTCCACACGAGATATTCAAGCTCGCGGGGCCTGCCGGAAGCCTGGAACAGGCAGCCGCTGCACTGGGGCTCGACCTGGCGCAGATGGCAAGGGTCGAGCTCTACCGTCTCGACGGCGAACCAGTGATGGTCGTCCTTCCCGCCGACCGGCGTGTCGACGAAGAAAAGTTGATCGCGGTGTCCAGCTCCAGCGAGATAAAACGGATTCCCGGAGAGGATGTTCCATCGCTGTCAGGGTACATAGCTGGTGCCCTGCCGCCTGTCGCACACAAGATAGAGATGGCGGCGTATATCGACTATTACACCCTCAGAGAAGATGTAGTATATACTGGCAGCGGTGAGCTTTCCGCGATCCTGAAGATAAGGTCGTACGACCTGGTCAGGGCGACCGGCGGAGAGACGGTTGACATCGTATGCTCCACGTAAAGCAGGCTGTGAAACAATAAAATCGTATACGATGTTAGATGCGGCATCCTGCGGGATGCACAGGCAGTACCAGGTGTGTCGGTTGCAGGCTCTTGGCCGACGTACCGCAAATTGAAGACGCGCTGTCCGGCGGGCGAGTGGTGGAATTGGTAGACACGCAGGGTTCAGGGTCCTGTGCTCGCAAGGGCATGAGGGTTCGAGTCCCTCCTCGCCCACCAACAAAGTGCGTTTCAGCGGACGCATGGACGCGATAGACAAATCGGCTTTGAAGCTGACATAATCGGCGAACTTGATGTGCCTTATCGAGGCACTATTTATTTTTGGCCAAAGGGTGGGCACTCTGGTGGACACCCGAGCTTGAACAAGCTATGAGAACCTTCGAGAAAAGAGATGGCGAGATTCTCGCAGTCAAGACAACCCCGTTACTCTACGGGGCGGAGCACGCGGAGCACCGTCCGCAGGCGCACCGGCCCTGTTGGGCCGACCCCGGCGAGACGAAAGGGCCCCACTCCCATACTGATAATCACAGCGGTGATCGTTGCGCTGGTATTCTGCTGGATATTCGGACGAGGGTGCGGCAGCAACAAGGAAGCCGGCGAAAACGAGAAGCTCAGAGACTACACGTCCGCTGTCAACAAGTTGATCATGCGCTCCGCGGTAATCGGTACCCAGTTCGAAAACATAAGGGCTACCGCCCAGGACCTCTCTCGCGATGATGTCAACCGCAAGCTAACGCAGATGGTAGAGACGAGCAAGGAAATCGCCGCTGACTCCACCAAGGTAGTCGTCCCCAAGAGTGTCTACGGCCTGCAGCCCCTCGTCCAACTGGCGTTCGACATGCGCGTCGACGGGATGGACAAATACAGGGGAGCCCTCGTGGACGTACTTGATAAGAAAGACACCAACCAAGCGGCCACGACGATGTCCCAGGGGCTTCTTAACCTCGTGCTGAGCGATGTGGCCTTGCAGCGGTTCAGGAGCAGCCTTGGCGCGAAGCTGACCGACGCCAATCTGACCAACGGGGAGATCGCCGATTCCGTGTACATGCAAAAGACCGACGATGCGCTCGAGGCTTCGGTTCGCGAGTACATAGGGGGACTGTCCGGTGAAGGCGTGGGAAATGCGCTTCACGGAGTTGCCGTCGTGGGAGTCTCCACGTCACCGGCGCGTACCGATACGACGCAGTCCGGCGTATCTGTACTCCCTTACAACAAGACTTTCACCGTAAAGGTCAGCATTCAGAACCAGGGCAACCAGACCGAGACCGATGTGCCTGTGGTCGTGACCCTTGCCGCTGACAACGGTTCCACGCCGCAGAAAAAGACCCAGAAGATCACGCAGTTGAAAGCAGGAGAGACCGCATCCCTCGTCTTCGAGGACCTCACACCAGTCACCGGTTCCAGCGTTCTCAACACCCTCTCCGTAAAAGCCGGCCCGGTCCCAAACGAGAAAAAAGTCGATAACAACGAAACCCAACAACAATTCATCATGCGCGCCGAAACCGGTTAAGGTGGCTTATTCGAGTTGTTCCTGGGCGAGGGATTGGGCTGTACGGAAGACTTCTTTAATGGGGACGCTTTGTTCGCCGGCGATGCGGGCGCAGTCGGAGAATTCGGGTGAGACGCTCGTGATGTGATTGCTCTCGCGCCCAACCTTGACTCGGACTTTCCCCCAGGGTGTCTCGACTTCGATAATCTCGCGCTCGATAGCTTTCTTCATGACCATCGAGGTGCGAAGCCCGAAAGTGCTCGTTTCTTCTATCAGGATACGCTTTATCGCGGTCGCATCCTTTGGTGCGCAGAGAACGTTCACGACCGTGCCTGGCCTGGTCTTCTTCATCTGTATCGGGGTCAGCCAGACGTCGTGGGCTCCCGCGGTGAAGAGACGCTCCATCACGTAGTCGTAGAACTCCGGGTTCATGTCATCGATGTTCGTCGAGACGATGATCGCCAGCTCCTCGGCTTCGCTCGGATAATCGAGCGCTTCCCCGGTGATCACGCGGAGGAGGTTGGCCACGCCAAGGTCCTTGGTGCCTGCGCCGTACCCGGTCTTTTCCAGGCGCATCAGTGGTGCGTTACCGAAAGAGCTCGCAAGAGTCTTGATGACGGCTGCGCCGGTGGGGGTCACTATCTCTGTTGGTATACCGCGGCCATAGGTTGGCGTGTCCTCAAGTATCTCTAGCACGGCCGGGGCGGGTACAGGAAGCGAGCCGTGGGCGGTCTTTATCATACCGTGGCCGAGCGGCAGTGGAGATGAGAACACCTCCGTGATTCCGAGCGCGTCTATCCCGAAGGCGGACCCAACGATATCTACAATGGAATCGACCGCGCCGACCT